>DASSZQ010000230.1:0-15007 GCA_035702755.1 Solirubrobacteraceae bacterium | reverse complement strand
ATAGCCGGCGCGCGACGCGCCGTTCGCTGCTGGCCGTTGGGGATGGGGGATCGCTGCACCCGGCCACCGCCATCGGTGAACGGGCTCGGCGCAGCAAGAAACGGCAGCGGCGAAGAAGGGGGTCGCGACCGGGCCGGGATGCGGGCGAGGCCCGCCCGGCTCCGCCCCCGCCCGCCTTGCCCCCTCCCCCCTGTCGTCACCCGGCGGCATCGCCCGGGCCGCCGGGGCGCGGACCATGGGCGGTCGACGCAACCGGCAGCTCCAGGACGAACGCCGACCCCTCGACGACCACCTCGCCCCCGTGCTGGGCCGCGATCGCCGCCACAATCGACAGCCCCAGCCCGGAGCCCGGGCGGTCGGCGGCGTCCTCACCGCGCCAGAAGCGCTCAAACAGCCGGTCGCGCTGCGCCGGGTCCGGCCCCGGCCCCTCGTCGGTGACGCTCACCCGCGCCCGGTCGCCGGTGCGCGCCACCGCCACGGTCACCCGCCCGCCCGCCGGCCCGTGCACCAGGCCGTTCTCGATCAGGTTCAGCAGCGCCCGGCGCAGCGCGTCCGCGTCCCCCCGCACCGTCACCGGGTCGGCGCGCTCCAGCGTCACCCGCCCGGACTCGTCGGCATCCACCACGGCCCGCGCCAGCTCGTGCAGCGCCACCGGCGCCTGATCCTGGCCGCCCGGCCGCGCCGCTCCAGCCCGCTCCAGGGCCAGCAGCGAGTCGACGAGCCGGGCGAGCCGCGCCGCGTCGTGGCGCAGATCGCCCAGCACGTCGGCATCGGCGCCGTGGCGGGCCGCGTACTCGACGTTGCCGAGCAGCGCCGTGACCGGCGTGCGCAGCTCATGCGACGCGTCGGCCAGAAAGCGGCGCTCGCTCGCCTGCGCCCGCTCCAGCGAGGCCAGCATGCGGTTGAGCACGCCGGTCAGCTGGCCGATCTCGTCCGGCGCCGCCGGCTCCGGCAGCCGCCGGGACGGGTCGGCGGTGCGCTCTATCTCCCCCGCCGCCTCGGCCAGCAGGCGCAGCGGGCGCAGTCCTCGCCGGGTGAGCAGCGCCGCGGCCAGCGCGGCCAGCAGCACGACGCCGGCGCCGCTGAGGGCGACGAGGGCGCCGAGGCGACCCGTCGTCTGCGCGATGTCGGAGGTGTCGGAGGCGACCAGGACGGCACCCCCCGCCGCCGGCCCGCCGGCATCGGCGATCGGCGCGGCGTACAGGCGCATCGGCCGCCCGTCGCGCTCGATCGTCGCGGCGCCCGTCTGCCCCCGCGCCACCGCCGCGCGCGCCAGCCGGCCCTCGGGCAGCACCTCCGCTCCCAGGTTGAGCGAGCGGGCGACGATCCGGTAGCGCGCATCGATGACCTCCACCGAGATCTGCCGGCCGGACACCGGGCTCTCCAGCGAGCCGGGGTCTGAGAGAACCGCCGGCGCCGAGACGGCCAGCTGGGCCACCTCCTGGGCGCGCTGGCGCAGCGCGGTGTCCAGCGAGGACCGCAGCTGGTGGTCGACGAGGACCACGGTGACCACGGCAAACAGCAGGACGGCGGCGAGGATCGAGACCACCGCGGCCGCCACCAGCCGCGTCGACAGCCCCGGTGTCCGGCGGGACCGCCTCGGCGCCGACCGGCCCCACCACGGACGGGCTCTCGGCCCGGGAGGCGCACCGGACGCCGCTCCGGATTTCGTCCGAATTTCAGAGGGTGTCATGGTTGTTTTTTTGGCGAAATCGCGCACACTTGCCAATGAAGTCTGCGCAGAAGCGACACGGAGGTACGCGTTGCCGCAGGAGCTGGGGGCTGGCAAGCCGGCGCGGGTCTTGCTGGTGCAGGATGACCCGCGCGCCACGATGATGATCAGCGAGATGCTGCGCGCCGTGTGGAGCGCGGGGCTGATCATCAGCCAGGCTCACAGCGTCGCCGACGCCACCCAGGAGCTCCTTGACCACGGGGCCACCTGCGTGCTCCTGGACCTCGCCGGCGATCCGGCGCCGGTGGCCAGCGTGCAGCAGCTCAGCGGCGCGGCGCCGCATACGCCGATCATCGTGCTCGTCGAGCGCGATGATGAGGACTTCGGCGTGGAGGCGGTCCGGTCCGGCGCCCAGGATGTGCTCGTCAAGTCCGAGCTCACCGCCGCGGCGCTCGGCCGCGCCGCCCGCCTGGCCATCGAGCGCAAGCGCTCGGAGGCGGCGCTCGCCCTCCAGGCCCTCCATGACCCGCTGACCGCGCTGCCCAACCGGGCCCTGTTCCTCGACCGCCTGCGGGTGGCGCTGGACCGCTCGCGCCGCACCGGGGTGCCCGTCGTCGTCATGTTCCTCGATGTCGACGGCTTCAAGGCCATCAACGACACCCACGGCCACTCCGCCGGCGACCTCGTGCTCACCGTGCTCGCCGGGCGCTTCGGCCGGCTGCTGCGGCCGATGGACACCGTGGCCCGGTTCGGCGGCGATGAGTTCACGTTTCTGTTTGAGGGGCTGGAGAGCGAACAGGAGGCGGCGCTCGTCGCGCAGCGCATCAGCGAGTCGGCCCGCCAGCCGCTGGCCATCGGCGACAGCCAGATGTCGATCGCGGTCAGCATCGGCGTCGCCATCGTCGGTGACCCGGAGGCGGCGCTTGAGGAGACCGTCCGCCGCGCCGACACGGCCATGTACCGCGCCAAGGAGCTCGGCGGAGCCCGGTTTGAGCTGTTCGGCGAGCCCGCCATCCATACGCCGGTGGCCGGGCCGGACCTGGAGCCCGCCCTGCGCCAGGCGCTTGACCGCTGCGAGCTGCGCGTGCACTACCAGCCGCGCGTCTCGCTGGCCGGCCACACCGGCCTGGTCGGCTTTGAGGCCCTGGTGCGCTGGGACCACCCGGAGCGGGGGCTGATGGAGCCAGACCAGTTCATGGCCCTCGCCGAGGACACCGGGTTGATCATCCCCATCGGCGACTGGGTGCTCGAGCAGGCGCTCGACCAGGTGGCGCAGTTTCGCGAATCGCGCCCGGAGGTGACGGTCTCGGTCAACCTCTCCCCCCGCCAGCTGCACGACGCCGGGCTGCTCGACCGGCTCACGGCGGCGATCCGCCGGGGCGGCCATGATCCGGGCGTCCTGTGTCTTGAGGTGCCGGAGACGGCCGTGGCCGCCGATCCGGAGGTGGCCGCCCGCCAGCTCGCGGCGCTCAACGAGCTGGGCATCCAGCTCGCCATCGACGATTTCGGCACCGGCCGGGCGTCGACGCGTGACCTCCAGCGCATGCCCGTCCACATCCTCAAGATCGACCGGACGCTCGTCTCGCGGCTTCAGGACGGCACCGCCGACACGGACGGGATCGGCGCCGCCGTGCAGCTGGGCCATGCCCTGGGCCTGTGCGTCGTCGCCGAGGGCGTCGAGACCGACGCTCAGCTGGCGGCGCTGCGCGATCTCGGCTGCGACGGCGCCCAGGGCTACCTGTTCAGCCGGCCGATGCCGGAGGAGGGCGTCCACAGCCTGCTCGGCACGCGCTGACACCGCCGCATCCGTCAGGCGCGCAGCGCAAAGCCGGCGCCCCGGTGGGTTCGGATGAGCGGGGGATCGCCCAGTTTGCGCCGCAGCCGCGTGACGTAGCGGTCAACGACGTTGCGCTCGGCCGAGTCGCCCCAGATCTCGCGCAGCGCCCGTTCCCGGCTGACGACGCGCCCGGCCTCGCGCAGGAGCAGCTCCAGCAGCGCCGCCTCCCGCCCGGTGAGCTCCAGCGTCCGCCCGCCCCGGGTCGCCACCCGCCCTGAGGTGTCCAGCGTCAGGTCGGCGTAGGCGAGCACCGGCTCCGGGGTGCGCCCCCGCCGGGTCAGCGCGCGCAGCCGCGCCACCAGCTCCTGGATGGCAAACGGCTTGACCAGGTAGTCGTCGGCCCCGGCCTCCAGCCCGGCGACCCGGTCGGCGACGGCGTCCCGGGCGGTGAGCATGAGGATGGGCGTCGACAGCCCCTTCGCGCGCAGCCGGCGGCAGACGGCCAGCCCGTCGAGCGCCGGCAGCGCCACGTCGAGCACGATCACATCCGGGGCGGTGCGCTGCACCGCGGCCAGCGCCGCGCCCCCGTCCCCGGCCACGGTTACGGCAAAGCCCTCGGCCGACAGCGAGCGGGTGAGCATCCGCTGCAGCGGCGGATCGTCGTCGACGACGAGCACGCGCTCAGGCTCCCCGTCAGGCACCGCGCGGGCGCCCCTCAGCCGCCGGCGACGTCCCGGCGCATGAACACCAGGAAGGCGGCGACGATCGCCGGGACGGCATACAGGGCGCACACCCAGACCGCCTGGATGATCGGCGCCCAGTCGATCGGCGTGCGCAGCAGCCCCTGCCAGGCGTTGAACTGGGTGGACAGCAGGTACGGCTGGGCGCCGCCCATCCCGGGCAGGATCCCGATGAGCTGGATGAGCAGCGAGATCATCAGCGTGCCCACCACGGCGGCGGCGCTGTTGCGGGTCACCGACGAGAGCAGCAGGCCGATGCAGACGATCGCGCCGATGGGGATGAGGTAGATGACCAGCGCGACGTACACCAGCTCCAGCGCCTTGGGGGCGGAGACGATCGTCCCGGACAGGCTCTGCAGGGAGTTGAAGCCGGACTCCAGGCTCCCGGCGACAACGGCCACCGTCCCGCACAGCAGGATGGCGACGACCGCGTACGTGCTCGCCGCCAGCGCCTTGCCGCAGAACAGCTGCCAGCGCTCCAGCGAGCGGGTGAAGATCGTCTTCAGGGTCCCGTTGTGATCCTCGGAGGCGAAGATGTCGCCGGCCACCAGCGCCGTGATCAGCGGGAACATCCACACCGCGCCGAACAGGAGGATGACGAGCGGCACGGCGAGGCCGGAGCGGGTGAGGTAGTCCGAGAACGCGAAGTCGCCGCCGTGACCGCTGTGGTGCTGGACGCGGATGGCGATCACGAACAGGATGGGGACGAGGATCGATGCCCCCAGCCCCAGATACGTCCGCTTCTGGTAGCGGAGCTTGAACAGCTCCCAGCGGTAGACGGTGCCGACGCCGGGCATCAGCGCGCCGCCTCCGCGGCCGGGGCCGGCTCGGCGGGCGAGGCCGCGTCCGACGGAGTCCCCCCACCCGCCGGGGCCGGGTGGGCGGACTCGTCTCCCTCGGTGAGCGAGAAGAACAGGTCCTCCAGCGTGACCGTCTGTGGTGCCATGACGCGGATGAGCGCGCCGGCCTCGACGAGCGCCTGCGACAGCGCGCTCACCGCCGCCTCGTCGGCGGTGAACGACAGCCGCGGCCGGCCGGCGCGGGCCCGGCCGCCGGCCGCCGGCAGCCCGGCGTGCGCGCCGTCCAGTTCGTCGGTGCGGACGTCCTCGATGCCCGGCTGGGCGCGGCAGACGGCCAGCGCCCGCGCGTCGTCGGTGGTGTGCAGCCAGTACCGCGTGCCGGCGCCGCGCTTGAGCTCGGCGATCTCGCCCTCGTAGACGATCCGGCCCCGGCGGACGATGGCCACGCGGTTGCACAGCTCCTCCACCTCGGCGAGCAGATGGCTGGAGAGCAGCACGGTCATCCCCTGGTCGGCGAGCCGCCGGATGAGCAGGCGCATGTCGCGCATCCCCGCCGGGTCCAGTCCGGTGGCCGGCTCGTCGAGCAGGAGCAGCTTGGGTTCGCGCAGCAGCGCGGCGGCGATCCCCAGCCGCTGACGCATGCCATGGGAGAAGCCGCCGACGCGGTCGCGCTGGCGGTCGGTGAGCTCCACCGTCTCCAGCGCCGCGTCGATCCGGTCGCGGGCGCCGTTGCCGTCATAGGCGGCGAGCATCTCCAGGTTGCGCCGGGCGTTGAGATACGGGTAGAACGTCGGCGCCTCGACGAACCCGGCGACGCCCTCCAGCGCCCGCACCGTCTCCATCGGATCGCGGCCGAACAGGCGCACGCTGCCCTCGGTCGGCCGGATGAGCCCCAGCATCATCCGCAGCGACGTCGTCTTGCCCGCCCCGTTGGGTCCGAGGTAGCCGTAGACGTCGCCGGTCTGAACGGTGAGGTCGACATGGTCGACCGCGGTCAGCTCGCCGTAGCGCTTGACCAGCCCGCGCACCTCGATCGGAGGCGGCACCGCAGAGGTGCCGCCTGCCGCCGCCGTCGTCACTCCCGGGGCCTGCGGCCCGGAGCTCACGGGGTGAGGGCCCCCGCCGCGTGCTCGGCCGCGCTGGACGGGACCGACCCCAGCACCGTGTAGGCGACCCCGTTGGCCGTGTACCGGAGGATCGTGCCGAGCGCCGTCGGCAGCTCGGTGCCGCTGTAGTGGTTGTTGATCGTCACGGTCGGCAGCGTCAGCCCGCCCATCGAACCGCCGGCCGGGCCCCTGTTCGCCCCGGCGGTGGCCTTCTGCTCGATGATCACCATGCCGCCGAGGTTCTGGCCGTAGGTGATGAGCGCGGCCGGGGTGCCGCCCCAATCGAGCAGCCGCACGGACTGCCGGGGCAGGCCGACGAGCGTCCTGGGGGCCACGAGCCGGAACGGCACCTTGCCGGCGACGGCGCGGACGCCGGTGACGGCGGTGTGCCTGCCCTTGCCGTGCGCCGCGTGACCGGCGGCTCCGACACCCGCCGTGGCGATCTTGACGACCTTGTACCCGGACGGCGGTGAGATGTTGATGTACGAGCTGGGCACCGAGCCGAACGAGATGTGATCGGCCACCAACTGCAGCACCGGGGTGCTGTTGCCGGCGGCGTACACCGCGAGCTTCAGCGGCGTCCCGGTGACGGCATCCCACGCGATCTGCGCCGATCCGAGCAGGCCGCCGTCGTGCTTGGGCGCGACCGCGACCGAGTAGGCCGGCTGCCCGGCGATGTCACCCGGGTTGGAGGTCTTTGTCCCGCTGACCCGCGCATGGCCGAGAAGCTTGTTGAGCTCGGACTGGATCTGGGCCACCGTCGGCACACCGGCCGTCCTGGACTTCGCCGCCTTGGACTTCGCCGTCTTATGGTCGGCGGGGAGCGTCCCCTCATAGACGGTCTGCGACGTCTTGTCCGAGACCCAGAACGAGCGGCCGTTGACGACCACCTGCGAATCGCCGTTGTCGGTCTGCAGTTCGAGCCGCAGGCCGGTCGACTTCGACCACCACAGCCGGCCGGTGGCGCCCTGCAGGAGCGGATCCTTGGGGCCGCCGGTGAAGCTGCTTGAGCTGATCAGGTTGTTGGTGAACGTGATGTCGGCGCTGACCCCGTTCACCGGCCGCGCCGTCAGCGCCCCGTGCAGGGACTTGGCCAGTGGCTTGGCCCTGGGCACCGGGCTGTTGCTGGTGGCCGCGACGGCGATCGCCGTGCCCGCCGCGATCGCGACGACGATGCCGGCCAGCGTCGCCAGCAGGCGGCTCGTGGAGGCTGTACGCAGGAATCTCATGTCAGGTCTGCCTTTCTGGTGACAGGACCACGATCGCAGATGACCTTGAAATAACTTTGACAGACGCGCGCCTCCGTCCCCGCCCGTGCCGCCGCGCTACCGTCAGCGCCATGTGCCGGCTGTTCGGACTGAGCGGAGGCCCGCGCCGCGTCCACGCCACCTTCTGGCTGCTGGAGGCCCCGGACTCGCTCGCCCTCCAGAGCCACCGCGAGCCGGACGGCACCGGCCTGGGGACCTTCGACGCCCAGGAGCGCCCGGTCGTCTCCAAGCAGCCGCTGGCGGCCTACGAGGACCGGGAGTTCGCCTGCGAGGCGAAGGCGATCGAGTCCCGGACGTTCGTGGCCCACGTCCGCTACGCCTCGACGGGCGCGCTGCGCCCGCAGAACACGCATCCGTTCGAGCAGCGCGACCGGCTGTTTGCCCACAACGGCGTGATCGAGGATCTCGGTGCGCTGGAGCGCCGCCTCGGCGACGCCATGTCGCTCGTCGCCGGCGACACCGATTCCGAGCGCTTCTTCGCGCTCATCACCTCCGAGATCGACCGCACCGGCGACGTGACCGAGGGGATCGCGTCCGCCGCCCGCTGGGTGGCGGAGAACCTGCCGGTCCTGGCGATCAACCTCGTGCTCACCTCCGGCTCGCAGCTGTGGGCGCTGCGGTACCCGGAGACCCACGGCCTCTACGTGCTGGAGCGGGCCGCGGGCGGCCCGGACGGCAGCGCGCACCTGCACCACGCAAGCTCGCGGCGGCGGATCAAGGTCCATTCGGCTGACCTGGCGACCTGTCCGGCGGTGGTCATCGCCTCCGAGCGCATGGACGACGATCCCGGCTGGCGCGCGCTTGAGTCCGGCGAGCTCCTGCACGTCGACGCCGACCTGACGGTGCGCTCGCACCGGGTGCTTGACCGGGCGCCCACCCACCCGCTGACGCTCGCCGACCTTGACCCGCGCGCCCGCAGCTCACAGCAGCCCCTCCAGGCTCAGACATGACCAGCACCGCCACCGCGCCCGCCCCTGCCACCGACGCACCCGGCCGCCCTGGCGCGCCCGGCCTTCCGCCCGCTCCCCGCCTGCCCCGGATCCTCCAGACGGCCGGGTTCATGTTCGGCGGCGCCCGCTTTCTGGAGGCCTGCCGGCGCCGCTACGGCGGGATCATCACGCTCGGCACCCTGTTTGACCAGGGGTTCGTCATGGTCTTTGACCCGGACCTCGTCAAGGAGCTGTTCCAGGGCCCCCATGATCAGCTGCATGCGGGCAAGGCCAACGCGCTGCTCGGCCCCATCCTCGGTGACCGCTCCGTGCTGCTGCTCGACGGCGCCGAGCACCTGCGCCACCGCAAGCTGCTGCTGCCCCCGTTCCACGGCCGGCGGCTGGCCGCCCAGGTGCAGACGATGCGCGCCTGCACCGACGCCGAGATCGACGCCTGGCCGGTCGGCGAGGCCTTTGAGCTGCTGCCGAGCATGCAGTCGCTCACGCTCAACGTCATGCTCAAGGCCGTCTTCGGCTTTGACTCCGGACCGGCTCGCGACGAGTTCCGCCGGCGGGTGCGGGCGATGATCGACCCGCTCGCCCGCCCCCAGGGCATGTTCATTCTCAACGCGATCATGCGCGGCAGCCGCCGCCGGGCCGCCCAGGGGTTCGCCGCCCGCCAGCGCGCCGTCGATGAGCTGCTCTACGCCGAGATCGCCCGCCGCCGGGCCGATGCGGATCTCGCCGAGCGCGACGACGTGTTCTCGGCCCTGTTGCTGGCCCGCGACGAGGAGGGCGTGGCCCTGACCGACCGCGAGGTCCGCGACGAGCTGCTCACCCTGCTGCTCGCCGGCCATGAGACGACGGCCACCGGTCTGGCGTGGCTGTTTGACCTGCTCCTGCACGCGCCGCACGTCCTGAAGCGCGCCCGGGAGCGCGACGAGGCCTACCTCGACGCCGTCGTCAAGGAGGCGCTGCGCGCCCGCACGGTCATCCCCGGCGTCGGCCGCGTCGTCCAGGACCGGCCGTTCCGGCTCGGCGGCTACGAGATCCCGGTCGGCATGGAGATCAACCCGTCGATCCGCACGATGCACCGGCGCGCCGACCTGTACCCGGAGCCGGAGCGCTTTGACCCGGAGCGCTTCCTGGGCGCCGACCCGCCGGACACCTACACCTGGCTGCCGTTCGGCGGCGGCACCCGCCGCTGCCTGGGCGCGAGCTTCGCCCTGACCGAGATGCGGGTCGTCCTGGACCGCGTGCTGGAGCGGGCCGCGCTGTACGCCGCCGACAACCAGCCGGCCAAGGTCCAGTTCCGCGTCATCACGCTCGCCCCCAAGAGCGGGGTCCGCGTCGTCCAGGAGCGCCCGCCGCTCCCGGCCGACACCGCCAGCGCGGAGCCGGCCGTCACCAGTTGCCGGCTCTGAGTCGGTCCCGGCGGGGTCTCGGTCGACGACGGCGATGAAGCGGTGCCCGGGGCGAGACAAAGCACCCCCGGTTTGTTCGAAACTCGAATCGCGCCTTTTCGATTTCGTCGGTCAGTGGCCTATAGCGGCAGTTGCGTTCGAGACCGTCAGCGCCGATTCGGATTTCGAACGCATGTGACGCTCCCGGGCGGGTTCGCGCCCGCATCGCCCCCCCCGCCGCCGGCGAACCCCTTCTTCACTACTGCCGTTTGTCGCGGCACCGCGCGTGTTCAGCGATGGCGGGTGGCCGCGTCCAGCGGGGCTCCCCCACGAGCCAACCGGGTTCCCGCCCTCCCATCAGCGGTTGCCCTCGGCGTAGCGGACGATCGACAGGTCGGTCAGCCACTCCACCGGCGCCCAGTCGTCGGTGTAGACCGGGCCGCCGGTCAGCGCCGGGCCCATGCGCCCGGACACGGCGGCGGCCAGGCCCTGGAGCGCCAGCGGCAGGTGGGAGGCCGCCGCCATCAGGTGCGCGGCCGACACCGGCCGCGTCGATGCCACCAGCAGTGAGTTGTCGGCGCTGAACCGGTCGCGCATCACGTACGGGAACGCCGAGCGCAGCGTCGCCGAGACGACCCGCTCCAGCGCATTGGAGTTGGGCAGATGCCCCACGTTGACCAGGAACGTCCCGCCGGGGCGCAGGTGCGAGCGCGCCAGCTCAAAGAACTGGTGGGTGATGAGGTAGAACGGGATGTACGGCTGGCGGTAGGCGTCGAGGAAGATCGAGTCATACCGGGCGTGGCTGGCGGCGAGCCAGGGGCGGGCGTCGGCGGTGTACAGGTGCAGCCGCGGGCCGGAGAGATGGAAGTAGCGCCGGCCGATCGTTGTCAGCTCACCGTCGAGCTCGACGGCGTCGACGCGCGTGGCCGGGAAGAAGTGGCCGTAGGCGCGGGCGACGGTCCCGGCGGCATCGCCGAGGATGGCGATCCGGCCGGGGGGGCGGGCGGGGCCGCCGCCGGACACCGGCGCCCCGGCGAACGGCAGCACCAGGAAGTCGTCCCAGTAGCCGCCGGTGAGATACGTGCCCGGCCGGTACAGCGAGTGCACGGCCACCCCCTCGTTGAGCTGCAGCCAGCGCACGCCGTCGCGGAACTGCACCACGCGGGCGTACTGGTACTCGGTCTCGGTGGAGAAGATGACGCGGCCCCCGGCCACCCCGGCGCCGACGGCGGCCGGCGGAATCGCCAGCGAGGCGGCGACGACAACCGGCACCACCCACACCCAGCGCCTGCCCACCCCGGCGGCCGCCACCAGCGCCAGCGACAGGGCGAAGACGATGAACGTGCGGTGGGTGCCGATGGTGGGGATGAGCAGCAGCGCGGCCAAGAAGGTGCCGACCAGCGACCCCACCGTGGAGATCGCGTACAGGTTGCCGATCTTGCGGCCGGTCTCGGCGACGTGCTCCACCATCAGCCGCCCGGCGTAGGGCGCGACCGCCCCCAGCAGCATCACCGGAACGGCGACCAGGATGAGCACCGCCACCAGCGACCCCAGAAAGCCGCCGACCGACAGCGAGCCCAGCGCGTTGACCGACAGGCTCAGGAACGGGTCGGCGACGAACGGGACGAGCGCCAGCAGCAGCGACGCCAGCAGCACGACGGCGCACAGGCCGCGCAGGTCGGCCCGCCGGTCGGCGAGCTTGCCGCCGAGCCAGTAGCCGGCCGACAGGGCGACGAGCACGGTGGCGATCGTGTTGGCCCAGATGATCGTCGAGGCGCCGAAGTACGGCGCCAGCAGCCGGGCGGCGGCGATCTCGGTTCCCAGGCTGGCCCCGCCGACGACGAACGCGATGACGCGCACCGCCACCGGGTGCGCGGTGCCGGTGCGCACGCTCGGCGCGCGCGGACCGGGCACGCCAGGGCCGGGGCCGGGCGCGACCCCAGCGCCGCCCTCCTCGCGAGACTCGACGGAGCGCGTGACCTCGGCCATCTCCCAACCTTATTGCAGTCCCCCTGCACCGGATCGTGCACGATCGCGGTGCCGACCCACTACGGTTCCCCGGTCCGCGTCCGGGGAACGACTCTGGTGATTTGCATGCCTCTACTGCCGTGCTCTGCCCATCTCGGCCGCCGCGTCCTGCTGGTGGCCGGCCTGCTCGCCTGCGCGCTGGCGCTCGTCGCCGCGGCGCCGATGACGGCCCGCGCCAACGGGATCTTCGTCGCCGATTGCGCGTTCAGCCACCACGCCATGAACGACCCGATCGTCTCCCACGGAAAGCCCGGCTGGTCACATCCCCACGACTTCTACGGCAACAGCTCCACCGACGCCTTCTCCACGTTCGGATCGCTGCGGCGCAGCCCGGGCAACTGCACCCCGGCGGCCGACCGCTCGGCGTACTGGACGCCGACGCTGTACCGCAACGGCCACGCGGTCAAGGCGGTCCACGTGCAGGCCTACTACGAGGACTTCTTCCGCTACGGCCGGGTTCTGCCGTTCCCCTCCGGTCTGCGCATGGTGGCGGGCGGCGGCATGGGCATGACCGCGCCCCGCGGCACGGCGCGCTGGACCTGCCAGACCGACCACAGCCTTGACGGCAACCTCCACATCCCCTCCTGCCCGTCGAGCTTCGTGACGCTGCGGGTCACCTTCCCGGACTGCTGGGACGGGCGGCGCGTCGACAGCCCCAACCACCGCGCGCACATGGCCTACAGCCGGCCGGACCCGCGAATGATGGGCGAGCTTCGCTGCCCGGCCAGCCATCCCATCGTCGTGCCCCGGCTGGTGCTCAACGTCACGTACCCCATGCACAACGGCAAGGGGGTGACCCTGGCCAGCGGCCCGGTCACCACCTCGCACGCCGACTTCTTCAACGGCTGGACGCCGTCGGTGCTGCGCCAGCGCGTCAACCGGGACCTCAACGGCGGCCTGGCCTGCGATGACTTTCTCGGCTGCACTCCCATCAGCGCGCCGAAGACCGACCCGGTCCTCGCCCGGCCCCGGGCCAAGCTCGACGAGCGCTTCTATCCGCCCCAGCGCACGACGATGCCCGGGAAGGGCATGGGCATGGGGAAAATGCCGTAGATGCTCCTGTACGACTCCGCCGTCTCTGGCAACTGCTACAAGGTCCGGCTCCTGCTCGCCCGGCTCGGCCTCCCGGTCGAGCGCCGGGAGCTGAGCGTCTTTGACCGCTCCGACCGCCCGCAGGTGATCGGCGGGCTCAACCCGGCGCTGCGCGTCCCCACGCTGGTGCTTGACGACGGCCGCGCGCTGGCGGAGTCAAACGCGATCCTCTTCTACTTCGCCGAGGGCACGGACCTGTTGCCGGAGGACCGCTTCGAGCGCGCCCAGGTGCTCCAGTGGCTGTTCTTTGAGCAGTACGACCATGAGCCGAACATCGCCGTCGCGCGCTTCTGGCGGCTCGCCGACATCCACCCCTCAGACGCCGAGCTTCAGGCCAAGCGCACCGGGGGCGAGCGCGCCCTGCGCGCGCTCGAGGACCACCTCACCGACCGCCGCTTCCTCGTCGCCGACCGGTTCACCATCGCCGACATCGCGCTGTACGCCTACACGCACGTCGCCCCGGAGGGCGGGTTCTCGCTCCAGGCCCTGCCGGCCGTCCGGGCGTGGCTGGCCCGGGTCGCCGCCGAGCCCGGACACATCGCCATCTCCGACTGACGTCCGGTCCCGCACGGCACCGCCGGTGGGCGGCAGATAAGCTCACGCGCCATGCGCGAGGCCCTCATCTGTGAACCGCTGCGCACCCCGGTGGGACGCTTTGGCGGGATGTTCCGCGACGTGCCGGTGACGGTCCTCGCCACCACCGTCATCAAGGCGGTCCTGGAGCGCACCGGCCTGCCGCCGGACCAGGTCGACGACGTCCTGCTCGGCCAGGGCTATGCCAACGGCGAGGCCCCGGCGCTCGGCCGGGTGGCCGCGCTTGACGCCGGGCTGCCCGTCGCGGTGCCCGGCCTGCAGGTCGACCGCCGCTGCGGCTCCGGGCTGCAGGCGATCATTGATGCGGCAATGATGGTCCAGACCGGCGCGGCCGACGTCGTGATCGCCGGCGGTGCCGAGAGCATGAGCCAGGCCGAGCTGTACTCCACCCAGCTGCGCTGGGGCGCGCGCTCCGGCGGCGCCATGCTGGAGGACCGCCTTGTCCGCGGCCGCGTCACCGCCGGCGGCGAGAACTACCCGGTGCCCGGCGGGATGATCGAGACCGCCGAGAACCTCCGCCGCGAGTACCGGATCCCGCGCTCTGAACAGGACGAGCTGGCGCTGCGCTCCCACCAGCGGGCCGTCGCCGCCCAGGAGTCGGTCTTCCCGGAGGAGATCGTGCCCGTCGAGGTCAAGGAGCGCAAGAACGGCACGCGCCTCATCGACCGCGACGAGCATCCGCGGGCCGACGCCACGCTGGAGAGCCTGGGGTCGCTGCGCCCGGTCATGGTGCGCAAGGACCCGGAGGCCACGGTGACGGCGGGCAACGCCTCCGGCCAGAACGACGGCGCCGCCGTCTGCGTCGTCACCCACGCCGACCGGGCCGCCGAGCTCGGCCTTCAGCCGATGGCCCGGCTGGTGAGCTGGGCGGTCGCCGGCGTCCCGCCCAAGACGATGGGCATCGGCCCCGTCCCCTCGACGGCCAGGGCGCTGGACCGCGCCGGGCTGTCGATGGACCAGATGGACCTCATCGAGCTCAACGAGGCCTTCGCCGCCCAGGCGCTGGCCGTGCTGCGCGAGTGGGAGCTCCCGGACGGGATGACCCGTGTCAACGTCCACGGCTCCGGCATCTCGCTTGGCCATCCCATCGGCGCGACCGGGGGCCGGATCCTGACGACGCTGGTGCGCGAACTGCGCCGCCGCGGCGCCCGCTACGGCCTGGAGACGATGTGCATCGGCGGGGGGCAGGGCCTCGCCGCCGTCTTCGAGCGGACGGGGTGATGGACGAGCTCGCCACGGCCGACGCGGTGTCCACCGCGTTGATCCGGCTCGTCCGGCTGCTGGAGCGCACCCGCGCGCAGTACCAGGCGGAGCACCCGGACGCGATCGAGCGCGCCACCTACCTGCTGCTCGTGCACCTGGTGAAGGACGGACCGCAGCGGGCCGGAGCGCTCGCCGAAGCGGTGCACTCCGACCCGTCGACGATCAGCAGGCAGATCGGGCACCTCGTGAAGCTGGGCTACGTGGAGCGCACGGCCGACCCCGCGGACCGGCGCGCGACGCTCCTGGCCGCGACCGCCGAGGGCCGTCGTGTGTTCGAGGAGAACCGGCGGCTGCGCAACGAGCGGTTCAGCCAGATACTAGCGGGCTGGCCGGAC
>DASSZQ010000226.1:0-26790 GCA_035702755.1 Solirubrobacteraceae bacterium | reverse complement strand
GTCGCGTGGCGCAGGAGCGGATCGAGGCCGGCGCCCTCGGCCGGCGGCGTCGTCGTGGTGGTGAACGGGTTGGCGAACAGCGTCGTCAACCCCGTGAAGAAGAACGCCAGGCCGAACAGCACCGCCTGGGCGTACGGGACGATCTCGCGCACCCGGCGCCGGGTCAAAAACAGGGCGAGGCTTGACCAGCATGAGAGCAGCAGGACCCACAGCAGCAGCGACCCCTGCTGGGTGGCCCAGATCGCCGCCGCCCGGTACAGCGCCGGGGTGGTGGTGCTCGATCCGCCGGCGACGATGTTGTAGGAGAAGTTCGACGTGATGAACGCCACGTCGAGGATGACGAAGGCGATCGCCGCCATCGCGGCGAGGACGTACATCGCCCGGCGTCCGGAGTCGACGAACTCGCGCCGGCCGCGGCGCGCGCCGTAGATCGACGCGAACGCCCCGTATACGGCGACGATCATCCCCAAGATGAGGAGAACCCGTCCGACGACGGCCATCAGTCCGCCACCGCCATCAATACGAGCCTGAGGCGGCCTTGTACTTGGAGGGGCACTTCGTCGTCAGCGAGTTGGGCTGGCCGACCCACTCGCCGGTGCGGCTCTTGGTGACGTCCACGAGTACGGCGCGGCCCTGGGCGAACGGATTGGGGATCTCTCCTGTGTAGCGCACCGGCACCGAGACGTGGAGCTTGGGGTCGCGCACGCGGAAGTACAGAACCGACGTGGTCCGGCGGACCGACCCGTCGAGCACCGTTCCCGCCAGGATGTAGGTCGTTCCCGGGCGCCCCCGCTTGAGCAACTGCGAGGCGGTCAGCTCGTCGCGCCCGGCGGCGAAGCTGGTGTAGACGAGCGCCGACGCCAGCAGCAGGGCGGCGGTCAGGGCGACGGTGAGGCGGATGGCACGCTTGCGGCTTGGATCCATGCCGCGGTCCATTGTCACACACGCGGCCGCTGCGGGACCCGGAGCCGGGCTCTCCACGTTCTCCCTGTACCTGCCGACAATCCGTCCGAAAGCTCCATTAACTTCCCATTAATCGCCAGGACTATTTGGCCCGTGCGCGAAACCTTTTCACGGCAAATGCCGTTAACTCCCCTGACCGTGCTGACCAGAAGCAAATCCGGCGCCGCTTGGTCTCGGCGCCACCGTGAAGGGCGACTGGGGCGTGTCGCAGAGCGCGGAGACGCATCTCCGATGTCCCTTGAGCCGACCGAAACGACGACGGCCATCTCCCCGGCCGAGCGACGGCGTCAAGCCGCCCGCTCCCAGGATCAGGCCATGTACACGTGCCAGTGCGGATACGTGTTCGAGGCGCTGGTCTCGACGTCGGTCGACTGCCCCCATTGCGGCGGCGCTCAGGCCTGGTAACGCGTCTTCCCCCGCCCGTTCGCGCGCCCGGGGGCGCGCGCCAGCCGTCCCTGTCCGATCGCTGACGTCAACGCGCCGGCCTGCCGCTTCCGCTGACCGCCGCCGGCCCTCGGCGCGCGCCGCCGTCGCCCGCCGGGAGCGGCCTCGTCGCAGTTTGCGCAAGTTCTGCCGCCGAGCGGCGTTTCAGGGAGCGCTGTGTCCCCAGACACACGGCTTCCGATCCACCCGCCGGGCGGCCCGGCGACGGAGAGGCAGGGATGAGAGGTGCCCGGGCGCCGCGGGGGTGTCCGGGCACCTCAGACTTAGAAGGCTCACCTGGGGACATAACCGGCCGGATTTCTCCCAGAGCGGCGGACCAGCGCGCCGGCCTGCGCGGTGACGCCGTTTCGACCGCCTTCCGCCGCAGAGCCGCCCGACGGCGAGGGCCGGGACCGCCGTACCCCCGCTCGCCGAGCGAACATCCGGGGGGCCGGGAGCATCAGGTTTGTGCGAAATCCGGTTCGGCGTCTGTGATTTCGGCCCTGGAGCGCGCTCCGCGTCCGATCTGTTCGAGATCCGCGGACGCGATCCGGATCTCGAACAGGACGGGCGCTCCCCGCCACCGCCAGCACCGCAAACCTCCTTCATCACTGCCGTCGCTGGGCCGCCCACCCCCCGGGGCGCCTGGTGGGGATCTACGCCGACCCGGGCGGCGAAGGCGCCGGCGCCGAGCCCCGGGAGGCGATGCCCCAGACGAACGGGTCACGGTCGTACATCTCCACCTCCCATCCCAGCCCGGTCAGCTGCTGCGCGAGCCGTTCGGCGCGCAGCGCCACCTTGATGATCCGAAACGCGCTGCCGTCGTGCCCGCGCCGTTCGATCACGCTGGAGTCCGTTCCGTACACCAACTCCTCGGCGCCGCGGTAGCCGTCGTCGACGAACAGGACGGTGCCTCCGGGGGTGAGCGCGTCGGCGACCGTCTGCCAGAACGCGTCGAAGCGCTCCTCCGGAACGTGTGAGAGCCAGAAGCCGAAGAACACGCAGTCATACCGGCGCTCGGGCCGCCAGCCGAAGATGTCCGCCTCGGCGAAGCGCACGTTGACACCGGGTTCGGTCGCCGCCGCGATCCTGAGCATCTCCGGCGACCCGTCAAGCGCGGTAACTGAGTCGGCGGCCCGCGCCAGCATGCCGGTCCACGTCCCCGGCCCGCAGGCCAGCTCCGCCACGTCGCCGTGGATGTGCTCGGCGATGGCGGCCTCGAGCTCCCGGATCACCTGCTCGGCCTGCGGCTCACTGCCAGGGTCCGGCGCTCCGTACCGGTAGGTCGTCGCGCGGGCACGGTAGTAGCGCTGCTGCTCGGCCAGCAGCTCATCCAGCTCCGGCTGCGCCTCCGGATCGGCCATCGGCCCCACAGCCTACGGAACGGGACCCCACGGGTTGCCGTCAGGTTAGGGTCAGGTCCCACGGCTTGGCGCGGGCGCGACAATGTCTCCCTCATCCCGTTCGTGCGCGGAACGGGGCGACAGGCAGGAAACCAGGGGATATGACGTCAATTCGCCGAGCGGGGGGCTCAGCGGCGAGCAGCCGCACCGGGCGTCTGGTGCTCGGCGCCGTGCTGGGCCTGAGTCTGCTGATCGCGGCCGTGGGCGCGGCGGCGTGGGCGATCGGTCGCGCGCCCGCACCGCGCCCCCGCGCCGGCCACTCCGCCGCCAGGGCCGCCTCCCTCCGCGCTGCCGGAGCGTCGCGACCACCCCCGGCGCCCGCCGCCGCGGCGGCAGCCGGGGCCGGGAGCGCCGACCCTGTCGGCCGGGGCGGCCCCATCCCATTTCGCCGGGATGCCTGTCTTGCCTTCGCGCCCACGGGTCGGCCCAACGGCGCCACCGTCTTCCTCGATCCCGGCCACGGGGGAACGGACCCCGGGGCGATCGCGCGAGCTGACGGCCGGATCGTCACCGAGAAGCAGGTGACGCTGGCGATCGCGCGCCGGGCGCTGCCCCTGCTGCGCCGCGACGGTTACCGCGTTGTCATGTCGCGCACCGGCGACACGACGGTCGCCCGGCTGCGCGCCGGGGATGTGCACGGGCGGGTGATGACGCCCGCCGGCGCCCAGCGGGAGATCGAGGCCCGCAACCTGTGCGCCGACGCCGCCCGGGCCACGGTCCTGGTCGCCCTGCACATGAACGCGTTCAGTCAGCCGTCGGCCCGCGGGGCGGAGGCCTTCTACTGCCCCAGCCGGCCGTTCGCCGCTCGCAGCCGCCGGCTGGCCGCGGCGGTCCAGCACGCCGTCGTCACGCAGCTCCGCCGCGCCGGCATGTCCCCGGAGAACCGAGGGGTGCTCCCGGACCGCGCCGGGGGCGGAACCGCGCTCACCCCGCAGACTGCCGACTACCACCACCTCATCGAGCTCGGCCCCGCGGATCGGCCGTGGCTGCCCGATCCCAGCCGGATGCCGGGCGTCCTCCTGGAGCCGGCGTTTCTGAGCAACCCCGGCGACGCCGCGTTCCTGGTCAGCGCGCGCGGGCAGCGCGCCCTCGCCCACGCGCTCGTCGCCGGCCTTGACACCTACCGGCACGTCGCGCCTTCACCATGAAAGGGCGCGTCCTCCCCGCCGTCCTCGTCGCTGCCCTCGCGCTCAGCGGTTGCGGCGGGTCCGGCCCCGCCCACACCTCCTCGGCCCGGGCCCCATCCTCGACGACGACCCCCGCCTCGACGACGACCACCGTGTCGACCCGGACCACCGCCACCGCGACGACGCCGCCCCGCCCCCACCCTCCCCTGCTCCTCGGCCAGATCCCGGACCGGCTGCCGACCCACCGGCACGTCGTCGCGCTCACGTTCGACGCGGGAGCCGACAACGCCGGCGCACCGAAGATCCTCGCCGCCCTCGCCCGCGCCCACGCCCCGGCCACGTTCTTCATGACCGGCCGCTGGGCCGACCTGTACCCGCAGTGGGCGCGCCGGATCGCCGCCCGTTATCCGATCGGCAACCACACGTTCGACCACACCAACCTCCTCCAGCTCCCGCCCTCCGGTGTCTCACATGAGGTCGACGCCGCCCATGCCGCCATCACGCGCGCCACCGGCCGTCCGCCGGTCAGACTGTTCCGCTTTCCGTATGGGGCCAGCAGCGCCGCCACGCTGCGGCTCGTCAACCACCTGGGGTATGCCGCGGTGGGCTGGACCGTCGACACCCTCGGATGGATGGGGACGTCGATGGGCCAGTCGGTGGACAGCGTCATCGCCCGCGCCCTCGGCCATCTCGGACCGGGCGAGATCATCCTCATGCACGTCGGCGCCAACCCCACCGATCACTCCACGCTTGATGCCGACGCCCTGCCGGCCATCCTGCGCGCGATTCGCGCCCGGGGCTACACGTTCGTGACCGTGCCGGACTACCTGGGGGCGCCCGCGGCCGGCCCCCGTTGACGCCCGGCGGGCCCCCGTTGACGCCCGGGCGAGCGCGGCGATCTAGCGCGAGGCCGGAATGACCGGAAGCACCAGCGCCGACGGATGCTCCGCGTCGTGGAGCACCTCCACGTCGACCGCCCGCAGCGAGTCGGCGGTGGCGGTCGCCGGGTCGGCGCCCGTGCCCGGATTGCGCGCGTAGCGCGGATGGGCGCCGGAGGAGACCTGCAGGCGGACCCGGTGACCGGCGGCGAACCGATGCCCCATCGGCCACAGGTTGAACCGCACCCGCCAGCTGCCGTCAGGCAACTGCTCCTGTCCGTCCGGATCGACGCTCGTCAGCGCGTCGCAGACGTTGCGGGAGACCCCGGCCCCATCGACGTCACACACGCGGGCGAACACATCGAAGTACGGCAGGCTCGCGCGCAGGAACAGCTCCACCCGGACGTGTCCGATGGCCTCCAGGGGCTCGGTCAGCACCGGGCCGGTGTAGACGAGCACGTCCGGCCGGACCTCAAGCGGCGCGTTGTCGACGACCGGGTCCCGGGAGAGGAGCACCGGGCCGCCCAGGGACGGCGTGGGATCCGCCGGGTCGTAGCGGTAGCCATCGCCCCCGCCGGCCCCGCCGGCCCCTGACCCGCTGGACCCGGACCCGCCGGACCCGGACCCGCCGGACGGCGGGTCGTCGCGCAGCCGCCGTCCCTCCTCCAGGTACAGGCACCGCTCGGACACCTCCGGCGGCGGCCAGGTACCGAGGTCGCGCCACCCGCCCCCGGATCCGGTGACGAACAGCCGCACGGGACTGCGGCGCAGAAGCCGGTCATCACCCAGCAGATGGGCGCGCAGCCAGGCCAGTCCCTCGCGCTCGGCCGTTCCTGCCAGCTGCGGGGCGGTGTGGCTCCAGGGGCCGATGAGCAGCTGCGGCCCGCGCCCGGCGGCCTGCAGCGCCTCGAAGTCCTCCAGCATCCACGGCAGCAGGATGTCGTACCAGCCCCCCACAAACTGCACCGGCGCGGTGATGTTGGCGACCGTTTTCGAGAAGTCGCGCTGGGTCCAGTACGGGTCCTCCCGGCGGGGACTGGCGAACGCCTCCCGGTACCACGTGACCGCGCCCCCGGTGGCGCGCTCGTCGAGGTCGGCCAGAGGCAGTTGCGCGAGCAGCGGGGGCAGGCCCCGGAGCGCGCGTCCCATGGCGAACAGCCCAAAGCGCCGTTCCTGGGCAGCGATGATCACCATCCAGGAGGCGACGTTCTCCAGCGAGACGCTGCGTCCGGCGTAGGTCTGGCCGTGGAACTGCGAGGCGCTGACGTGGATCGACATCGCCGCCAGGTCCGCGCCGGCGTCCGCGGCGATCGCCCATTGGACAAAGCCGAGATAGCTGGGGCCGATCGTGCCGATCCGGCCGGAGTGCCACGGCTGCGTCCGCAGCCAGCGCACCGTGGCCAGCCCGTCGGCGTGCTCATCGAACGGGCTGAACTCGCCTGCGGAACCAAACGTGCCGCGCACGCTTTGGATGACGACCTGCAGACCGCGCTCCGCGAGCAGACGCCCGAACAGCACCCCCACCAGCTGGCGCCGCCCGTAGGGCGAGCGCACCAGCACCGTCGGCTGGCGCGCGCCCGCAGCCGAGCGCGCCACCCACCGGTCCGCCAGCAACACCGCACCGTCGTCCATGCCGACCCGGAGGTCCCGCTCGCAGATGACGTCGCGGGTCTCAGGCCGCGGCAGGCGCATCCGCCGGGCGAGAATCTCGCTGATCAGGGTCATGGCGCAGGATCCTAGACACGGCCGGGTGGTGCACCTTCGGACTGGCCGAAGACCCCCGGGGCGGTGATAATCCCGCCATGCCGGAGGAGGCCCCACTGCGCCAAACGCCCGGCGGGCTGGTTCCGGAGGGCCCCGGCTGGTTCGTCCTCAACGCCCGCGACGCGCGCTGGCTGACCGGCGAGTTCGGCGCCTACACGCGGTTTGAGGGCGAGGACCGGTTCCCCACGCTCGGCATCAACATCGGCGTCGTCGAGCCGGGGCAGCCGGCGTGCTACTACCACGCCGAGAACGAGCAGGAGGATTTCCTCGTGCTCCACGGCGAATGCCTGCTCCTCATCGAGGGCCAGGAGCGGCGGCTGCAGGCCTGGGACTTCGTGCACTGTCCGCCGTGGACCGAGCACGTCTTCGTCGGCGCCGGCGACGGCCCGTGCGCGATCCTCGCCGTCGGCAGCCGCCTGTCAGACGACACCGTCTATCCGGTGTCCGAGCTCGCGCAGCGGCACCGCGCCGGCGTCAACCGGCGCACGACCGATCCCGGCCAGGCGTACGCCCGGATCGCCGATGACGTCGAGACGCCGTGCCGTGACGAGTGGCTGCCGAGGCGGTGATGGGAGA
Source organism: Solirubrobacteraceae bacterium (assembly GCA_035702755.1). GTDB lineage: Bacteria > Actinomycetota > Thermoleophilia > Solirubrobacterales > Solirubrobacteraceae > Palsa-465. Next base: position 19,656 of record DASSZQ010000226.1, on the reverse strand, counting down.
CCTTGACGGCCGCACCGTTCTCATCACCGGCGCCAGCACCGGTATCGGCCGCGCCACCGCCGCGGCGCTCGCCGCCCGGGGAGCCACGCTCATCCTCGCCGGCCGATCCGAGGAGCGCACCCGGGCCGCGATCGCCCAGATCGCCGCCGCCACCGGAAGCGACCGTCTGAGCTTCGTCGGGCTTGACCTCGGCGATCTGAGCTCGGTGCGCGCCTGCGCGCAGACCGTCCTCGCCGGTGACCGGCCGCTGCATGTCCTCATCAACAACGCCGGGCTGGCCGGCCGGCGGGGGCTCACCGCCGACGGCTTTGAGCTGGCCTTCGGCACCAACCACGTCGGTCCGTTCCTGCTGACCGCGCTCCTGCTGGACCGTCTGCGCGCCGGCGCGCCGTCCCGCATCGTCAACGTCGCCTCCGACGCGCACTACGGTGCCGGCGGCATCGACTTCGCCGCCGTCCGTCGCTCCACGCGGTCACTGACCGGCATGCGCGAGTACGGGGTCTCCAAGCTCGCCAACGTCCTGCACGCCCAGGAACTGGCCCGGCGCCTTCAGGGAACGGGCGTGACCACCTACGCACTTCATCCCGGCGTCGTGGCCTCGGACATCTGGCGCCGCGTCCCGTGGCCGGTCCGCCCGCTCATGACCCGCCGGATGATCTCCCCGGAGCAGGGCGCGCACACCTCGGTGTACTGCGCCACCTCCCCGGAGCTGGCCTCGGAGAGCGGCGGCTACTACGCCGATTGCCGCCGCAAGCCGCCGGGCGCCGCGGCGACACCGGAGCTGGCCGCGGAGCTGTGGGAGCGGACGGCCGCCTGGACGGGCGCGCCCCAGTAGCCGTGTCCTCAGGCGGCGGCGCCGTTGCCGTCCGGCAGCCGCCATCCGGGGCCGCACGGAAGTGTGAGGGCCGCGTCCGGCCCCCAGGAGCCCGTCGCGTAGGGCTGCGGCGCCGGCGGCTGCTCAAGCACCGGAGCGCACACCTCCCACAGTCGCTCGATCTGCTCAGCCCGGGTGAACAGCAGTCGCTCTCGGAGCATCACGTCGTGCAGCAGCCGCTCATAGGCCTCCAGCCCGTCAGCGCCGCCGAACGCCTGCTGCACGTCGAGATGAAGTGCCGCGCGGCCGAGATCGATGACCGGTCCCGGCACCTTCGCCTGAACCTCGATCGTCACCTTGGGATCGTCTGAGAGCTCAAAGATCAGTTCGGAGGGCCGCATGCCGCGACCCAGGTCCTGATTGGGGAAGATCCGCAACGGCGCCTCCCGAAAGCCGATCGTGACGGTTCGGCGCCCCTCGGCCAGCGACTTGCCGGTGCGCAGATAGAACGGGACCCCGCTCCACCGCCACGTGTCGACGTACACCTCCAGCGCGGCGAACGTCTCCACCGACGAATCGGCGGCGACGTCCTTCTCATCGCGGTATCCGTCGTACTGGCCGAAGACCACCCGCCCGCGATCGAGCGGGCGAAGCGCGTCAAAGAGCTTGGTGCGCTCGATGTGCAGCGCCTCGGCGTCGATGCGGGATGGAGGCTCAAGGGCGACGATCCCCAGGATCTGGAGCAGGTGGGTGACGACCATGTCGCGGAAGGCTCCCGTCTCCTCGTAGAAGGCGGCGCGTCCCTGGATGTCGATGGCCTCAGGGACATCGATCTGCACGTAGGAGATGTGATCGCGGCTCCAGATCGGCTCAAACATCCCGTTGGCAAACCTCAGGGCGAGGATGTTCTGCGCCGCCTCCTTGCCCAGGAAGTGGTCAATGCGGTAGATCGACTCCTCGTCGATCACGTCGTGCAGCGCCGCATTGAGCTCCCGGGCGCTCTCCACGTCGTGGCCGAATGGCTTCTCGACGACGAGCGAGCAGTTCTCGGCGATCCCGGTCCGGCCGAGCATCGTCACCATGTCGCGCATCGCCCGGGGCGGGACCGACAGGTACACCAGTCGCTCGCCGTCGGCGTCGATCTCCTCTTCGGCCGCGCTCACCGCCCGGGCCAGGTCGTCGCCGTCGTCGGCGCTGGAGACGACAAAGCTGATCCGCGAGGCGAACTCGGACCACTGCTCGTCCACCTGTCCGCGCCCGTGATCCTCCAGCGCCCGCCGGACCGTCTCGCGAAACTCGTCGTCGCTGCCGGGCGAGTGACGCCCGGAGCCGATGATCCTGAAGTCCTCAGGCATCAGGCCCTCGCGGAACAGGTGAAAGAACCCCGGGAACAGCTTGCGCTTGGCCAGGTCGCCGGTGGCGCCAAACAGGACCAGGACGCGGTTGGACGGGCGCGCGGGGGTGGCGGATGCAGGCATGGCGCCTACCCTACCCCCCTCGCCCCGGCCCCTACACGGGCGCGGCACCGATCACTGTGTGTCCGTTATGTGCACGGTGTTGGCGCCGCGTTGCACCACCTGTCGGCTCATCCGTGGGGCGTCGATACTGACGTTGATGATCCGCCGCCCGTCCCCGCGTAGCTGCCGGCCATGAGTCGCCGACTGCGGCCCGGCCCGCGCGGCCGCGCGTGGCGCCGGGCGCTGGCGGGCGCGCTTGTGGCCGTGCTCGCGGCGGCCGCGGCCGCGTACGCCGCGGGAAGCTCACAGCCGCTGGTCGCCGCGGGCGCGAGGCACAGCGGACGCTCCCATCATTCGCGCCGCGCGACCCGCCCCGCGGCGGTGGAGCTGACCGTCGGCGCCCGGGCGCCGATGAGGGCGGTCCCGCGCTCGTTTTTGGGTCTCTCAACCGAGTACTGGTCGCTGCCGCAGTGGTTTCAGCACATGCCGGCGCTCGAGCGTGTCCTGTCGCTCATCCATCCCGCCGGCAACGGCCGGATGATCCTGCGCATCGGGGGCGACTCGGCCGATCACTCGTTCTGGGACCCGCGTGGGCTGCGGATGCCGCCATGGGCCTTCTCCATCCAGCCCCGTGAGCTCACGCAGACAACGGACCTCGTACGGGAGCTGGGGATCCGGCTGATCGTCGACCTCAACCTCATCACCGATTCCCCGGCGACCGCCAGCCAGTGGGCGCAGGCAGCGGAGGCGGGGCTGCCGCGGGGGAGCATCCTCGCCTTCGAGATCGGCAATGAGCCGGACATCTACAGCCACGCCGACTGGATGGCGATCACCGCCGGCCGGCCGTACCTGGGCCGGACGGTTCCGTACGCGCTCACGCCCCGTGACTACATCCGGGACTTCTTGACCTACGCGCGGGCTTTGCGCCAGGTGGCGCCCCAGGCCCGGCTCGCCGGACCGGCACTGGCGCTTCCGGTGGCTCACGCCCCGTGGGTGCCGGCGCTGATCGCCGGCGCCCACCGCGCGCTTTCAATGGTCACCATCCACCGGTATCCGCTGTCCGGCTGCCTCCATCACCCGCCGTCGGTCGCCCCGTCAATTGGGCGCCTGCTCAGTCCCCAGCTGGCCACCGGGATGGCCGCCGGCCTGCGACCGGTCATCGAGGCCGCCCACGATGCGGGACTGCCCGTGCGACTGACCGAGCTGAACTCAATCAACTGCGGCGGCCGGGCCGGGATGAGCAACACGTTCGCCACCGCGCTGTGGGCGCCTGATGCCCTGTTTGCCCTGCTGCAGGCCGGGATCGACGGCGTCAACCTGCATGTCCGCGCCGACACGATCAACGCCCCGTTCACCCTCACCCCCGGGGGACTCGGCGCGCGACCGCTCCTCTACGGGCTGATCCTGTTCGCGCGGACCCTCGGCCCCCAGGCGCGCGTCGTGTCATCGGTGACGCGGGAGCGGGCCGGCGTCAACCTGCGGGCGTATGCGGTGCGCACGGGCACCGACGGCCTCCACGTCCTCCTCATCGACAAGGGCACCCGCCCAGCCCGGGTCTCGCTGCGGCTGCCGGCGACCGGCGGTGCGACCGTCCAGCGCATGCTCGCGCCGTCGGCGCGGGCGGAGTCCGGGGTCACGCTGGCCGGTCGCTGGCTCGGTACCGATGCCCGCTGGCGCGGCACCCCGGTCTCCCAGGTGGTGGCTCCGCACGCCGGCGTCTACACGGTGCCGCTGCGCTACATGTCGGCCGCGCTGGTCAGCGTGCGGGCGCGGCCCGGGACCCTGGGCGTGCCGGCTACTGGTGGCCGGCGATCGCGTGCGGTTGGTAGAGCTCTTCCAGCCGCTCGATTTCCTCGGCGCTGAGCGTCAGCTGCTCTCCCGCCAGCGCATCCTCCAGATGCTCAACCTTGGTGGCGCCGACGATCGGAGCGGTGACTCCCGGCTTGTGCAGCAGCCAGGCAAGCGCCACCTGGGCCGTGGACACTCCGCGTGACGCCGCCACCTCGTCGGCCCGCTCGACGACGTCGAAGTCGACCTCCGGCGTGTAGATGGTGTCGGCAAACGCATCGGTCTGGGCGCGCTTGGTCCTGCGCTCGCCGGCGCGGGTGCGGGTGCCGGTGAGCATGCCGCGGGCGAGCGGGCTCCACGGGATGATCCCCACGCCCTGGTCGATGCACTGCGGGATCATCTCCCGCTCCTCCTCGCGGTAGATGAGGTTGTAATGGTTCTGCATCGAGACGAACTGCGTGCCACCCCGCTCCCGGGCCGCCGCCTGGGCCTTGGCGAACTGCCACGCGAACATGCTGCTGGCACCGATGTACCGAGCCTTGCCCGCCTTGACCACATCGTGCAGGGCGTCCATCGTCTCCTCGATCGGCGTCCGGCGGTCGAAGCGGTGGATCTGGTACAGGTCGACGTAATCGAGCCCCAGCCGCTCCAGCGAGGCATCGATCGACGCCATGATGTGCTTGCGCGAGAGCCCCTGGCCGTTCTCGCCCGGCATCGTCCGGCCATTGACCTTCGTCGCGACGACGTACTCCTCGCGCATGTCGAACAGCTTGGCCAGCAGTCGCCCGGTGAGGATCTCGCTCTCGCCGCCGTTGTAGACGTCGGCGGTATCAAAGAACGTGATCCCGCCCTCGACGGCCCGGCGCAGGATCGGCTCGGCCGCTGACTCGTCGAGCGTCCACTCGCGGCTCTCGTGCCTGCCGTAGCTCATCATCCCCAGGCACACACGCGAGACGCGCAGGCCGGTTCGGCCCAGGTTGACGTATTCCATCCGTGCTCCCTTGGTCGTGGCGGTCCCGGGCGACGTGAGCCCGGGCGGGAGCTGTGACTGATAGCAGCCGGGCCCGGTCAGCCGGCGGCGACCGGCGCCGGCGCCACGCTGCCGAAGTGGATGTAGCGCATGACCGCCTCGCCGAGGCCGAGGTCGATCGTCACCGAACCGCCGGACAGCCGCAGGCGGCAGCCGTCCTCGGTGATCGACGCCTCCCAGCCGTGCAGGTCCACGTTGCGACACGCCGCCCGCAGCACGTGGTCGCCGCGCTCCTGGCGCGTGTTGGCGAACAGCGGCCGATCGAGTTCCAGCGCCAGCTCGTATTCGATCTCCTCCTGCGACCGGTCGCGGAGTCGCTGGAGGTTGAGATCGACGTGCGCCGCCACCGGCGCCAGCGACAGATCGATGGGTGCCTTCGGAAGTAGTGCCATGGGGTTGCCTTGAGTCCGCGGGGATTGGATGAACCAGGCCATCCAATACCGCCAAGGTGCCCACGTCATCCGTCAGGCGCCCGCAGCGGATCTCAGCAGCAGCTACGGAGCCTGTCCCGCGCACGCGATGGATGTTCCAGCTGTGACGGATGGGCCGAGGTCCGCTGCACCGGGCTATCCGCGCTCCCGGGGCCGGGCTACGCTGGGGGCATCCAATCCAGGCCCGGAGGAATCGATGAGCACGACGACGAGCAGGTCCATGCTCCGCGAGCGTCCCGCGTTCAGCGCGCTGACGCAGCATCACGCGCAGATCCGGGAGCGCCATCTGCGCGACCTGTTCGCCGAGGACGGCGCGCGCGGCGAGCGCCTGGTGGCCGAGGGAGCGGGCCTGTTCCTCGACTACTCCAAGAACCGCGTGACCGACGAGACGCTCCGGCTGCTCTGTGAACTGGCCGAGCAGTCGGGTCTGCGCGAGCGGACCGAGGAGATGTTCTGCGGCGAGCGCATCAACGTCTCCGAGAACCGCTCGGTGCTGCACATCGCGCTGCGCATGCCGAAGGGCGCCTCCCTCGTCCTCGACGGGGTCAACGTCGTCGATCAGGTCCACGAGGTGCTTGACCGCATGGCCTCGTTCACCGATCGCGTCCGGTCGGGCGACTGGACCGGCTACACCGGCCGGCCGATCCGTAACGTCGTCAACATCGGCATCGGGGGTTCGGACCTCGGTCCGGTCATGGCCTACGAGGCGTTGCGGGACTACAGCGACCGGGAGATGACCTTCCGCTTTGTCTCCAACGTCGACTCCACCGACTTCTTTGAGGCGACGTACGATCTCGATCCGGAGGAGACGCTGTTCATCGTCTCCTCCAAGACGTTCACGACACTGGAGACGATGACCAACGCCCGCTCGGCGCGCGAGTGGACGCTGCGGGCGCTTGGGGACGAGGCGGCCATCGCCCGGCACTTCGTCGCCGTCTCCACCAACGAGGCGAAGGTGTCGGAGTTCGGCATCGACACCGACAACATGTTCGGCTTCTGGGAGTGGGTCGGCGGGCGCTACTCGATGGATTCGGCGATCGGCATGTCGACGATGATCGCCATCGGGACAGACAACTTTCACCAGATGCTCGCGGGCTTTCACGCCATGGACGAGCACTTCCGTACGGCGCCGTTCGCCGAGAACCTTCCCGCGCTCATGGGCCTGCTGGCGGTGTGGTACGGCGACTTCTTCGGCGCCCAGACCGTCGGCGTGATGCCCTACGAGCAGTACCTCAAGCGATTCCCCGCCTACCTGCAGCAGCTCACGATGGAATCCAACGGCAAGCACGTCACGCTTGAGGGCGGCCACGTCGACTATGAGACCGGGGCGATCTTCTGGGGTGAGCCGGGCACGAACGGCCAGCACAGCTTCTACCAGCTCATCCACCAGGGGACGAAGCTCATTCCCGTTGACCTCATCGGCTTCGCCCGCGCGCTGCACCCCATCCGCGATCACCATGATCTGCTCATGTCCAACGTGTTCGCTCAAGCTGAGGCGCTCGCCTTCGGCCGCACCGAGGAGGAGGTCCGCGCCGAGGGAACTGATGCGCGGATCGCCCCGCACCGGGTGATGGAGGGCAACCGGCCGACCAACGTGATCCTCGCCGAGAAGCTGACCCCGTACACGCTGGGAACCCTCGTCGCCCTGTACGAGCACAGCGTGTTCACCCAGGGGGTCATCTGGGACATCGACTCGTTTGACCAGTGGGGCGTCGAGCTCGGCAAGGCGCTGGCGCAGCGGATCATCCCGGAGCTGGAGAGCGCCGAGGAGCCCACCCTGCGCCATGACAGCTCCACCAACGCCCTGATCCGCCGCTACCGCGCGATGCGCTGAGGCGGCGCCGCCTGAGATGATGGGCGGCATGGCGACAGAACCGGCGGGGGGCGCGCAGGGCCGGGTGGCGGTCGTCACCGGCGCGGGCTCCGGGATCGGCCGGGCGGTGACGCACGCGCTGCTGCGGACGGGCTGGCGGGTGGCACTCGCCGGGCGACGGGAGGCGACGCTGCGCGAGACGCTGGCGGAGGCGCCGGAGCCCCACATCGCGCTCGTCAACCCCACCGACGTCACGCGCGAGGCCGATGTGGAGGCGCTGTTCGCCGGAGTGCTCGCCGAGTGGGGACGCGTCGACCTGCTGTTCAACAACGCCGGCATGTTCGGTCCCAGCGCCCGTCTCGACGAGCTTGACCCGGCCGACTGGCGCCAGGTTGTCGACACCAACCTCACCGGCAGCTTTCTGTGTGCGCGCGCCGCGTTCGCGGCGATGCGGGATCAGCGCCCGCAGGGCGGGCGCATCATCAACAACGGGTCGGTCTCGGCACAGGCGCCGCGGCCCCTGGCGGCCGCCTACACCGCCTCCAAGCATGCGATCACCGGGCTGACCAAGCAGATCTCACTTGAGGGACGCCCGTTCGGCATCGCCTGCGGCCAGATCGATGTCGGCAACGCGGCCACCGAGCTGACCGCCGCCATCGGCCGCGGCGCCCTCCAGCCTGACGGCACGCTCCGGCCCGAGCCGATGATGGACGTGCGTCACGCCGCCGAGACGGTGCTGCACATGGCGCAGCTCCCGCTCGACGCCAACGTGCAGTCGATCACGATCATGGCCACCACCATGCCGCTGGTCGGCCGCGGGTGAGGCGGTCCGTCGCGGACTGCGTCACAATGCCGGCATGCCCGTCGACCCCACCGGCCAGGACCTCAAGCGCTACCTGGCCGAGGACCCGGGCGGCCCGGTCGTGATGCTCAACCTGCTCAAGCTCAAGCCCGGCGGCCGCTCCAGCTATGCGGAGTACGCGGAGCGGATCCGGCCGTTCCTGGAGGAGCTCGGGGCCGAGATCGTCTATGTCGGCGACTGCTCCACCGCGCTGGTGGCGCCGGACTCCCACGACTGGGACACGGTGCTGCTCGTCCGCTACCCCAGCCGGACCGCCTTCAGCCGGATGGTCGCCAACCCGGAGTATCAGAAGATCACCGGCCTGCGCACCGCAGCGCTCGACAATGCGGTCCTTCAGGCAACGACCCCGTGGCCGTCCGGCGACGACGGCAGCGGGGGGCCCGCCGGCTGACGCCGCGCTCCCAGCTGCGCCGCGCCGCGTTTCTCGATCTCGGCCGCGGGTATTGATGCTGCTGTGGCGAGGACCTTCGGTGCGGCGTTTCTGTTCGCCGGCGCGTTCTACCTCCTGCTGATCGACACCACCAGCTCGCCGGAGCTCTACGCCGGTGCGGCGGCCACGCTCCTCGCCGCGCTCGTCGGCACGATTGCCTCGCGCAACGGGCTTCGCGCTGCCGGCGCCCGCCCGGGATGGCTGGTCCGCAGCTGGCACGCCACGGCGGCGATTCCCGCCGACATCTTCTGGGTGTCGGCGGCCGCCGTGCAGCAGCTGGTGGCGCCGCGTCAGATCCGCGGCCGGGTGCGCGCCGTCCCCTTCCGCTACGGCGACCCGGAGAACGGCGAGGACATGGGACGCCGGGCGCTGGCCGAGGCCGCGGGGTCACTCGCCCCCAACACGATCGTGATCGGCATCGACGAGGAGCATGACGTGATCCTCGCCCATGAACTGCGGCACACCGAGGGCCGCCGGCGCATCGACGTGATGGGGTTGGGATGAACGAGTGGGAGATCGCCGCGGCCGTCCTCGGCGTGGCCCTGATTCCCTGCGTCGTCCTCTGTGCGTTCGCCGGGGCCGCCCACGGACTGGTGGCGATGGAGGTCGCCAGCGTCCTGCTGACCACCATCCTCATGCTGCTCGCCGAGGGGCTGCACCGCCAGCCGTTCATCGACCTCGCCGTGACCTTCGCGTTCGTCTCCCTGGTCGGCGCCGTCATGTTCGCTCGCCTGATGGAGCGCGACCTGTGAGCTGGCGCGACCTCGTCGGAACCATCCTGCTCGTCGCCGGCGGGTCCCTGGAGGTGCTGGCGGTCGTCGGCCTGATCGCCATGCGCAACGTGTACGACCGGCTGCACTACGTCGGGCTCGCCGGCTATGGCGCGCTGCTGGTGGCGGTCGCCATCGTCGTGCGCGAATCCTTCTCGCTCATCGGCGACAAGGCCCTGCTCGCCGCCGGGGTGCTCGTGCTGCTCGGTCCGTTCCTGGTGCACGCGACCGCGCGCAGTCTGCTCATCCGCGAGCGCGGCGACTGGCGGGCGGAGGTCGACGAGCACCGAGATAAGGCAGCCGGGTCGTGACCGTCGTGCAGATCATCGCGTTGGCCGCCGTCGCCGTCGGCGGCGGCGCCGTCGCCCTCGTCCGGGATCCGCTGCGCCTGACGCTGCTGCTCGGCATCTACGGGATGACGCTCGTGTTTCTGTTCTTCTCCTTCCAGGCGCCGGATGTCGCGCTCTCGGAGATCGTTGTCGGCAGCATCGGCCTGCCGGTCATCGTGCTCGCCACGCTGCGCAAGCTCGCCGACCAGGAGCGAGCCCATGAGACCGACAGGGACGCCGGTGACTAGACGGGCGCGACTGACGCTCTTTGCCCTCGCCGGACCGGGCCTGGCCGCGGTGCTGGTGATTGGGCTCCGCGGGCTGCCCGCGTTCGGCGACTACCACGCCGTGTACGGCCTCGTCGTCACCGGCGTCGCCCTCAGCATGCGCCACGCGACCGATCTTGTGACCGCCGTGAACTTCGACCTGCGCGCCTTCGACACCCTCGGCGAGGAGTACATCCTGTTCGCGTCGGTCCTGGGGGTGACGCTCCTGCTGCGCGTGATGCGAGAGGAGGACGAGGAGTACTCGGTTGCCCGGCATGACATGTACGGCTCCAGCGACGCGGTGCGCATGCTCGCGCTGTTGCTCGTCCCGCTGATGGTCGCGCTCGGCATCTACCTCGTCATCCACGGCCAGCTGACCCCCGGCGGTGGGTTCCAGGGCGGCATCGTGCTGGCCGCAGCGCCGGCGGCGATCATGCTCGCCGGGCGCTACGTCGAGGTCAAGGCCCTCGCTCCCACGTGGGCGGTGGAGGCGACCGAGGCCATCGGCGCCGCCGGCTATGCGCTGCTGGGTCTCGGCGGGCTCGTCTTCGCCTCGGTCTACCTGCGGAACTTCCTGCCGGCAGGGAACGCGGGACAGCTGCTCTCCGCCGGGTTCATGCCGCTCAACTCCATCGCCGTCGGCCTCGAGGTCATGGGCGCGTTCCTCGTCGCCTGGACGGCCTTTCTCGATCAGGCGCTCCTCATCCGCCGGCGCCGGCGGGGGAATCAGTGAGCTTTCTTCCCTACGCCGTCGCCGCCTGGCTGTTCGTCGTCGGCCTGTGGGGGGTCGTCGCCAGCCGCCACATGGTGCGGACCGTCCTCTGTCTCACGGTCATCCAATCGGCGACCTACGTCCTGCTGCTTGCGGTCGGCTACCGCAGCGGGGCCCAGGCGCCGGTGGTGGCGGATATCCCGCCGGTGACGCCGCTGGTTGATCCCGTCATGCAGGTCCTGGTGCTGACCGACATCGTCATCGAGGCCACGGTGACCGCCGTCCTGCTGGCGCTCGTCATCCAGGCCCACAAGCGCTTCGGCAGCGTCGACCCGTCCGATCTGCGCCCGCTGCGCGACTAGCGGGCGCTGGCGCCGCGCCGATGTCTCCTCACATCACCGCGCTCCCGGTCGTTGTGCCGTTCATCGCCGCGGCGGTGCTCGTCGCCCTGCGCCCGCTGACGCGCCGGTGGATGGACGACACCACCACCGGCGCCAGCGTGATCGCCATCATCGTCCTGCTGGCGCTCCTGCTCGAGCGGTCCGTGCAGCGGCCGATCGCCTATTGGATGGGCGGCCTCACCCCGGTCCACGACGTCACGATCGGGATCTCGCTGTCGATCGATCCGCTGGGGGCCGGCCTGGCCGCGTTCGCCGCCATCCTCGTGCTGGCCGTCCTTGTGTATTCCGCGCGCTACTTCGACGACGTCGACGGCCTGTTCCACGGGCTGCTGCTGCTCTTCACCGCGGCCCTGGTCGGCTTCAGTCTCACCGGCGATCTGTTCAACCTCGTCGTCTTCTTTGAGCTGATGGGGGCGGCGGCGTACGCGCTGACCGGCTACCTGATCGAGGACCAGGCCCCCATCCAGGGCGCGATCAACTTCGCCGTCACCAACAGCATCGCCGGGTACTCGATGCTCGTCGGCGTGGCGCTGCTGTATGCGCGCACGGGCGCCCTCAACATGACCCAGATCGGCCTGGCGCTCGACCGTCACGCGGCCGATCCACTGGTCATCGTGGCCATGGCGTTGCTGTTCGTCGGCTTCCTCACCAAGGCGGCGGCGGTTCCGGTCCACTTCTGGCTGGCCGATGCCTACGCCGTGGCGCCGACGCCCATGTGCGTCCTGTTTGCGGGCATCATGACCGAGCTCGGTGTGTACGCGATCGCGCGGCTGTACTGGGTGATCTTCGCCGGACCCATGCACCCGCACATGGCCGCGCTGCGGGCCATCCTCGTCGCCGTCGGCGTTGTCACGGCGCTGCTCGGCTCGCTGATGTGTTTTCAGCAGCGCCACGTCAAGCGGCTGCTGGCGTTCTCCAGCGTGGCCCATATCGGCGTCCTCATCTGCGGGGTCGGCCTGCTCAGCGACAAGGGAATCGCCGGCGACGCGGTGTACGTCGTCGGCCATGGCCTCATCAAGGCGGCGCTGTTCATGTGCGCGGGCATTCTGCTTCACCGCTTCCGCACGATCGACGAGTACGACCTGCACGGGCAGGGGCGCGTCGTTCCGGCGGCCGGGATCCTCATGGCCCTCGGCGGCTTGCTGCTCGCGGCGCTGCCGCCGTTCACCCTGTTCGCCGGCAAGTCGCTGCTTGAGGAGGCGGCGAGCCAAGCCGGCTACAACTGGCTGATCGTCGTCTTTGTCGTCGCGTCGGCGGTGACCGGCGCCGCCGTGCTCCGGGTGACGGCCCGCATCTTTCTCGGCTGGGGTCCGACCGACGCACCTGAGGCCGGACAGGCGCGCGCCGGGCGCGTCAGCGAGGATGAGGTGGGCGGCCGTCCGGAGCACACGCCGCCGATGATGATCGTGGTCCCCGCGGTGCTGCTCGCGCTGGCGCTCGCGGTCGCCCTCATCCCGGGAGCGGTCCCGGCGATCGAGGCGGCCGCCGCCCGGTTCACCGATCACACGGCGTACGTCACCTGGGTGCTGCGCGGGCGGGCGGTGCACTGGCCGTCGGTGGCGCCGAGCCACATCTCGCTGGCGGACGTCGGCTACAGCACCACCTCGGTCGTCGCCGCGGTCGGCCTCGCCGCCGTCGGCCTCTTCGGCCGCCCGCTGCGCCGCCACGTGCCGGTCGCGATCGAGCGGCCGTGGCTGCGCGCGGTGCACGTCATCCGCGACCTGCACTCCGGCCACATCGGCGACTACGTCGCCTGGTGGACGGCGGGAGCGAGCGTCTTCGGAGCCATATGCCTGCTGGCGCTCGCCTGAGCCGGACCGACCGCCGGGTCCGGGGCGCCACGGCGGCCGCTGCCGTCTGCGCGTCGCTCTCCGTCGCCGCCTGTGGGGCGCTTCCGCCGCAGGCGCCGGTCGCCGCGGCCAGCCTCGTCTCACGCGCCCTGAGCACGATCGCCAGCTCCTGCGGCGAGTCCTACCGCCTTCAGGAGTTCACCCCCCACCCGGACCTGACCGGGCTGGAGAAGACCGCCGGCGAGAGCGCGCGCACGCTGGCGGGAATCTCCGCCCGCCATCCACAGTGGGTCTACCAGGGCGCCACCCTCAGCCAGATCGACACGCTCTCCATCCAGGATCTCGACGGCTGCTCGCTGCCGCATGCCGCCGCGATCCTGCGCCGCACCGGTCAGCGCTGACCGGCGGCCAGCAGATCGGCGCGCATCGGCTGCACGAACCGGCGCTCTCCGGGGCGCTCGCCCGGCACGCCCAGATCGGCGAAGGCGGCGGTGATCTCGGCGCGCCTGGCTTCGAACACGGCGGCGCGCGCCGGGTCAACGCTCGCCGTCCGGCGCAGGAACGCCTCGACGTCGCTGAGCGTGATGCTCACCTCGTATTCCACCGTGGTCGCGCGCGCAAGCCCCACCCGGGGCGCCTCGGCGAGCGCGCGCTGGGCCGCAGCGCGGACCTCACGTTCGTCCTCAACCAGACTGGTGAGGGTGAAGAAGTCGCCCTCGGCCAGCGGCTCGGCCACGTACACGACCCCGCCCTCGCCGACCACCCGCCGGGCCTCGGCCAGCGCGGGGAGCATGTCGGCGACCGGTACGTGATGCAGCGTGCGCATGAACACGGCCGCGTCGATCGAAGCGTCCGGCAGCGGCAGGTTCTCCGCCCGTCCCACCAGATAGCGCGCGCCGCTGCCGCCGTCGGCGTCGCGGGCGGCGGCAAGCTGCTCGTCGGAGATCTCGATGCCGAGAGGGCGGGCGCCCGCCGCGGCTAGCTCGCGGACCAGCGCCCCGCCGCCACAGCCGATGTCGAGAACCGCCTTATCCCGTGGCTGGACAAGCCGCGCCAGGATCGCGACGTCTGTGCTTGCTTCGCGCGGCACCGCGCCGGGATGCTACCCGGGCCAGGGAACCCGCCGCCAGGACGATGATCATCGTGACCGCGATGGGCACGGTGGCCGGCAGGAGCATGCCGGGCGACAGCAGCGAGTCATAGGCGACGACCAGGACAGCGAGCAGCAGGCCGGCCGCCCACTGGGCGCGCCGCCCGGCAAGCGAGGTGCCGAGCAGCGCCGCCAGGAACAGGTCCGGGTAGCCGATTGTTGTTCCGCCGATGCGAGCCCCGGTGAACTGGGGCCCGCGGAAGCTGCGCGCCGCGGCCGCCAGCACAACCGTCTGGTGATAGCCGATGCCGGACGCGAGCAGCGCGATGTCGACGACGGCCATCGCCACCACGCCGGCCAGCAGCCAGCGGGACGGAATGAGCCGCTGGAGTGTGGCTCCAATCGTGAGACAGGCCAGGGCGGTGATCACCGCGGAGCCGATCTGCCCCGGGCCGCCCGTGGCAAAGCCGGCAAGGCCCGCGGCCACCGCCGCCAGGAGCAGCACCAGCCAGCGGGCCCGCACGACCGAGGTGACCGCGAGCAGCGCGAGCAGCGGCGTCGTGATCGCGGCCACGAGAATGGTGGTGGACGCCGAGCTGGGAACGGCGAGGACGCCGAACGTGCCGACCATGATGGAGCCCGGGAGCACCGCCGTCCACAGCGGGGAGCGCAGGCGAGTCAGCCGCTGGAAGGGCGCGGCGTGCGGCAGGATGACGAGTCCACCCTCGAGGATCGCCGCGGGGATCCCCATGAGGGCGCTCTGGAGACTGATGGCAAGGGACAACGTGATCTCTGGGGTAGGGATGGGTACGACGGGGCGCGCCCGAGCGGCCGGCGCGTGCCGCGCGGCAGCAGGGTGGGCCCAGCGGTTTTGACTGCTGTCGAGAGCCGCGTCGGAAGTCCCGGCTCAGATGGCGCGGCCTCTCGTACCTCTCTGCTTCCCGGCCGCCCGGCAGGTAAACCCCCCAGGCGTCCCGTTCACGCCCTGGCCACAGCCTCGGTGGCCCGCGCGTCACCCAGCGAACCTCAAGTTCGGCCAAAGATCTGTCGATGACGAACCATTAGTCTGCTAACCTTTAGGCATCAAAACGATCTTTCTTCTCCACCCATGACATCTGACACCTCCTCCTCCCCGGCTTCCGTCCTGCGGATCGAGCCGCACGTCCTGCGCGTCGCCGTCGTCGTCATCCTCGGCGCGATCATGTCCGTGCTGGACACGACGATCGTCAACGTCGCCCTGCACGATCTCTCCATCGACCTCCACGCCACGCTCGGCGGCATCCAGTGGGTCATCACCGGGTATCTCCTCTCGCTCGCCGCCGTCATCCCGGTGACCGGGTGGGCCGTCCGCCGGTACAGCGCGCGGCGCCTGTACCTGATCGCGCTCGTCGTCTTCACCGTCGGCTCCGGGTTGTGCGCGCTGGCGACGTCGACCCCGGAGCTCATTGCCTTCCGCGTGCTTCAGGGCGTCGGTGGCGGCATGCTGACGCCCATCGGCCAGATGATCCTCGTCAAGGCGGCCGGCCCCAGGAACCTCGCCAAGGTGATGAGCATCATCGGCGTCCCCATCGTGCTGGCGCCGGTGTTCGGTCCCACGCTCGGCGGTCTGCTTCTCCAGGGCGCCGGCTGGGAGTGGATCTTCATGATCAACGTGCCGATCGGCGTCCTTGCGCTCGTGCTCGCCCTCAAGCTCCTGCCGCATGACACCGCGGGCTCCGAGCACGCCGGACGCCTTGACTTCCTGGGCCTGCTCTTGGCGGCCGCCGGAGTTGTCGGCCTGACCTACGGTCTGTCTGAGAGCGAGACGGCCGGCAGCCTCACCTCCGGCTCGGTCCTCTGGCCGGCTCTCGGCGGCCTTGTCCTGTTGGCGGTGTTTGTGTGGCGCTCGCACCGCATCGAGCGTCCCCTGCTCGATCTGCGGCTGTTCGGCAATCCGGCGTTCCGGGCGGCCTCGATCGTGACCTTCTGCCTCGGCGCCGCCCTGTTCGGCGCCATGATCCTGATGCCGCTGTACTTCCAGACCATCCGCGGCGAGGACGCGATCAGCACCGGGCTTTTGCTCATCCCCCAGGGCCTTGGCGGCGGAATCGGCATGGTCCTTTCCGGTCGGCTGACCGATCGCCTCGGCGCCGGCCGCACCTCGCTGCTCGGCGGCGCCATCCTGGTCGTCGGCACAGTCCCGTTCGTGCTGGTGACCGCCGGCACGTCGTTCGTGCTGATCGGCGCCGCGATGGTGGTGCGGGGCATCGGCGTGGGGCTGGCGATCATGCCGGCCATGACCGCCGCCTTCTCGGTCCTGACCAAGGATCAGGTCAATGACGCGACACCGCAGCTGACCGTCCTGCAGCGTGTCGGCGGCTCACTGGGCACCGCGATCATCGCGGTCGTCCTCCAGGGTCAGACCCAGCATGCCCGCAGCGTGTCCGCCGCCGCCGGCGGCTTCGCCCACACCTACTGGTGGGTGATGGGCGTTACGCTCGTGGCCCTCGCGCCGACGCTCCTGCTCACCCGCATCGAGCGGCGGGCCAAGGCGCGGGACGAGGTCGCCGCCGCGCTCGTGGTCGAGGAGCCGGTCCTGGAGGCCGTATGACGACCGCCCGTCGCAAGCCCGCCCGCTCCGCGGCGCAGCCGGGGGCGGCCGCGCCGCCGCGGACATCCATCGAGGAGCTGCGGCACGCGCTGGCCCACATGTCCGGCGCCGAGCGGCGCCTGCGCAGCCGGGATCACCAGCTGCGTCCCGGCGAGCTCACGCACGCCCAGCTGCGATCGATCGCCGCCCTCGGCCGGGAGACGGAGATGACCGTCGGACAGCTGGCCAAGAGCGCCGACCTCAAGCCGGCGAGCGTCACCGTGATGCTCGACCACCTTGAGGAGGCCAACATCGTCGAGCGTCAGCGCAGCACCGAGGACCGCCGGGTCTGCAATGTCTCGCTGACGCCGGAGGGCTGGCAGCTGCTGGAGCGCAAGCTCGGCGCCTGGCAGGCGCTGTGGGAGCAGCGCCTGGCCGACGTCTCCGACGAGGACCTGGAGACGGCGATGCGCGTCATCCGCCGCGTGACCGAGCTCTATGACTCGATCACGCCCCCTCAGGACGCCGGTCCTTAGGCGATCGGCACCGGGGCCGGGCTCGCCTCGTCGGCGGCCATCTGTGGCCGGCGCTTGGGCAGCGCCAGCGATCCCAGAAACGCCACGGCGATCAGCGCCAGCGCCCACCAGAACGTCTGACCGAATGCCGCCGCCATCGGCGGTGCCACGTGCGCGCGTACGCTCGGCGGCACCGCCGCCGCCGCGCCGATGGTGG
Organism: Solirubrobacteraceae bacterium; assembly: GCA_035702755.1. GTDB lineage: Bacteria > Actinomycetota > Thermoleophilia > Solirubrobacterales > Solirubrobacteraceae > Palsa-465. The sequence continues at coordinate 2,372 of DASSZQ010000226.1, read as the reverse complement.
CGTGACCGCCCAGGCGACTGCTCAGCGCCGACGCCAGCAGCACGGTCAGCACCGCGGTGCCGATCGACGCACCCGTCTGCTGGAGGATGTTCAGCGCCGTGCTGGCGCGGGCGACGGCCGCACCCCGGATCGTCTGCATCGCGCCGGTGAACACGGGCATCATCGTGAACCCCAGGCCAAGTCCGAACACAAACAGGTCGGCGCTGATCAGCCAGTACGACGTGTCGGCGCCCACCTGCGTGAGCCCCAGCACGGCAAGTCCGACGGCGACCAGGCCGACCGGGACGATCTTGCCGGTGCCGGTGCGATCCGACAGCTGGCCGGCCAGCGGCATGGCGATCATGGAGCCGAGCCCCTGCGGCGCAAGCAGAAGTCCGCTCATGAGCGCTGACTCACCGCGCACCGCTTGGAAGTAAAGGGGCAGCAGCAGGAAGGAGCCGAACACCGAGATGGCCACCAGCACCAGCGTCATCGACGAGGTGGCGAACACTCGGTCCTTGAACAGCCGCAGGTCGATCAGCGGATCCGTGGCCCGCAGCGCGTGCCAGACGAAGCCGGCCAGGAGCACGAGGCCGGCGATGAGCGGGATCAGCACCTTGGCCGCGCCGAAGCCGCCCGCGGAATTCGTCTCGGCCAGCCCGTAGATCATGAGCGCCAGGCCCGGCGACAGCAGCAGCAGGTCGACGTAATCCAACCGCTGCTCATGGGCCGCGACGTCGCGCGGCAGCACCCGCGCCGAGGAGATGAGCGCGATGATCCCGATGGGCACGTTGATGAAGAAGATCCAGCGCCAGGAGACGTCGGCCACCAGCCAGCCGCCGAGGATGGGGCCGAGGATGGGGCCGATGAGCATCGGCACGCCGATGATGCTCATCACGCGACCGATGCGCTGCGGCCCCGCCGCGCGGGTGAGGATCGTCATGCCGGCCGGCATGATCATGCCGCCGCCGAGGCCCTGGAGGACCCGGAAGATGATGATCGACGCCGACGACCACGCCAGTCCGGACAGCGCCGAGCCCATCAGGAACAGCGCGATCGAGATCATGTACAGCCGCTTGGTCCCAAACCGGTCGGCGATCCACCCGCTCAGCGGGATCACCGTCGCCAGGGCCAGCGTGTAGCCGGTCGCCACCCACTGGATCGTGGGCAGGGTGGTGTGGAACTTCCCGGCCAGCGTGTTGATGGCCACGTTGACGACGGTGGTGTCGAGAATCGACATGATCGCGCCCAGCACGACCACCGAGGCGACCACGAGCAGCGCCCGGTCGATCGGCGCCTCCGCCGGGTCGCCGGGTGCGTCCGCCACCTCTTGCGCGTCGGAGTCGACGGCCATGTCTGTCTCCGATGAGCTCATCGCTCGCGTCGACGTTACCAGGCCCTCCCGGGTACTCCCGGGCGCCACCAGACGCGCTCGGGGAGGCGTCTCGGGCGCCACCGAGCGGTCCCGGGGAGGCGCCTCAGCGGCAACCGGCGGACGCGCGCGCCTGGCGATATAAGCTCCGCCGCCGATGCCAGGCCGCCGCGACGACGAAGCCCTCGCCGCCGGCGACCGATCCGGTGCCGAGGGAGCGTGGGCGCGCGGCGACCGGCTCGCCGCCGACGGGGACCTGACCGCAGCCGAGCAGGCGTACCGCGAGGCCGACGACGCCGGCGACGCGACGGCCGCGACCAAGCTCGGACTCCTCCTCGAGTCCCTGGGACGGCGCGAGGAGGCTCAGGAGGCCTACGCCCGGGCCGACACGCGCGGCGACGGCCGCGGCGCGTTTCGGCTGGGAATGCTGCTCTCTCGCCAGGACCGGTGGGACGAGGCGCAGGCGGCCTGGGAGCGGGCCGAGCAGCGGGGCACCGACCTCGCCGGGCTCGACCTGGAGCGGGAGCTGCGGCGCCGCAGCGGCCGCCGCCCGCAGGCCCCGCCGTCAGCCGACGCACGTTCGGCGTTGGGCAATCCGGTGTTGGTGGGGGCGATGACGGTGTTGGTGGTGTTGGTGGCGGTGTTCTTGGCCTATAACGCGAATGCGGGGTTGCCGTTTGTGCCCACGCGGGAGTTGAAGGTGGACATCGCGTCGGGGTCGGATCTGGTGCCCGGCGATGTTGTCTCCGAGGGCGGGTTTGACGTCGGCCTGGTGCATGCGCTTGAGCCGGTGAAGCTGCGGAGTGGGCGGATCGCGGCGCAGTTGGTGTTGCATCTGGATCAGAAGTACGGGCGGGTGCCGGTGGATTCGCGGGTGATCGTGCGGCCGCGGTCGGTGTTGGGGCTGAAGTACGTGGATCTGGTGGTCGGTCACTCGCGGCGGTTGTTTGCGGATGGGGGGACGATGCCGATCGCGCAGACCGAGGTGCCGGTGCAGTTTGAGGATGTCTTTCAGATGTTT
>DASSZQ010000148.1:0-2602 GCA_035702755.1 Solirubrobacteraceae bacterium | reverse complement strand
GGTCGCCTGGGGTGGTCTTTGCTGCCCTGACAGCCCCGCCCATCAGGCGTCAGGGTGTGTCGTCGCTGGTCTCGAGGTCGGTCTCCGCGACCGTGTCGGGACCAAGAACGGCGCTACGGGTCAGGCGAACGCGATCACGCTGCGGATCCCGTCCTGCGCCTCCATGAGCTCGAAGCCCCGGTTGACGTCGTCGAGCGTGAGCTTGTGCGAGATCAGCGGGTCGACGTCGATGTCGCCGTCGAGGTAGCGCTGGACGAGCTCGGGCACCTGGTCGCGTCCCTTGACCCCGCCAAACGAGGAACCGCAGATGCGCCGCCCGGTGATGAGCAGGCGGGGGACGACGTTGAGCGTCTCGCCCTTGCCGGCGACGCCGGCGACGGTGCACAGGCCCCAGCCCATGCGCGCCGCCTCCACCGCCTGGCGCATGACGGCCACCAGGCCGGTCGCCTCAAACGTGTAGTCGGCGCCAAAGCCGCCGGTCTCCTCCAGCACTCGCTCCACCGTGTCCTCGCCACCGATCCAGACGTCGGTGGCCCCCTGGCCGCGCGCCAGCTCGAGGCGCTCCTGGGACATGTCGACGCAGATGATCCGCTCCGCGCCCTGCAGCCGGCAGCCGGCGACGGCGCCGAGGCCGACCATCCCGGCGCCGAACACCACGCACGTCGTCCCCGGCCTGACCTTGGCCGTGTTCATCGCGGCGCCGAGCCCGGTCGACAGCCCGCACGCGAACAGGCAGGCGTGGTCCGGTTCCGCCTCCGGCGAGACCTTGGCCAGGGCGATCTCCGGTATGACCGTGTACTCGGCGAACGTGCTCGTGCCCATGAAATGGCGGATGGGGTCTCCGTCGCGCGACAGGCGGGTGGTGCCGTCCGGCAGGTAGCCCTGGTTCTGCTGCTCGCGGATCGCCAGGCAGAGATTGGTGTCCGGGCTCTGGCAGTGGATGCACTCACGGCACTGGGGCGAGAACAGCGTCACCACCAGGTCGCCGGGGGCGACGCTCGTGACCCCCTCGCCGACGCGCTCAACGTAGCCGGCGCCCTCATGGCCCAGGACGGTGGGCGCGTACCCGGAGGGATCGACGCCGGAGGCGGTGTACATGTCGGTGTGGCAGACGCCGCACGCCGCCAGGCGGACGAGCACCTCACCGCCCCGCGGCTCGGCGAGGTCGACCTCGGTGACGTGCAGCGGCTGGGCGAACTCCTCCAGGACGGCGGCGCGGATCTTCACAACGGCGCTCCTTCTCTCAAGACGTGGGCAGCGGGAAATCTATTGACCGCGTCGTGAGTCCAGCGCGTCGATCATCAGCTCCAACATCCGGGGCCACTGCGCCGGCTCGACGTTGCGCGCGGCGCGGGTGGCGGCGAACAGCAGCCGGAGATCGAGCGTGGTGGCGTCCGGGCGCAGCCGGCCCTCGGCCCGGGCGGCGTCCAGCAGGCGCTCCTGGGCGGCGGTGACCCGCGCCGCCGCCGCAACCACGTCCGGGTGGTCGGCGACGCGCATGCGCGCCTCCAGCATCGTGTAGTCGGCGCGCTGGACCGCGGCCAGCGAGCGGAGCATGTCGGTGAGGGCCGTCCAGCGATCGCCGTCGCGCCGGTACGCCGCTTCGGTGGCCGCGAGGTGCTGGTCCAGGCGGCGGCAGACGAGGGCGGCGAGCAGTTCGTGCTTGGACGGAAAGGCGCGGTAGACGCTGGCCACGCCGGCGCCGGCGGCCTCGGCGACCTCGCTCATGGGGGCGTCAAGTCCGCGCCGGGAGAACACCTCGGTGGCGGCCGCCAGCAGTCGCTCGCGTTTGGCCGGGGCGTCAAGCCGCGACCACTCGCTGCGCTCCGGCCCCGCAGAACCGGTGGACACGCCGGGCTCAGAGACCGGAATCATCATTCCGCTAGAGTAGGGATCATGGCGAGACAGGGCACAGGCTCGGAGTTCGTGGATCCGAGTCTGAGGCCTTCCGCGGGCCGCGTCTAGCCATGCCGCGTCCGGCTCGAGGCAGCCGCTCGGATCCCCGCGGCCCCAATTACAAGTGGATCGCGCTGTCGAACTGCACGCTCGGCGTGCTGCTGGCGACCCTCGACGCCTCGATCACGCTGATCGCCATGCCGGACATCTTCAAGGGCATCTCGCTCGATCCGCTGATCCCGTCCAACAGCTTCTACCTGCTGTGGATGATCCTCGGCTTCCTCGTCGTCTCCAGCGTGCTCATCGTCAGCCTCGGCCGCCTCGGCGACATGTTCGGCCGAGTGCGGATCTACAACCTCGGCTTCGTCATCTACACCGCCGCGTCGCTGCTTTTGACGATCGACTGGCTGACCGGGCCGAGCGGCGCGATGTTCCTGATCATCTTCCGGATCGTGCAGGGGATCGGCGCCGCCTGCCTGCTCGCCAACTCGGCGGCGATCATCACCGACGCCTTTCCCGCCAATCAGCGGGGCATGGCGCTGGGCATCAACAACATCGTCGGCGTCAGCGGGATGTTTGTCGGCCTGGTGCTCGGTGGGATCCTGGCGCCGATCAGCTGGCGGATGGTGTTCCTCATCTCGGTCCCGGTGGGCCTGTTCGGCACCGTCTGGGCGTACCTGAAGCTGCAGGAGATCTCGACGCCGCG
>DASSZQ010000145.1:0-3275 GCA_035702755.1 Solirubrobacteraceae bacterium | reverse complement strand
CTGCGCAACGCGGTCATGTCAGGACTCAGCCGGGGAACGGCGATCATGGAGGCGTCCATCCGCAGCGGCACCCGGGTGCAGGCCCGGCTCGCCCTCGCCCACGGGCGGCCGGTGTTCCTGGCGCGGGCGCTCCTGGCTCAGGATTGGGCGGCAGAGCTTGCCCGGCGGCCGGGGGTGCACGTCTTCGATGAGCCGGAGCAGGTCATCGAGACGGTGCAGCGTGTGGACGCCACCGATGCGCTGGTGGAGTGAGGGGTTGTGCCCACCGTCGCCGAGCTCAGTGACCCGTACGCCAACTTCATGCTCGGTCCGCGGCGTGGACGGGATGTCTGCGCGCAGTGCTTCAACCTGACAGACGGTTTCAGCCGCTGCTACGCATGCGCCCACGGCGGCCGATTCCTCGACGCGATGGTCCCCATCTCCTACAGCGTCGCCGGAGAGCAGCTGCACCACGCGCTCGCCGGGTACAAGCGCCTCCAGGGGTCAAGCGCCCGGCGGCTCACCCTCGGTCTGGCAGCGGTGCTGTGGCGACATCTCGCCCTGCACGAGACCTGTCTGGCGCGGGCGACCGAAGTGGAGGCGTTCACGCTGGTGACCACTGTGCCGTCAGGAAGTCTGGAGCGCGATGCGGCCCACCCGCTGCATGAGCTCGTCACCCTGGTGGCGCCGCTCCACGGCCGCTACGAACGCGTCCTTCGGCGCTCGGAGACACCGGCGGCGCCTCATGAGTTCCACGCCGACAAGTACCAGCCGGTTCGCGATATCAGCGGACGTGCCGTGCTGCTCATCGATGACACGTGGACGAAGGGCGCCAATGCCCAGAGTGCCGCTGCAGCGCTCAAGGCTGCCGGCGCGGACTCTGTAGCGGCACTGGTGCTCGGGCGCTATGTCAACCGGGGCTGGCACCACAACGATCGCCAGCTGCGCGCGCTGCCACAGCCATATGACTGGAGCCGGTGCCCCCTGTGCGCTGGCGAGGCCGAACACCTCGGCAGCCAGCCCGCCGACACGCCCATGAAGGCCTGAGCGCTCAGCGCCACCAGGCGGCGAACACGCGCCGCCAGTTGTCCCACGCGATCGCCGCGAGATCCTTCTCCGAGAAACCGGCAGCACGCAGGGCGTCCAGGAGCCGGGGCAGGCCGGCGACATCGCCGAGCTCGTCCGGGATCGTCGTCCCGTCGAAATCAGACCCCAGCGCCACGTGTTCGACACCGATCCGGTCGGCGACGTAGGCGGCGTGCTCGGCGATGAGCGAGAGGGGGGTGGTGGCGGGGTCCTCGGCGAAATCGGCCCGCAGGAACGCGCAGGCGTAGACGATGCCGACCAGGCCGTCGGAGGAACGGATCGCGTCGAGCTGCTCGTCGGTGAGGTTGCGCGAGGAGGGACAGAGCGCGTGGGCCGCCGAGTGGCTGGCGACAAGCGGCCCCGGGTCGGCGCGAGCAATGTCCCAGAAGCCGGCCTCGTTGAGGTGGCTGAGATCGACAAGGATTCCCATCTCAGCGCAGCGGCGCACCAGCGCGTGCCCGGCCTCGGTCAGGCCCGGCCCCGTGTCCGGGCTGGACGGCGAAACGAAGGGGACGCCGTGGCCAAAATCGTTTGACCGGCTCCAGACAGGCCCCAAGGAGCGCAGCCCGGCGGCGTACCACAGCTCAAGCGCCTCTAGGTCCACGTCGATCGCCTCCGCGCCCTCCAGATGCAGCACGGCGATGGGCGGGCCATCGGCGGTGACCGCGGCGTCGATGTCGCCAATCGTTCGCGCGATGCGCAGCTCACCCTGACGTTCGAGCGCCAACAGCCGGCCCGCGGCACGGGACGCGTAGCCTGCCGCCTCCGGCTGGGTGATCGGCGCCGCAAGCGGGACCTCGAGCACGCCGTCGTCGCGCGGCACGAGGTCCCAGTGCTCGTCCGGCGTCGGCGTGAACACCGCGAAGATCCCGCCGCGGAGGCCCCCGGCGCGCATCCTGGGCAGGTCAAGGTGCCCGCCGGCCCGGCCAGAGGCGAGGTCCGCGGCATCGTCGCGAGTGACCGCATCGTTGTGGCCGTCGAACACGGGGATCATGCCCTGCGACGCTACCGGCCGCCGCCGGCGGACGAACCTACAGCGGCGTAGCTGTCTTGGTAGGCTGCGGCGGTCGCATGAACTCGCAGCCGCCCTCGGACGCATCCGCGAAGCCTCGTCGACGTTACGCCCCCCGGATGGCGCCGGACAAGCGGCGTGAGCAGCTGATCGACGCTGCCCTCAGCGTCATCGTTTCGCACGGCTACGAGGGGGTCTCGATTGAGGCCATCGCACGAACCGCCGGCGTGACCCGGCCGGTGGTCTATGACCATTTCCCCAACCTCGGCAGCCTCCTGCGGGCGCTCATCGAGCGCGAGGAGCGCTATGCGCTGGATCAGCTGGCGGCGATCGTCCCCCAGCCGCCGCCGGAGGGCGAGCCGCCGGAGCTGTTTGCAGCCGGGGTCCGGCGCTTCCTCGACGCGGTGGCCAGCCGGCCGAACACGTGGCGGATCATCCTGCTGCCCCCGGAGGGGACCCCCACCATCGTGCGCGAGCACGTGGAAACCAACCGCGCTCAGGTCCTGGAGCGCTTGGAGCAGTTCGTGCGGTGGGCGATCGAGCAGGCGGCGATTCCGGACGATCTCGACGTCGAGATCTGCGCTCGCACCATCCTGCGGCTCAGCGAAGAAGCCGGCCGGATGGTCCTCACCGACGCCGCGCGGTTCTCGCCAGAGCGCTACGAGCGCTTTGCCCGCGCGGTGATGACGCTCATCTGGTCCCGCCGCTGAGCAACCGCGGTAGCGGGGCACGCCCCCGCCCGGCGGCGCCTTAAGTCACGATGGGGACCTCGTGGGTCCCCATCGCACGCCAGCATTCAGGTTGCGCTCACGGCCGGGTTGAGCACCCCCAAAGCTGACCGTCTGCGGTTGTTGAAACCCGCGGCCCCGCCCGGAGTTGCGCGCCGCGCACGCGCAGTGGCCGCTGGCTTGGCATACTGGTCTTCCCCCCCGGGGGCGTAGCTCAGTTGGTTAGAGCGCCGGCCTGTCACGCCGGAGGTCGCGGGTTCGAGTCCCGTCGCTCCCGCTTCATCTTTTCCCTGCAAATCCGACCAATCGCGCTCGGCGCGAATCCGCGGTCTGAAGAGCGGGCAACCGTCGCGGGCAACCGTGGCGGCCGTTGGTGGCCCTCACCTCCGGCGCGTATGGCCGGAGGTCTCGCCCCGACCACGGGCGGCAGCATCTCTGTCTCCGCGCGCGGAACCATCCCCAAGCAGGGA
>DASSZQ010000281.1:0-7240 GCA_035702755.1 Solirubrobacteraceae bacterium | reverse complement strand
TGCGAGCCCATCCGGAGCTGGTCCGTTCGGCGGTGGAGGAGATGCTCCGCTTCGCCTCGCCGGTGTGGTGGTTTCGCCGGACGGCCACCAAGGACGTCGTCATCCGGGATCAGCCGATCGCGGCCGGGGACAAGGTGGTGGTGTGGTTTGCCGCTGCCAACCGCGATCCGGATCACTATCCGGATCCCCACCGCTTCGACGTCACCCGCAATCCCACCGACCAGCTGACCTTCGGCCGGGGCGGTCCCCATCACTGCCTGGGCGTGCACCTGGCGCGGCTGGAGGTCAGGGTCTACCTGGAGGAACTCGTCGGCCGGGTCTCCGGCATCGAGCTCGGCGGCCCGCCGCTGCGCCACCGCTCCAACTTCACCAACGGGCTCAAGCGGCTCCCCATCCGGATGACGCTCGCGGCATAGTGGCGCCCGCCGCACCCCGCCTCGTTCTCGTCCTTTCCGAGAACTGGACGATGACCTCCCCGCGCGATCTGCGCGGCCTTGTCCGCATCGCCCAGGAGGCCGAGGCGGCGGGGATCGACGGCATCATGCTCTCGGAGCACATCGTGCTGGGGCCCTCGGCCGGTGCGGGCGGGCGACCGGACAACCCCCGTGATTACGCGGCTCCCGGCAACCAGGATCCGGACACCCCGTGGCCGGACTCGATCGTGCTCATGAGCGCCATCGCCGCCGCCACCACGACGCTGCGGCTCATCGGTGCGGCGATCATCGCCCCGCTGCGCCACCCGCTCCTGCTCGCCCATCAGCTGGCCACCCTGGATCTGCTCTCCGAGGGCCGGCTCGTCGTGCAGCCGACGGTGAGCTGGCACCGGGAGGAGTACGCCGCGCTGGGGGTCCCGTTCGAGCAGCGCGGCGCCCTGCTCGACGAGCACCTCGCCGCCTGGCGCACGCTGTGGCGCCCGGGACCCGCCGCCTTCTCCGGGAGCTTCTACCGCTTCGATGATGTCTATCTGGAGCCCAAGCCGTTTCGCGCCGACGGGCCCCGGCTGTGGTTCGGCGGCAGCTCGGTGGGCCCGTGGATCATCCGGCGGCTGGTGCAGTACGGCCACGGCTTTCATCCCTTCGGCCAGCCCACGGCGGATGACATGCGCCCGCTGGTCGATGCGATGAGCGCCGCCGGGCGCCGGATGTCGGAGCTGGAGGTCGTCGGCGGCATCCGGGGCCGCTTCCCGGCGCCGGACGCGGTCGCCGATCTTGCCGAGGCGGCGGAGGCGATCCCGGAGCAGCTCCAGGCCGGCTACACGACGATCTGCTTCAAGCCCTCCCAGTTCACCGACGATCCCGCCGAGGTGGGGGACGTGTGCCGGCGGCTGGTCAGGCTCAGTCGCCCGTGAACAGCGCGGTGCGCTCGCAGACGGTCTTGACGTCGCAGTAGAAGTCAAACGAGTGGCGCCCGCCCTCGCGGCCGATGCCGGAGTCCCGGGCCCCGCCAAACGGCGTCTCCAGGTCGCGCACGTAGAAGCAGTTGACCCACACGGTCCCGGCGACGACGGCCGCCGAGACGCGCTCGGCACGAGCCTCCGAGCCGGTATAGATCGTCGCCGCCAGTCCGTACTCGGTGCCGTTGGCCAGCCGGATCGCCTCGGCCTCGTCGGCGAAGGTCTGCAGGGTGAGCACGGGGCCGAACACCTCATGCTGGAGGATCTCGGCATCGCCGGGAACGTGACGGAACAGCGTCGGCGCGTAGTACAGCCCGCCGAGCGACTCGCCGCCGAAGACGAGTTCGGCGCCGGCGGCCACCGCCCGCTGCACATGGCCCGTGACGCGCTCCAGCGCGACCGGATGGATGAGCGGTCCATAGGTCGTCTTCGCGTCCCGCGGGTCGCCGACGCGGATCTCCTGCACCCGGGCGGTGAAACGCTCCAGGAACGCATCGAGGATCGACTCCTGGACAAGGAGCCGAGTGCCGGCCAGGCACACCTGGCCGGAGTTGTCGTACTGATAGGCGGCGGTCGCGGCGGCGGCATCGAGATCGGCGTCGGCAAAGACGACGAACGGCGACTTGCCCCCCAGCTCAAAGGAGACCGGCGTCAGCTGGGCGGCGGCATCCCGGTAGACGGTGCGCGCCGTCGCCGGCGACCCGGTGAACGCCACGCGGTCGACGCCGGCGTGCCCGGTCAGCGGAGCGCCCGCGGCGGCGCCGGTGCCGTGGACGATGTTGAGCACGCCCGGCGGCAACCCCGCCGCGTCGGCGAGGTCCCCCAGCAGCGAGCACGTCAGCGGCGCCCACTCCGGCGGCTTGAGCACGACCGTGTTCCCGGCGGCCAGGGCCGGCCCCACGCGCCAGGTGGCCAGCATGAACGGGGCGTTCCACGGGGTGGAGACGGCGACGACGCCGCACGGGTCGTGGCGCACGCGGTTGCGCTCGCCGCCGTGCAGCGTGCGCTCCGGCTCGGCGAGGCGCTCGACGGCGAAGTCAGCGAAGAAGCGGATGTTGTTGGCGGCGCGGGGCAGGACGCGCAGGCTCATCGCCTCGTGCAGCGAGCCGTTGTCGGCGCACTCCACCCGGGCCAGGTCCGGGACGGCCGCGTCGATCGCATCGGCGAGCCGGGTGAGCGCCTCCCGCCGGCCCTCCGGGCCGAGCGCCGCCCACGCCACAAACGCCCGCCGGGCCGCCGCCACCGCCAGATCGACCTCGGCGACGCCCCCGGCGGCCACGTCGGCGAGCCTCCAGCGCTCCCAGTCGATGGGGCTGCGGACCTCAAAGCGCTCCGCCGAGGCGACGCGGCGGCCGTCGATGTAGTGATCGACGGGCACGCTGACCCCCTCCACCTCGACGCGGGCCCCGCCGCCGCGGACGGTCTCGGCGCTCACTGGTCCTCCTCCGCCGCGCCGGCGCGGATGCTGTGCAGCAGCCGCCGCAGCAGTACGGCCAGCTGCCGGCGGTCGGCCTCGCTGAGCCCGGCGACGAGCTCGGCCTCACCGACGTTGAAGCGCGGGAACAGGGTCTCGATCAGCCGCCGCCCGGCCCGGGTGAGCCCCACCCGGACAAGCCGCCGGTCCTGGGTGTCGCCACGCCGGACGACCAGGCCGTCGCGTTCCAGCGTGTCACACAGGCTGGAGACGCTCGGCCGGGCGCAGCCCATCGACGTGGCCAGGGCGCGCGTCTCCATGGGTTCGGCCGATATCCAGAGGTTGAAGAGCAGCGAGAAGCCGCCCCAGGAGATGCCGTGGGGACGCAGGACGCGCCGCTCAAGCTGGGTCCGCGCCGCCTGGGCGGCGCGCCAGACGTTGGCGATGACGGCCATCGCCTCAAGGTCGACGGGCACCGGCAGGTCGCCCACCCGCGCCAGGACGTCGAGCTCCTCAGGGACGACGGGCTCGGATTGGACGCTCATGTCAGAGGACATTAGGGTTCTCACGACCTCGTGTAAAGCTGCTCGGCCACCTCGCCCACCACCTGCGGGATGGCGCGCACATCCTCTTCGGAGGTCCGGTGGTTGACCATGCACGCCCGCAGGCAGGTGGAGCCGTCGACCTGCGCGGAGGCGAGCAGGACGCGGCCGTCGGCGGACAGCGCCTGGGCCAGCGCCGCGTTGTGGGCATCCGTGTCGACGCCGTCGGCGGGCAGGTGGCGAAAGCAGACCGCCGACAGCTGCGGCTCAATCAGGCGCTCAAAGCGGGGGTCGGCGTCAAGGAGCGCGGCGAGCAGCTGAGCCTCGTCAAGATTGCGCTCGATCGCGTGCCGGATCGCGTCGGCGCCGTGCACGGTGAAGGCCAGCCACAGCTTCAGGCCCCGCAGCGGGCGCGAGTACTCCAGCGTGCGGTCGACGGACAGCACCTGATGGCCGCTGTGGGGCATATAGCTCTCCTCATGCGAGAAGGCGCGCTCCAGCGTGTCATAAGAGTGCATCAACAGCACACTGCACGCCTTGGGGACGTACAGCCACTTGTGAGCGTCCACGGTGGCCGAATGGGCGCGGCCCAGGCCGCGGAACAGGTGGCCGGCGCGGGCGGTAGCCGCCGCCGGCAGCCCGTAGGCGCCGTCGACATGCAACCAGATGCGCCGGGTCTCGCAGACGTCGGCAAGCGCCTCCAGGTCATCGACGGCTCCGGTGAGGGTGGTGCCCGCGGTGGCGACGACGGCGACGGGAGTGATGCCCGCCTCACGGTCGGCGTCGATGGCGGCGGCGCAGGCCGCCGGATCCATCCGCCGGTGGGCGTCGATGGGGATGGCCCGGACCTGGCGACCGCCGATGCCGAGCACCTCGGCGGCGCGGCGGACGGAGTAGTGCGCCTCGCTGGAGCAGTACAGCGCCATCTGCCGGCCGGCGGCGCCGTCCTGGCGAAAGCCCGGCAGCGCCCACTCCCGCGCCGCGGTCAGCGCGGTCAGGTTGGAGATGGTGCCGCCCGCCGCCAGAACGCCGACCGCGTCCTCGTCAAAGCCGACGAACTGCCCCACCCATCTGATCGTCTGGGCCTCCAGCAGGTCGGCGGCGCCGGCGCTGACCGCAACGTTGACGTCATGGGAGGCCATGAGGGCGTCGCCGAGAACGCCGATCTCCAGCCCCGACGAGCCGATGTAGGCGAAGTAGCGCGGCCGCGACTGGGCCAGGGAGACGTCGAGGACGTCGGCGGCCGCGTCCAGCGCCGCCCGGGGCTCGGATCCATCCTGGGGCAGCGGCCGGCTGAGCAGCGCGAGATGGCGCTCGGCGGGCAGCGGCTGGTTGGGCCGCGCATGGTCAAAGCTCTGCCAGGAGGAGAGGATGAGGTGGGCCGCGTGCTCCAGGACCTGCTCGCGATCCTGCAGCGGCAGCGCGGGTCCGTCGTCGATACTCACCGTCCCGACGTTAGAGTCCTTACGAGATGCTGTCAAAGCCCGGTCTCATCCTCCAGCACGGAGACGACGGTCCACCCGCTCGGTTCGGCGAGTGGCTGCGCGAGCGCGGCGTGCCGTTCGTCGTTCACCACGCCTGGGAGCAGGCCCCACCGGACCCGCGCGAGTTCTCGTTCGTCGCCTCGCTCGGTTCCGAACGCTCGGCGTCTGAGTCCGACGGCTGGGTGGCGCGGGAGATCGACTCACTGCGCGATGCGGTCGGCGCCGATGTCCCTGTCCTCGGCCTGTGCTTCGGCGGCCAGGCACTGTCGGTCGCGCTGGGAGGAGGGGTGGAGGTGCTCGACCGCCCGGAGATCGGCTGGGTGGCGGTGCAGAGCTCGGACCCGGCGGTCCCCGCCGGCCACTGGCTCCAGTACCACTTCGATCTCATGCACCTGCCCCCGGGCGCAGAGGAGCTCGCCCGCAGCCCCGCCGGGCTGGCCGCGTTCCGCCACGGGCGCCACCTGGGGCTGCAGTTTCATCCCGAGGCCGACGCGGCGCTCCTGGACCTCTGGGCGCGGACAGATCCCAAGCTGCCGGAGACGGGCATCACGCCCGAAGCGCTCGCCGATCAGAGCCGAGCCTATGCCGAGCCGGCGCGTGAGCAGGCGTTTGCGCTGTTTGACCACTGGCTGGGGACGTTGCTGGCCGACTGAGCGCGCCGGAGCGACGCGCTGATTGACGGCGTCGCCGATCAGGCCAGCAGCGATTGGCCGATGAACCCACCGGGCGCGGCGCCCGGGGGGCAGGCGAAGACGGCGCTCGCGGTGTGGACGGTGAACGCCGTGAGAGCGTCGGTCATCGCCACGCGGCGCTGGAGGGGGATGAACTGCCGCCCGGGATCACGGGTGAAGGCGATGAAGAACAGACCGCCGTCGACCCCGCCGGTGCCCGCCTGAATCGCGGCCGGCGTGGTTCCCTCAGAGAACGCGTAGCCGCGGCGCAGGATCCGCCGCCCGCCGTTGCGTGCCGGAGCGGCCACCCGGATGTGGGCGTTGCCGGGGATGACGGGGTTTCCGTGCTGGTCGGTCGCGTTCAGGTCGACGGGATCGTGCTCATGGCGGCCGCCGAGGGGTGCGCCGGTGGCCTTGTCGCGGCCGATCACGCGCTCCTGCTGGACGAGGGGCAGCGCGTCCCACGTTGAGAGCACAATCTCAATCCGCCGGGCCACGAGATAGCTGCCGCCGTGCATCCATGTCGGCTGATCGCCGTCCTGCACCCAGACGAACTGCCTCATCGCATCGGCGTCGCCGGGGCGGATGTTGTCGGTGCCGTCCTTGAAGCCGATCAGGTTGCGCGGTGTCTGTTGGGCGTCCGCTGGACCCGGCGGGCTGCGGAAGCCGGTCTGTGACCATCGCATCACGGCGTTCCCGGCGGCCAGTCGCGACAGCACGTGGATGGCGTGAAAGGCGACCTGCGGATCGTCGGCGCACGCCTGCACGCACAGGTCTCCGCCGGATCGGCGCGGGTCAAGCGCCTCCCCGGGAAACGGGGGCAGCGGGGCGAGCCCGGCGGGCCTGCGGTGGGCGAGCCCAAACCGGTCCCGGCCGCCGGAGACAAAGAGCGTCGGCCCCAGCCCGAACGTGAGCGTCAGCTGGGCGGGGGCCAGGCCGGCGGCCTCCCCGGGGTCGGTGGGAGCGCGGAGCGGCGTCTGGGGGGTGGGGGCGTACTCCCGGCCGGTGGTGAGGGTGGCCGCTGCCTGTGACCAGAGCCGCAGCAGATCACGCAGGGAGGAGGCGGACGTGGTGGTGAGATCAAAGGCGGCGAAGTGCAGGTGCCGCTGCTGGGGGGTGGCGATGCCGGCCTGGTGCGGACCGTGGAAGGGAACTGTGTCCGGAGCAGCGGCGGCCGCCGCCGATTGCGCTGACGCGCTGGTGACGGCGCGATCCACGCCGGCGCCGATCCCCAGCAGGGCCGCGCCGGACAGGACGGCGCGGCGGGTGAGACCGACACCCTGCGGGCCCCGGTTCTGCCGGAACCGGGGCCCACGCGGGTTCGCCGACGAGGGCATGTCGCCCTCGGAGCTTGGCGAGCTCACAGCACCGCCTACGCGGCGACGGTCACATATCCGCGCATGTAACCGATGTGGGCCATCGCCCACGGATCACACGGCTGCGCGCACCACCACAGGTACTTGCCGGGCTTGGTCGGCGCCGTGAACGTGAACGTCGTCGCCTTCGGCGTGGTGGCCGAGCCGGCCGCGAGGTTCACGTTGATGAGCGATCCGGTGCTGAGCGCAGGCGAGGTGAACGAATGCGGGCCGTTGTCGTAATTGAGGACGGTGACGGTCACCTTGGCGCCGGGGTGCACTGTGAAGTTGGCCGGCAGAAATGCGTCATGCCACTTACCATCCGGACCCTTCTTGCCGTGCTCGGCGTCGGTCTTGATGGTCAGCTTGACCGCTTCCGCC
>DASSZQ010000264.1:0-16158 GCA_035702755.1 Solirubrobacteraceae bacterium | reverse complement strand
CACCGGGCGTGCGCCACTGAGAGCCGGAAGCACGTCGCCGGTCAGAAGGGCACGCCGTACAGCCAGTGCGTGGTGGCGGCGGCGCAGATGCGCAAGAGCCAGAGCAGCACGAGCGGCTCCAGCTCGACCAGCACGTCCTAGACGACCGGGACACCGACGGGCCGCCAGGTGAGGACCGCTGCCCCCCGCTCCTCACCTTCGCCCGTCACGGTGTCGGGGCCGGAGGTGAGGGCCGTTCGCCGCGAGCGGCCCTCACCACCGCCCCCTCACCGGCGGGCCACCGCCAGGTAGATCCCACCCCCGCTGACGAGCAGCAGGAGGATGCCCGCGCCGAGGAGCGCGATGCCGATCGTCAGCAGATGGGGCAGGCGGGCGCCAACGCTCACGTCGGCCGCCACCGGCGCCGAGCCGCTGGCGTTCATGAGCACCACCCGCCAGCTCCCCGCCCGCGGCGTCCAGGTCAGCGTGTGGACGCCGGCGCCGACCGAGCGTGCCGCCCAGAAGCTCTGCGCGCCCGGCGGCGTTGCCGGTGCGCCCCCGGTATAGACGTGGAAGTGCGCGCCCCGCGGCGCAAACGAACTGCGCTCTGAGTACGACACGCGGGCGAGGTACGCCGCGACCGCCGCCTCAGGCCCGATGCCGATGAACGTTGTTCGCGCGCTGTCGGCCCGCACGCGCACGGTGCCGAGCAGATCCCGCGTGACGAACCAGTCGTTGCTGCTCCCGCCCCGGTAGCTGGCCGAGACGATCGCGTGCGTGTTGGTGGAATAGGGCGTCGCTGAGGTCATCAGGTAGCCGGAGGAGTCGCGCTGCGTCTGGTCAACCACGATGCCCGTGCCTCCGGCGGCGACCAACCCCAGCGACACGAGCAGCAGGATGCTGGCGAGCACCAGGACGGCCACCCGGCCGGGTCCCCAGTGCACGGGCTCCCGCTCGGCCACCGCGCCCGGGACAGGCGCGCCCGCCGCCGGGACGGCCGGTGCCCCGGCGGCCGGTGCGGCGACTGCCGGCGCAAACGGAGGCGACGGCGCTGGCGCGGCGGGCACCGCTCCGACGACGAGCGCCCCCGGCTCCTGTTCGCCCTCGTCGACCCGGAACGGCGGGTAGTCAGGGGTCATGACCGCCGCGTAGGCCACCGCGCGGATGACCCATCGATTGAGTCCGAGGATGAAGTCGAAGATGGAGCGCGGGTACTCGCCGCGAAACAGCAGGACGATGACGGCCACCAGCACGAGCAGGCCGATCAATCCGATCCAGGTGGCGCCGCCCCAGGAACGGTCCCAGGCGGTCCACCCGGCGGCGCCACCGCTGCCGATGAAGACGCCGGCGATGATGTACTGCGGGATCCCGGCCAGCCACCAGCCGATCAGGGGCAGGCCCCGCCGCTGATGCTCCGGGTAGTCGATGTCCAGGTGCGCCGGGTAGTCCGGGACGTCGGCGAGCGTGAACGGCGGATAGCGGTCGGTGCCGTTGGCGCCGAACGCGTAGAAGCCCACGCGCCAGGACCAGCGCAGGACCCCCAGGTTGAACTCAAACAGCGACGCCGGGTAGCGGCCCGTGAACAGCACGGCGACAAACGAGATGACCGTGCTGACGACGAACGCGATCCACAGGAACCAGAGCACGATGTAGTGCGGGATCACCAACAGCCACTTGATCAGCCACAGCGCCCGTGACGGATGCTCCAGGTGGCCCTCCACCCGGACCGGATACGGCGCCGGGGGAATTGACATCGTCGCTTGCATGAGACTTACACCCCTTGGTCGCAGCTACCGGGTCAGCGTGAACGTTCGGCTGGCCGACACCGCTGCGTAGAGAATCGGCGTGAACGTGCCCTTGGCCTTGAGCGTCACCCGGGACGCCCCGCGAAGCACCCGTCGGCCGGCGGCGGTGAGCTTGACCGTCACGCGCTTGCCCCGGTGATCGGTGATGTCCGCGCTGCCGCGGGCGATGATGGTCGGCTTGGCACCGGAGCGGGGCGCGGGGCGATACCACGTGATGGCGACGGTTCCGGTCATCAGCGGCTTGAACACGAACGTGTAGCCGCCGCTGTGGAGGATCGCGCCGATCCTGGCGGCCGCGCCGGTGGGCGCAAGCTGACGGAACAGGTTGGCGCGCAGCTGCGCCGCGGTTGGGGTTCCCGGCGGAGGACAGCGCGGCTCGCTGAAGGCGGGATAGAGGTCGCACGGCACCCGGCCGTGGGCCGTCGACTGTGGCTGGAAGGGGGCTGTCGTGTCGAAGTAGCGCAGCTGCCAGTGCCCACGGGCGTCGGCGTGCAGCCACGCCGCCCACAGCCGGGGCCGCGGGGTGGCGTGTCCGTCGACCAGCGCCCACTGCGGGTTGATCCGGCTGCGGAGGCTGAAGGTCGCATGGACGTCGGTGGTGTGGAAATGCGCCTGCGCCGCCCGGACGGCGATGCGGACCGCCGACGCCGGCGCGGCGGCCGCGGCCACGACGACGGCCGCTCCCGCGGTCGCCGACAGCGCCAGGGCTCCGGCGAGCGCCGCGAGGAGGACGAGGCGATGGCGACGGTGCATGACAGTTCCTCTGATCAGGTGGACACTCTGCGCACACGGTGACCGGACGCCCTGTCCGGCACATCCGCAGAGCACCGAGGGGCGGGTGGGGGGCCTCGCCGCCGCCCATCGGTGGTTGGCACGGGCGCCGACGCGGTCAGACGAGCAGCGTCACCAGGTGGCCGATGGCGAACCCCACGGCGGCGCTCACACCGCCGATGAGAAGCACCTGCAGCCCGGCGCGCGCCGCGCGCTGGCGGCCGACCCGCCCCTTGACGACCCCCAGCGCGAACAGCGCGACCAGCGTGCAGGCGACACTCACCGCCAGCGCCGTCAGCCGTCCGAACGCCACGTACGGCCACAGCGGCACGATCGCCGCCAGCAGATACGACAGTCCGACGACGATGCCGTCGCCGAGCGCAGCCCCGCCGACCTCCGGCGACAGCCCCAGCTCCTTCTCCACCTTCGTTCGCAGGAACACGTTGGGATTGGACGCCAGCCCGGCGGCGACACGACCGGCCTCGTCCCGGGGCAGTCCCTCCTGCTCGAGCGCCAGCGCCAGCTCGGTGCGTTCGCGGTCCGGGAACTCGATGACCTCGCGCCGTTCGTCGTCGATCTCGGCGCGGTAGAACGCCTCCTCGGCCTCGGAGGCGAGATACGACCCGGCTCCCATGGCAATGCAGCCCGCCACCGCCTCGGCGAAGCCGGCGACGAGGATGGCGGCGCGCCCGGGGTTTGCCGCGGCCATGCCGCTGACGACGCCCAGCGGCACGAGCAGCCCGTCCTGGGCTCCGAGCACGAGCTCGCGGATCCGGGACACGCGCTCGACCCGGGCCCTCTCCCCCATGACGTGGTCACGGATGTGCTGCTCGGCCTCGGCTCGCAGCCGGTCGCCGGAGGCCGCGGCCGTGGCCGGGTTCGTCGGAGCGCTCATGGCTCCAGGCAGAACGGGATCGAGTCGCTGCGCCCGGCGGGATGCTCGGTGTGGCCGGCCGGGTCGTAGATCTTGACGTAACGGACGCGGGCCAGCTGCTTGAGCGTCGGCATGATCTCCTGCGCGATGCTGCTGGTCGAGCCGCCGCTTGAGCAGCCGCCGGTGAGGCGCACGCGCGCCACCTGGTCGCGGACCGACAGGTCGCTGAATCCGGTCGCCCGCGAGGAGAGCAGCGCCAGCCCGGCGGCCTTCTCACCGGCGGTCGGGCCGGCGAACAGCCGGTCCATCAGCCCGGTGGCCGGAGTGCCCGGCAGGACGGGGCGTGATACGGCGGTCACGAACGGCTGGCGGTTGGCGGCAAACCGGCGCGGACTGAAGAGATAGACGCGGCGCAGCACGGTTGCAAACGACGCGCTGACGTCGACCACCACCCGGTGCGGACGCGACAGCACGGACACGTGAAATGGGGTGCGCTTGGCCAGACCGATCCCGTAGGAGACGACGGACTCAAAGTCGCCGGCGCGCACGACGCTCATCACGTTGGGCAGCGCGAACGCCGCCCGCCCGGGAGCGGTGACCCGTCCGGCGGCGGTGTGGGCCGCCGCCCGGAAGAAGCTCACGTTCAGGATTGCGCGGCCGGCGATCGGCACGCGCCGGCCGGAGGGATCGGCGATCAACTGCGTGACGTAGCGCACCGTCCGCCGCGACGGGATGCCGCCCGTGAAGCGGAAGACGACCTCATCATGGCCGGGACGGTGGACGGCGTTGACCCCCACCAGCAGCGGCGTGGTCGTCGCCGGGATCGCCCGCGGGGCGGCCGGGGCTCGCGGTGCGCCGAGCAACGCCACGAGCGCGGCCAGCGCTACAGCCACCGGGATACCCGCTCTCACCGGTCGGGGCGGATGGGCCGCGCATCTTAGGTCGAACTTCACGCATCCACGCTAGGCGGCGCATCCGCGCCCGCCATCGGAGCAGGACCCGCATGCCGCCGGTGTCGATTACGGACCCCGGCCGGCGACGGCCGGGCTCAGCCCTGGCCGCGCTCTGACCAGTACTGCGCGGCCTCGGCCTCCATCTTGGCCAGGCGCGTGTAGTAGTCCGGGAACTCGTTGAGATGGGCGAGCGCGATCTTGCCCGTCGTCACCTCATCGTCGTCACTGACGTTGGTGTTGATGTCCTGCCGGCCGTGCTCAAGCTCGACGTCGAGGCCCATCCGGAACTGCTCGACATCGAACCGGGACGTCGACCAGTCGATGCCGATGCGCTCACCGATCTCCCGCGCCTGCTCGGTTGTGAACTTCTCTGTCTCCGCCATCCACCGATTGTCGTCGATGAGACGGGGAACCGTCACGGCCCCAGGATGTCGCGGCGGTCGAACAGCAGCGTGCCGGCGATGAGCAGCGCCACCCCCACCGCAACCATGCCCGCGGAGGAGACGACGTCCAGGCCCTCGCGAAGCGGCGCCCCGTAGTACCGAAACGCCGACGCCCAGCGGATCGCGTCCAGGCTGGAGGCGAGGCGTCCGACGAGGTCAAGCGCGTACATGCCGATGAGAACTCCCAGGCTCAGGCCGCTGACCAGGCGCGAGCTGTGCAGGGCGCCCGCCGCGGCGGCGGCCACGCCGGCGAACAGCAGCGCGAGTGCCCAGACACCGGTGACCCCCGCGGCCACCAGCCCGGCGGAGATGTGGGTGCCGGCGATGCGGCCGGCGATGAAGGTCAGAACGCCCATGACGATCATCACCGCCGCCGCCGACACGGCCGCGACCACCCAGGCGGCGACGATGATCACGCGGCGGGAGATGGGGAGCGCGAGGATGGTGTCAAGGTGGCCGGCCTCCTCGGCCGCGACCGTGGCGCCCGTCACCGCACGGATCGCGAAGAAGCCGAGGGCGAGGGGAACGATCAGACTGAACAGCTCGGCGTGGATGTACCCCTCCACGGTGTCCATCGAGGTGACGCCAAAGGCCTGTTTGAGCCCAGCGGGATAGCTCTTGGCCACCTGCTCGATCGTCTTCTGCACCGAGGGATAGACGGCCGCCATGAACGCGCCCAGCGCGCCGAGCGAGCCGCCCCAGCTGACCACGCTGCGCCGGCGGTCGCGCAGTCCCTGGCGGACCACGGCGGCGAAGCCCACGCGCCACGGGGGCGGCACAGCCGAGCGCGGTGCCGTGCGCGCCTGGAGGCGGGTGGCGCCGGAGCTCACCGCCCCCCGCCCCGCCCGTAGAACGTGAGGAAGATCTCCTCCAGCGTCGGCTCGGTCAGCTCCATGTCGCGCACGGTGTGGGCGGCGGCCGCCTTCACCACCGCGTCAAGCGGCCCGGAGACGTTGAAGCTCACGTGCGTGCCGTCGACGGCCAGGTCGGTGACTCCGGGCAGCGATGCGAACTCTGTCCGGGCGACCGGAGCGTCGAACTCGATCGAGACATGGTGATAGGCGCGGCCCCGCACCTCGGCCACCTTCTCGACGGCGGCCAGGCGGCCGTCGCGGATGATGGCCACGCGATGGCACACCCGCTCAACCTCGGCCAGGTCATGCGATGAGAGGAAGACCGTGCCGCCCGCGTTGTGAAACTCCGCCACCAGCGCCAGGAACTCCTCCTGCATCAGGGGGTCAAGACCCTTCGTCGGCTCGTCGAGGAACAGCAGCTCCGGCTGATGAAACACCGCCTGGATGAGGCCGATCTTCTGGCGGTTGCCGGTCGACAGCTCGCTCATCGGCCGGCTGAGGTCGGCCTCAAAACGCTGCGCGAGGGCGAGCGCCGACCCCAGTCCGTCCAGCCCCCGGGCCTCGGCGCAGAAGCGGAGAAAGCCCCGGCCGGTCAGGTGCGGGTCGCACGTGAAGTCGCCCGGCAGGTTGCCGATCCGCGCGCGAATCGCCCGGCCGGCGGCATGGCTGTCAAGTCCGAAGATGCGCGCCGCTCCGCTGGTGGGATGCAGGAGATCAAGCAGGCATCGGATCGTCGTCGTCTTGCCGGCGCCATTGGGGCCGAGGAAGCCGTAGACCTCACCGGGCTCGACCTCAATCGATACGCCGTCGATCCCCCGCTGGGACCCGTAGCGCTTGGTCAGCTGGTCGGTCTCGATGATCGGCATCGTGCCTCCATGAGCCGACCGTACGATCGCCTCCGCGCGTCCGCATCGCGGTCAAATCCGGACAGGGGCCGCCGGAACTACGGACGGCTCATCTCACCCCCGCAGGGCCCGCAGCGCGTTGAGGATGACGGCGAGATCGATCGCCTCCTGGAGCAGCGCGCCGGCCACCGGCGGCAGATAGCCGGCGGCGGCCACCCCCATGGCCACCACGCTCAGCCCCATCCCGGCGAGCACGCTTTGGCGGGCGATGGAGACCGCCCGGCGACCGACGTGCACCGCGTCGGCCACACGGTCGACGCGGTCGACGGTGATGACCGCGTCCGCCGTCTCCGACGAGACCGTCGCCCCGGCCGCGCCCATCGCGATGCCGAGATCGGCGATCGCCAGCGCCGGCGCGTCGTTGACGCCGTCGCCGACCATGATCACCGGTGACAGGTCCGGGCGGGCGCGGAGACTGCGGACGACGTCGAGCTTGGCCTCCGGCGACTGCTCGGCATACACGCGGTCGATGCCGAGCTCACGGCCCACCCGGGCGGCGACCGAGCGCCGGTCCCCGGAGACCATGCCGACGTAGGCGATGCCCTCGTCGCGCAGGCGGGAGACGATCTCGCGCGCATCCGGTCGCAGCTCGTCGGCCATGACGATCACCCCGGCCAGATGCCCGTCGACGGCGACGAGGACATGGGCCTCGCCGGAGCCGTAGCCGCTCAACGCCACCGCGGTGGCCAGCTCGTCCTCCGGCACCCCCACCTGCCCCAGAAACGCCCGGCTGCCGACCGCAACCCGCCCTCCGTCAACGGCTCCCTCGATGCCCTGACCCGGCTGCTCGTGAACGTCGCTGACACCGAGCAGCTCAAGACCGGCCTCTTCGGCGGCGCGCACCAGCGCCTCACCGAGAACGTGGGCCGAGAGCTGATCGACCGAGGCCGCCAGGCGCAGCAGCCGCGCCCGGTCGAGGCCGTCGGCGGAGATGACGTCGCGCACGTCCGGCGCGCCCACGGTGAGCGTCCCCGTCTTGTCAAACAGGACGGTCCGGGCATGCCCCAGCGTCTCGATCGCCGCCGCCCCCTTGACGATCACCCCGGACCGCGCGGCCCGCGAGAGCCCGGAGACGAAGGCGATCGGTGCCGCCAGGATGAGCGGACACGGGGTGGCGACGACGACGACGGCCAGCGCCCGCACCGCGTCGCCGCTGACCGCCCAGGCCAGTGCGGCGACCGCCAGCGTCAGCGGCAGGAAGAAGCCGGCGTACCGGTCGGCCATGCGCACGAACGGGGCGCGCTGGGTTTGGGCCTGCTCCACCAGCCGCACGAGGGCGGCATAGGCGCTCTCGGCGGCGGCCCGCCGCGCCCGCACCTCAAACGGGGCGCCGGCGTTGGCCACACCACTGAGCACGTCCATGCCCTCGGTGATCGTGACCGGCAACGGCTCGCCGCTGAGCGTGCTGGTGTCAAGCACCGCCTCCGGGCTGACCAGCGCCCCATCGACGGGGACGACCTCGCCGGTGCGGACGAGAACCACGTCGCCGCTGGTCACCCGCTCCACCGGCACGTCCTCGATCCGATCCCCAATCCGGAGGCGCGCCACCTTGGGCGCCCGCTGGACGAGCGCGGTCAGCTCCCGCCGCGCCCGGGTGGAGGCGACCTCCTCCAGCGCCGCCCCGCCAGAGAACATCAATCCCACCACCAGGCCGGCCAGCTCCTCGCCGAGCGCCAGCGCGCCGATCATGGCGATGAGCGCAATCGTGTCGACCCCCATGTGATGATCGACGAGGATCGTGCGCACAACCTCCACGCACAGCTCGGCGGCGAGCACAGCAACCGCGACCGCCCACACGTCGTTGCCCGCCCCGCCGTGGCCGGTGAGATGAAGCAGCCCACCGGCGGCGAGCGCGACCACGGCCACGGCGGCCGAGACCCGCGCTCGGCGCTCGACGAGGACGAACAGGTGGTGATGGACGGCACTCTCCGACGCGCGCGGGTGCGGTGCGGCTGGGGGCGCGGCAGGCGATGTGCGGTCATGCCCGGCGAGCATCGCGCCGAGCGTAGGCGCGGCGGACCGGCGCGGCATCGGTGCCGCCTCCGGGCCACGCTCCGTACGCGCCGCGGATGAGCGCTCAGCTCACCGCGGCTCCCGCCCGGCGGCGCGGCTCGGTTCGATCCGCCCCCGGGTGCGGTGAGCGCAGCGCCGGCGTCCGCGCGATGAGCACGGTCGCGATGCCGGTGAGCACCGGCACCAGCACCAGCGCACCCCGCAGCGAAACGAGCCCGGACAGCCCACCGATCAACGGCGGGCCGCAGACAAAGCCGCAGTAGCTGAGCGCCGCCACCGTGGACACGGCGGCGCCGACCTGGGTCCCGGGCACCCGGCCGGCGGCGCTGTACATGCTCGGCACGATCGAGCCGAGACCGACCCCCAGGCAGGCGAAGCCGATCAGCGCCGCCGCGGAGCCGCCGACGGCGAGCGCCACGGCCATTCCACCGGTGGCGATCGCGGCCAGCACGGCCAGGAGCCGATCGGCCGAGAAGTGATCGAGCAGGCGGTTGCCGGCAAGCCGGATGGCCACCATCGCACAGGCAAACACGGTGTAGGCCAGGCCGGCGAACCCGGCCGAGACGTGCACCTCGCGGCGCATGTAGACCGCCGACCAGTCCGCCGCCGCGCCCTCGCACAGCAGGGCGGCAAACGCAATCGCCGCCAGCGCCAGGATGCTCCGGGAGCGCAGCAGCCGGCGGGGTGGCGCAGCGGGCAGCGGAGACTCCGGCACGGGATCAGCGTCGTCGAGCATGGCTCCGGACAGCAGGAGAACGAGGAGCACGATGACTGCCGCCAGGGCGAGCAGCTGCGTCGCCAGCGGGACCCCGGCGGCGACCGCGGCCGCTCCGATGCCGGCCCCGGCAAACGCCCCCAGGCTCCAGCACGCGTGCAACCCCGCCATGAGCCGCCGCCGCTGGGCGCGCTCCACGGCGATCCCCTGGGTGTTCATGGCGACGTCAAGCGTGGCCTGGAACGCGCCCCAGACGAACAGGCCCGCAAACAGCAGCGCCGGCGACGGCGCCACCGCCACCAGCGGCCCGGCGAGACAGTAACCGAGCACCGACACCTGCACCGCGCGCCGGCTGCCCCAGCGGGGCAGCAGCCGGGAGGCGGCCGCCATCGCCGAGACGACGCCGATCGGCGCGCCGAGCAGGACGAGGCCCAGCTGACTGGAGGACAGGCCGAGCGCCGCCTGCACGTGGGGGATGTGTGCCGTCCAGGAGGCGAAGTAGACCCCGTGGCAGAAGAAGGTCAACGCCGCGGCCCTCGCCGCGCGACGCCGGCCGGGGGCGACCGCCGGCTCAGACACGGGGGCCCTCCGTCGACTTCCTAGATGACGCGGCGGCGCAGGCCGGAGAGGTGCCCGCCGGCCGCCGACAGGAGCATGCCCACCACCGCGGTGACGACGACCAGCAGGGCGGGCACGCTGCCCAGGGAGACGAGCGGCCGGGTCCCGGCCAGCTCGTGGGCGAGCAGCAGGGCGGTGCCGTAGATGATCCCGCCGAGCAGCCCGCGGTCCGCGGCGTCCCAGCCGTCAGCGTGCTCAAAGCCGGCCAGGAACGCCCCCACGGCCGCCAGAGCACCGAGGGCCCAGTAGGCCGGAGCGGAGACGCCGACAAGCACGCCGGCGAGCGCGCCCAGGGCCATGGGCACAAGCCCGCCCACGACGATCTGGGTCGCATCGGATCGATCTCGAAACAGCGTGGGCGCATACATGAGCTCTCTCCTTCAGGCGGGACACCGCTCGTCCTCAGTGACGCCGGGTAGCATGGCGCCACGGCCCCGCCTCGGCAAGGGTCAGCCGTCGGGGACAACGGCTTTCGTCGCGAACGCTGCCAGTTGGAGATAAAGCCGGTATGGAGAACTCTGAACAGGACGTCATCTGGTTTCTGACCGGGAGCCAGCACCTCTACGGTGAGGAGACGCTGCGCCAGGTCCATGCGCACGCGCGCACGATCGCCGCCGCCCTGGCCGGCAGCGCGGAGATCCCGGCCCGGGTGACCGATCACGAGCCGCTCACCGACGCCGACGCGATCCGCCGCGTGCTCACCGAGGCCAGCGCCGACGAGCGCTGTGTCGGCGTGATCCTGTGGATGCACACGTTCTCGCCGGCGAAGATGTGGATCGCCGGACTGGCGGCGCTGCGCAAGCCACTGCTCCATCTCCACACCCAGTTTGACCGGGACCTGCCGTGGGGCGAGATCGACATGGACTACATGAATCTCAACCAGTCCGCGCACGGCGACCGGGAGTTCGGCTTCATCGAGAGCCGCATGGGCATCGTCCGCAAGACGGTGGTCGGCCACTGGCAGGACACCGACGTCCAGCGGCGGATTGGGACGTGGCTGCGCGCCGCCCGGGGCTACGCCGAGGCTCGCCGGCTGCGGGTGGCGCGCTTTGGCGACAACATGCGCGACGTCGCGGTGACCGAGGGCGACAAGGTCGGCGCCCAGATGGATCTCGGCGCGACGGTCAACGGGTACGGCATCGATGGGCTGGGCGTCGCGGTGGCCGAGGCCGACGCCGGAGCGGTCCGGGAGCTGGTCTTGGCCTACGAGGACAGCTATGCGCTGGCACCGGAGCTGCGCGACGGCGGCGACCGGCGCGAGTCGCTGATCGAGGCGGCGCGGATCGAGGCCGGGCTGCGGGCATTCCTACAGCGCGGGGGGTTCCGCGCCTTCACCGACACCTTCGAGGACCTGGGGGCCCTGCGCCAGTTGCCGGGGATCGCCGTGCAGCGTCTGATGGCCGACGGCTACGGGTTCGGCGCCGAGGGCGATTGGAAGACCGCGGTCCTGCTGCGGGTGATGAAGGTGATGGCCGCCGGCCTTCCCGGCGGCACCTCGTTCATGGAGGACTACGTCTACCACCTCGGTCCGGGCGGCGCCAAGATTCTCGGCGCGCACATGCTGGAGGTGTGCCCCACGATCGCCGCCGACCGGCCCTCATGCGAGATCCACCCCCTGGCGATCGGCGGGCGCGAGGATCCGGTGCGGCTCGTGTTCACCGCGCCGCCGGGGCCCGGGCTGGTCGTCTGCCTCATCCAGATCGGCGGGCGGCTGCGCCTCGTCGCCAACGAGGTGGAGGTGGTGGCGCCGGACGCCGATCTGCCGAGGCTGCCCGTCGCGCGGGCCGTCTGGCGCCCGCAGCCGGACCTGTCGACCGCCGCCGAGGCGTGGCTGGCCGCCGGCGGCTCGCACCACAGCGTGTTCACGATGGCGCTGAGCACCGAGGCGGTGCGCGATCTGGCGCACATGTGGGGGATCGAGCTGGTCGTCATCGACGAGCGCACCTCGATCCACCAGTTCATCAACGAGCTGCGCTGGAACCAGGCCTACTACCACCTCGCGCGCGGGCTGTAGGCCCGCCGGCTACGGGGCCGACGGCGACGTCTGCGCCCGCTGGGACCGGCGGCGCGGCCAGCGGCGCCCCTGCGTCCAGTATTCATCGATGTCCTCCAGGGCCTTGCCCTTGGTCTCCGGCACGCGGGTGGCGACGAACATCACGCCGAGGGCGGCAAAGCCGGCGTAGATCCAGAACACGACGTCCTTGCCCAGCGCGTTGACGGCGGTCAGGAAGGTGAGCGTGATCAGCAGGTTCGCCGACCAGTTGGCGACCGTGGCGGCGCTGGCGCCGTACCCGCGCAGGCGGTTGGGGAACAGTTCGGCGGTCATCAGCCAGAACAGCGGCGAGATGCTCAGCGAGTAGCAACCGATGTACACCAGCAGGATGATGAGCACGCC
This sequence comes from Solirubrobacteraceae bacterium, assembly GCA_035702755.1. GTDB lineage: Bacteria > Actinomycetota > Thermoleophilia > Solirubrobacterales > Solirubrobacteraceae > Palsa-465. The sequence goes on along the minus strand of DASSZQ010000264.1, from coordinate 3,833 downwards.
CACGCCCCAGCCGGCCGCGCCGAAGTGGAAGGCGAGGCCGAGCAGGACGAGCATGCTTCCCATCCCGGCCAGGCCGAAGTAGAAGAGCCGCTTGCGCCCCACGACGTCGACGAGCGCGATCGTCGGCAGCACGAACACAAACAGCACCGCGCCGACGAGGATCTCGGCGATCAGCCCGCCGGACCCGGCCGAGATGCCCGCGTAGCCGAAGATGGTGGGACCGTAGAAGAGCACGGTGTTGGGGCCGACGAACTGCTGCAGGATGGCCAGCCCCAGCCCGGCGATGAGCGCGCCGCGCATCCCCGGTCTGAGCAGCTCGCGAAACGAGGCGCGCTTGCTCTCCTCCAGGTCCTCGCGCAGCGCCTCCATCTCGCTCTCGCGCGAGTCCGGGTTGACGCGGCCCATGACCTGCTCGGCCTCGTCCCAGCGATCCTGCATGGCCAGCCAGCGCGGGGTGTGGGACATGAACAGCATGCCGACGCCGAGTGCGATCCCCGGCACGACCGCGGCGGCGAACATCGGCCGCCAGCCCCAGCCGGCCGAGAAGAAGATGTAGTCCAGCACGTAGGAGATGAAGATCCCGCCGGAGATGGCCAGCTGCTGGAGGATGACCAGCCCGCCGCGGATCTGCACGGGAGCGAGCTCGGCGATGTACGTCGGCACGATCATCGACGAGGCGCCGACGGCGATCCCCACGATGATCCGGAACACGTCGAACCACACCAGCGACGGCGCGAGCGCGGTGATGACCGCGCCGATCGAGTAGACGACGGCGAGGGCAAGCAGCGCATAACGCCGGCTGACGGCATCCGAGAGCCGCCCGCCGAAGACCCCGCCCGCGATCGAGCCGATGAGGACCGCGGACACGGCAAGCTCCTCGCTGGAGGCGCTCAGGTGCCACTGCGAGGTGATGAGCTTCTCGGCGCCGGAGATGACGCCGATGTCGTAGCCGAACAGCATGCCGCCCAGCGCCGCCACCCCGGCGACCAAATAGGCGTAGCGCGGCGTCGACCTGATGACATCCCAGCGGAAGGACTGCCTGAACCCCGCGTCGGCCGGCTCCGCCGCCGCGCCCCGCTCGCCTCCGGCGGTCGCATCGGAACGCTGCTCCCCGGGTCGCGATGACGTGTCGCTCTTCCGCATCACCCCACCCCTTTCTCAATCGAAGGTGCCTGCGGGGGGATTACCCCGGAATTTGAGACATCAACCGGTCGTCCCGCGGTCGTCTGTCACGTGGCGAACCGGCCGGCCGGGAACCCCCACCACGGGCGGGTTGGAACGGTCGCAGCCGGTTCAGCAACCATCTCCTAACGCGGTCGGCCGCACCGTGTGAAGCCGATGTGAAACCCTACGGGCCTATGGATTGGTCTGTATCGCACTCGCTCAACCACTTCTTCTACGTCAACGACGGCGTGGAGGACCCCGTCCTGGAGTACGTCAGCCTCGCCATCATCCTGTTTCTGGGGATGTGCCTCGTCGTCGCCGCCTTCGCCCGCCACGAGCGCGGCAAGCCGGTGCGGCGGACCGCGGTGGCGGCCGGATTCAGCGCCGGGCTCGCCCTGCTGATCGGCAAGATCATCACGCAGTTCTATGACCGCCCGCGGCCGTTCGTCGCCCACCCGCACGCGATCCACCTCTTCCTGGCGCACGCACCTGACGCGAGCTTCCCCTCCGACCACGCGCTGGCCTCGGCGGCGATCGTCACCGCCATCCTGCTCCGCCGCTACTGGGGCTGGGGGCTGTTTGTGCTCGTGTTCACGGCGATCCTTGACTTCGGCCGGGTCGCACTCGGCCTGCATTACCCCACCGACGTCCTGGGGGGAGCCGCCATCGGAGTGCTGTCCGCGCTCGTGCTCAACCTGCACCCGCTGCGCGACTGGATCAACGCCATCTCCGACTTCGTCGGCGGCATCTGGGACCGGATCACCGATCCGGTTCTGGGGCGGGTGGCCTCACCCCGGCGGGCGTAGCCGGCGAGGCCGTGGCGCCGCACCCCGGCCCCGGGGCGTGCCGCCGGTCTCACAGGTGTTGCCGCGGCCCCGGGGTGCCCCGGCGCGACCTCACCGCCGCGCCGGCCGGAAGTAGTCGGCGTTCTTGGCGATGTACTGCTGCCACTCCGGGTGGACCGCGTCCTCGGCGGTGATCGCGTCAACCGGGCATGCCTCCACGCACGCGTCGCAGTCGATGCACTCCTCCGGGTCGATGTACAGCTGCTCGGCCTCGGCGAACCCCGGCTCATCCGGCGTGGGATGAATGCAGTCGACGGGGCAGACCTCCGTGCAGCTGGCGTCCTTGGCGCCGATGCAGGGTTCGTTGATGACATACGCCACGGCAGGGCCTCCGAACATGAGGATTATTCCAGTTGGAGTGGGTAAATTTATCCGACGCGGCGTGAGTTTGCAAAATCTATTTGTGTAAAACATCCGGCCACCGCGTCGCCCGCCCATGAAACGCCACCCCGCGCTCGTCCCCCTCTCCCAGGACCACCACCAGGTGCTCGTCATCGCCCAACGGCTCCGCCGGGCGACCGCCGAGACGGCGAAGGAGGCCACGGCCGGGTTCCTGGCCCACTGGCACGGCCATGAGCGCCACCACTTCGCGATCGAGGAGGAGCTCCTGCTGCCCGCCTACGCCGCGCACGGGGATCCCGGGCACCCGGCGGTCACGCGGATGCTCCAGGACCACATGCTCATCCGTCGCGACGCGGACCGGCTGGCGGCTCGGCGCGACGCCGACCGGCCGGCGGCCTCACCCGCGCCACCGCTGGCCCTCAACGACCTCCACGAGCTCGGCCGGCGCCTGGCCGACCACGTCGCGCTCGAGGAGCGCGAGGTGTTCCCGCTCATCGAGGCGACGCTGCCGGAGGCGGAGCTGGTCGCCCTCGGCGAGCGGCTCCGGGAGGCCGAGCGGGGGGTGTGACCCCTGCCCGCCAGGGGTTGCCTGCGGCGAGCCGACGCGGGCGGGCTCAAGTCGACGACAGCGATGACGAGGGCGGTGCCGGTGCGGAGCCTCCGCTCTGTGCGAAATCGCATTGCGCCTTGTCGATTTCGCCTGCGAGTGGCCTCTGGCAGCGCTTTCGTTCCAGATCGTCAGCCCCTGTCCGGATTTCAGTGAGAGTCTGGGGTGCGAACAGATCCGCCCCGCAGGAGCGGGATTCTTGCCCGCATCCCGCCCTCCGGCTGCGCCTCCCTTTCCCTGCTGCCCGTGCTCGCTTCGCCGAGCCCCCCAACGGCCCAGCTTTTCGCGCGGCCCACAGATGACGCACGTTCCCGTCAGCCCGGAGAGCCCGCGGCGAGCACCCGCCGCGCCTCGGCTCTGAGCGCCCGCCGCGTCGCCTGCCATCCACCGGACCGGGGATGAACGTGGGCGGCGTGACGGAGCACCTGCCGGAGCCGCTCCTCCCGCTCGCGCTCGGTCCGGGCGCGCTCACGCGCCGCGGCATAGACGGCCGCGTCGACCCAGTCGACAGAGCGCCAGATGCAGATGCCCAGGCAGTCCTGGGGCGCGTCCAGGCCGCCGCAGCGGTCACACCACCACGTCGTCGCCTCAGCCGGTGGCTCGCTCAGATCGGCGGTGGCGCCATCGGCGTCCGGGTGGCGGCGCAGCGCCTGGCGGGCCCCCTCGGCCAACTCACCGAACGCGGCGTCCGCGTCCGCGCCGGCACCGGCGTCGTCCGCTTGGGTGGCGATCACGCGCACCAGCGGGCGCAGGGCGTCGGCGCGGCGGCGGGCCCGGTCGGCGAGGCCCTCCACCCAATCGCAGGCGTCGGCGCGCACCAGGTCACGCCGGCGCTCCGAGCAGCCGGTCTCGCACGTGCCGGGGCGGCTCATGGC
>DASSZQ010000218.1:0-8309 GCA_035702755.1 Solirubrobacteraceae bacterium | reverse complement strand
CGCGAACCGGGCGCTCTCGCCGTTGAGCCGCTGATGCGACGACGAGCGACTGGAGCCGGTGTGGCGACTGGCCGACGACACCCTCCCGGTCATCGTCCACGCCGGCCCGGAGGTGACGACGCTGGGGGCTCACCGCCCTGGCGCTGTGCGATCGCCACCCCTGCGCGCTCCAGACCGGGCTTGACGAGGCACAGGTCCGCCTGGTCACGGGAGGCCGGCCGGGGACGAAGGGTCCTGTTTGTTCGAAATGCGGATCGCGCCGCGCGATTTCGCCAGTGAGTGCGGTATCGCGGCGGTTCTGTTCGAGACCGTCAGCCCCAGATCCGGGTTTCGAACAGATCCGACCCCGCAGGGGGAGTTCTCGCCCGTCCCCAGCGCCGGTTCCGCCCCGCCTCTCAGGGCAGCGTCACGACGCTGACCAGCCCGGCGTGATCGGAGTCCCAGTAGCCGTGCACCGGGCGGGTCCCGGTCAGCCAGGAGCGCAGCAGCCGGATCTGCCGGGGGTCGTTGGTCATCACGTGATCGACGCGGTGATTGAAGTCTGAGGCGCGGGCGCCACCGGAGACGCTCAGCAGGGCGGCGTTCAGACAGCACCCGGGGCGGCTCGTGCTCCGCTCCAGAAAGCCGGCGTGGCGCAGCGCGTCGTAGGCGAGCGCGTCGCCGGGCTTGACCGCGGTCCGCCGGTCGGAGTTGAGATCGCCGACGAGGATGACCGGCAGCCGCCCGCTCGCCGGCCCGCCGCGGGCGACGAGCTCCCGGGCCTGCGCGGCCCGGATCTGGCCGTTGCCGACATCGTGGCCGGTGCTGGTGTGGTTGCTGGCCTGGTTGTCGAAGGCCTCGAGGTGGGTGTCGACGAAGCGGATCGTCCGGCTGCCCGGCACGCTGGCGTCAACGCGCGCCCAGCCGCGGGTCACGTTGACCGCCAGACCGCCCGGCCTGACCTGCAGCAGCGTCCTGAAATGGCCGCCGGCGGCGTGTGCGGTCCTCACCCGGCCGACCCGGGCGAGGATCACGTCGCGCATCGTCAGCCGCCCGTTGAGCTCGCTGCCCAACGGACAACCGGGTGCCGCGGTCTGGTCGTTTCCGTCGACATTGACCGGGACCTCGAAGTCGAACTCCGGCTCGGCGATTACCACCCGGTAGCGCCGGGCGCCGCGGTTGAGGTTCTTGAGCAGGAGGGCCAGGTAGTCGTAGCGGACGTGCGTCGCCTTGGGCGGGATGGGGCTCTCGGTGCACGGGCCGGTCCGCCACAGGGCGACCTCCTGGAGGCCGACGAGGTCAGGCCGCGCGCGCAGGATCTCGGCGGCCAGCCCCCGGGCGCGGACCGGGAAGTTGTTGCGGTCGACCTGGGAGAGGATGGTGCCCGCCGCGTCGACCAGCCCCTGCACGCCTGACGCCCGGACGCCCAGCTCCAGGTCCGCCCCCAGGTTCACGTTGCGGGTCATGACGGTCAGCGCCGGCGGCCGCGCCCGCGGGCGCGCCGCTCCCACGCCGGACGCGGCGACGCTCGCCGCAACCATCACCGCCCCCACCAGCCCCAGACGGGTCCGGGTCCTGCCCGCCATTCTGCCCCACATGCTCATCGCCCCGCGATCTCATCGGTCACAGTCGTGTCAGCCTGACGGGCGCGTCGCCGCCGGACATCGGTACGTGGCCCGGATGGAGGACCGGGGCGACTGCCATCGTTTCGGTTGATGGCCGACGGGCAGCTCATCCTCGTCGCCGGGGCGCTTCTCGCCGCCGGCCTGATCGCCTCCCTGGTGGCCAGCCGGCTGCGCGTGCCCAGCCTGGTGCTGTTCCTCGGCGTGGGGATGCTCCTCGGCTCCGACGGGCTGGGCTGGATCGCCTTTGGCAACTACCGCCTGGAGCGCACGATCGGCGTGATCTCACTGGCGCTGATCCTGTTTGAGGGCGGGTTGACGAGCGGCCTGCTTCACCTGCGCCCGGTGCTGCCCGCGGCCGCCACCCTGGCGACCGTCGGCACGGCGATCACCGCGGTCGTCGTCGGCCTGGCGGCCGCGGCCCTGTTCGGCTTCTCCACCCGGGAGGGGCTCCTGCTGGGGGCGATCCTCTCCTCCACCGACGGCGCCGCCATCTTCGCCCTGCTGCGGGGCTCGACACTCCCGCGCAAGTTGGCGCGCACGCTGGAGGGCGAGTCCGGTCTCAACGACCCCGTCGCCGTGCTGCTGGTGCTCAGCTTCATCGACCTGCTGACTCGGCCGGGCTTCGGCGCCGGCGACATCGCCGTCCTGTTCGTCCGTGAGTTGGGCATCGGCCTGGCGGTGGGCGTCGCCGTCGGCGGAGCCGCGGTGCAGGCGCTGCGTCGCGCCCGGTTGTCGACCGCCGGTCTGTACCCGGTTGCCTCCCTGACCGTCGCCGCCATCGCCTACGGCGGCGCCGACACGCTGCATGGGTCCGGCTTCCTGGCCGTCTACATCGCCGGCCTGCTCGTCGGCTCGGCCACGATCCCCGCCGAGCGGACCGTGGTCAGCTTCCACCAGGGGCTGGGCTGGGTCGCCCAGGTGGCGATGTTCCTCAGCCTGGGGCTGCTCGTCGCGCCGGCGGCGCTGCCGTCGATCGCCGTCCGGGGAACCGTGCTGGCGCTGGTGCTGGTGTTCGTCGCCCGGCCGGTGGCCGTGGCCATCGCCACGCTGCCGTTCGCCTACACCTGGCGGGAGCGCGCGATCCTCGGCTGGGCGGGCCTGCGCGGCGCGGTGCCGGTCGTGCTCGCCACGTTTCCCGTGATCGACCGCGTCCCGCGCAGCATCGAGTTCTTCGACCTCGTGTTCTTCGCCGTCCTCGTCTCCACGCTCGTGCAGGGATCGACCTTCGAAGCGGTCGCCCGGCGTCTGCGGCTGACCACCACCGAGCCGGCGCTGCCCCGGCCGCTGTCGGAGACGGGGACGATCCGCCGCCTGGGCGCGGAGGTGGTGGAGTACACGATCGCGCCCACCGACGCGATCGCCGGGGCGCGCGTGCGCGATCTCGGTCTCCCCCGTGACGCCGTGGTCAGCGTCATCGTGCGCGAGGAGCGGGCGATCCCGCCCCGCGGCTCCACCCGCCTGCGCGGCGGCGACGAGCTGCATCTGCTCATCAGCGAGGAGTCCGCCCACCGCGTCCGCGACCTGCTCCAGCGCTGGCGGACCGGGCCGATCGGCGCGCCGCCGCGGCCGCCCCAGCCGGTGACCGGGCGGCGGCCGATCTTCTCGGTGTGGTCCTGGAGCGAGGAACGCGACGGCGATGTCGCCCGCCCGGGGGCGATCGCCGGCCAGCCCGTCGTCGAGCAGCTGCGCGTGCGCCGCGACGAGCCCGGGGGCCTGTGGGTGCTCGGCGACGGCCGCTACGCGGTCACCGGCCGTCTCGCCGCCGTCGGCTCGCGCCATGACCTGACCGCCTGGTCGCGCCGCCGCATGCGCCGCGCGACCGCCGACGAGCGGGCGTGGCTGCAGAACATCGTGGGGGCACTCGCCGCTGACCGGGCGCTGGTCCAGCCCCGCCAGCCCCGTGACCAGTCCTAGCCGGGGCCTCATGAAGCGGTCCGCCGGACCGCGGCGACGATCGCCCCCAGCCGGACTCCGACGCGATCCATCAGCGCCTCATCGCCCGTCGTCACCCGCACATGGCCCGGGAGGCCGAACTCGCTGCCGGCGCGGATGAGCACGCCCTCCCGGGCCAGTGCCTCGGACACGCGCCCGTCGTCGGCGCCGAGCGCCAGCAGCACGAAGTTGGCGTCCGACGGCAGCGCCCTGATCCCGGCGTCCCCCAGCGGCTGGGCCAGACGCCGCCGCGCCCGCGCCACCTGATCGCGCCGCTCCGCCAGCGACGCGGTGCGCCGCAGGCTGGCCACCCCGGCGGCCAGCGCCGCGCAGTTGACGTTGAAGGGCTCCTGAACGGCGTGGATGTGCGGCGCCAGCCCCGGCTCGACGAGCAGGTAGCCAAGCCGCAGCCCGGCGAGGCCGAAGATCTTGGAGAACGTGCGCAGGATGACGACCGGGCGCCCGGAGCGGATGTCCGCCAACCGGTCGGTGCGGGCGGCGGGGTCGACATAGTCGCCATAGGCCTCGTCGGCGACGACCAGGCAGGGCTCCGGCAGGGCGTCGAGAAACTCCGCCCACTCACCGGGGCTGAGCCGGGCCCCGGTGGGGTTGTTGGGATCGCAGATCCACACCAGCTTGGCCTGCGTCCGCGCGGCCGCCGCGGCGATCGCCTCCAGATCGAAGGCCAGCTCCGGCGTGGCGTCGACGCGGTGCACCTCGGCGCCGGCGGCCGCGCACGCCTGCGCGTACAGCCCGTAGGTCGGCCGCGGGATGACGACAGCGTCACCGCGCTCAACAAAGGCGGCGACGAGCGCCAGCGTCAGCGCCTGGATGCCGTGTCCGGGGATCACCTGCTCAGGATCGGCTCCCGTCCAGGCGGCGACGGCGTGGCGGAACTCGTCGTAGGCCTCCTCCGGATAGCTCCAGGCGCCGTCAAGCGCGCCGGCCGCCTCCTCCAGCACCCCGGGCAACGGGCCGAACAGGTTCTCGTTCCAGTTGAGGCGGATGAGGTCGTCGCGACCGAGGCGGGCGCGCGTCGCCTGGGCGCTGGCTCCGGGCACATACGGTCCCACGCCGAGCACCGAGCGGCGCAGAAGCCGGGCATAGCCGCCGGTCGTGGTCACGGCTCCCGCCGGCCACGGGCGTCGGTCATCGGCCCGGCCCGTCGAACCCCAGGCGGGCGCGCACGTGATCCTGGAAGTGGGCGATGAGCGGCTCGGGCCCCGCCAGCACCCAACCGCGCTCGATCATCCCGGTGCCGGTACCGCGCTGGACCGCCTCCACCAGTGCGGTGTCCTCGGCCCCCACCGCGGTGTCGAACTCCAGCAGCTCGTCGATCCAGCGCGCGTCGGCGGTCTCGCCGAACCAGTAGTCCAGATAGCCGGCGCACGTCTGGGGCCCGGTCGGCCACAGGGGTCCGATCGACAGGTTGGGGTGCCCGGGAAGGACGTTGAGCTTCAGCGTGGGCAGCCACAGGTGATTCTGGGCCGAACCCACCTCGCCGCGGACGTCGATCGGACCGTCGCCCGCGCGCGAGCGCGGGTGGATCGGCGCGAACTGACTGGTGCGCAGTCCCCGCGCCTCCAGCACCAGCCGCCGCTCGTCGATGACCTCCACGAGCCCGGGGTGGTTGACCGGACAGTGGTAGCACTCCAGGTAGTTCTCCAGCGCGATCTTCCAGTTGGCCTGAAGCTCGTAGTGCCAGCGGCGGTTGAACCGCAGCGCGTTGATGTCCAGCCCGTGGGCGGCGACCGTCTCCGGCAGATCGCCGAGCGCCTCGGCCAGGGGCGGCGCGTGCGGGTCCGGGTTGGCGAACACAAACGGCCCCCACGTGCCGACCGACACGGGCACCAACCCCATCGCCTCCGCGGCAAACGCCGGATCCTCGGCCGCCCGGGGGGCGGCACGAAGCGCGCCGTCAAGGCCGTAGGTCCAGGCGTGATAGGGGCACTGCAGCGTCCCCCGGCGCCGGGCGTCGGTGGCGATGAGCGCCCCCCGGTGACGGCAGACGTTGACAAAGCCGCGCAGGATGCCGTCGCCGTCAAGCGTGATGACGATCGGCACCGGGCCGGTGGCCGAGGCGAAGTAGCTGCCCGGTCCCGGCAGCTCGCCAAGGTGTCCGGCGTACTGCCAGGAGCAGCGGAAGATCCGCTCCATCTCCAGCTCCAGGATCGCCGGGTCCGCGTACCAGGACCACGGGGTGGTGGGGCGACCGGCGGTCTGGGCGCTGCGCTCGGTGACGGTCATGACACGGACGGGCTCTCCTCCCCATCGCGGCGTCGGTGGCGGCGATCCTACAGCGCCGCGGCGCGCTCGATGATCTCATGAGCGCGGACGGCGTCCTCCAGACCGTCGGTGGAAAGCCGCCGGGAGCGCAACCGGGCAAAGAACGCCCGCACCGCCTCGGCGGGATCCGGCGGGGCGCCGATCCAGCGCTCCGGCGCGCCGAGATCCCCAAAGAGCTCAAGCGTGCCGTCGCGCACGACGGCGCTGCCGCCGGCCCCGTTGACGACGAGCTCCAGGCCCCCGGGCCGCACCGCCCAGCTGACCCGGAGGCTGAGCGGCACATCGCCCCAGGTTCCGACGGCGGCGCCGCCGGCGTCGGTCCGGTCCCCGCGCCGCCGGTCGATCCGGACGGCGTCCAGGCGCGGACGGGCCCCCAGGGCGGTGAGGGCATCCACCAGGGGGATGCCGAGGTCGACCAACCCCCCGCCTCCCGCGCGTCGCGCATCCTGCATCCAGCCGGAGGCGGGTGCGCCCGCGCCGTTGAGCGCCGCTGGGCTCAGGTAGCTGGCACCGACGGCGGTGACGCGGCCGAGGACGTCGGCCCGGAGCACGGCGCGCAGCCTGGCGAGCGCCGGGAGTTGGCGCAGGAACAGGTTGGCGTAGGCGGGCGTCCGGCTGCGCGCCACCTCGCGCGCGACCGAGCGCGACTCCCCGGCGCTGCGCGCCACCGGCTTTTCCACGAGCAGCGGCCGGCCCGCCCGGGCCGCCCGGATGCACAGCTCCGGGCGCTCATCGGTCGGCGCGCAGATGATGACCACGTCGGCCCGGGCGATCGCCGTGTCCGGGCTCTGCACGGCGTAGCCGGAGACGGGCCCGGGCACCGCGGAGCGATCGCCGCTCCAGACGGCGGCCAGGCGCACGTCCGGCTCGGAGGCGACGACCCCGAGCACGTCGGAGACGTGCGGGTGCTCACAGCCCAGAAGCGAGACCGAGATAGCCATGACTCAAGAACAGATTGCCAGCCGGGGCCGTCCGGAAAACGTGTCGCCGCCGGCGCCGCCGGCGGCGCCCGTCGTCAGCGCCGCCGGTGGGCCGCCGCCAGCGTCACCGGCCGGGACCGCGGAAAGCCGACCGGCAGCACGACGGTCCGCCCCGCGTAGGTGTAGATCACCTGCCATTGGTAGTAGCCGTCCAGCAGCCGGGGATCGGCGCGCATCGCCGCGGCGTACGCGCCGACGGCGCGCACGTAGTCAATGCTGTTGTTGTAGTGATAGAGGGCATCCGGCATGTCACGGGGGGCCCCGTTGCTGTGCAGGTAGCGGGCCGCGGCCAGGATCGCCGCCCGCGGATCGTTGATGGAGCCGTGGCCGAACTGCGCCCAGGTGGCGGGCATGAACTGCATCGGCCCCTGCGCTCCCACCGGGCTGGCGCCGCGGATGCGCCCAAAGTGCGTCTCAATGAACTCGATCGCCGCCAGGTCCTCCCACGGGATCCCGTACTGCGCCTGCCCGGCCCGGAAGTAACCCATCAGCACCCGGACCGGCGGCGGCGAGATGATCCGCCACGGCGGCAGCCGGCGCTCAGCGATCGCCAGGCCGGACAGGTCAGAATCGGCCTGCAGCGCCGCCCGTACGCCGCGGGCCGCGGGGCGGCTGAGCAGCCTCAGCGTCCCTCGCCGGGCCCGCCCGCCCATGTGCTCCAGCCGCAGCACAGCGAGCTGCTCGCGCCGGCCGGCCGCCTGGAGCTGGAGGGTCGAGGTCCCCGGGGCGTCGATGACCCGCTGGGCGGCGTTGATCGCGGCGGCGAGGGTGTGCGGCGCGTCCGGGTGAGACACGGCCGGGTGCGGCGGCGCCCGGCCCCGCTCCCGCGTGCCGGCGGCGCGCGCGGCCGGCGCGGTCGTCGCGGGCGAACGAGGCCGGCGGTCAGAGCCGCCGGCAAGCAGCAGCCATACGGCCACTGCGACGACGACGAGACAGGCCACGCCGGCCGCCGCCGCCCTGTGGTTGATCAACACACGCATCGCAGCCATGAGGTTCAAGACAGCCCCACCCGCCTGAGAGCGTAGCCCCGTCGATCCAGCGCCCGCGCTGATCGAGCTGGTCGCCGACACCGGCCCGCGCAGCGTCTCCGCATCCTCGCCCTCAAAGGACGGACGCGGGGGACTGTTGGCATAGGCGGTGACGGTGGAGCGACCGAATCGTTCGAAATTCGCCTTGGCCCTCGCGATCTCGTACAGATCAGACGCCCAGCGCCACTCGTCGACGAAATCCAAAGCCGCCAACCCAATTTCGCACAAGATGGTTGCTTCCGGATCCGGCCAGCTTCATCGCCCCGGTTGTCCGGCGAAAGGCAGGCCAAGGCTGACCCGGACGAGTCTGAGGCCGGCGAGGCCCGGGCTCATCGCGCCTTGCCCGCCCCGCAAGCGCCGGCCATCCACCTGGGGACCGGCCGGGCGCGCGCAGGGTGGCCCGCACGGCCGAGGTCATCCCGCGTCGGCGGGCGGGTCCGGCAGGCCCGGCATCGGAACGGCCTCGTCGCCGAACACGG
>DASSZQ010000203.1:0-2085 GCA_035702755.1 Solirubrobacteraceae bacterium | reverse complement strand
CGGACTGGGATGCGTCCTATATGAGGCGCTGACCGCCGAGGTGCCGTTCCCCAAGGCGGGGCCGGCGGCGAAGATGTACGCGCACCTGTCGACCGCTCCGCCGTCGCTGCGAGCGCAGCGCCCGGACCTCCCGGAGCAGCTCGACACAGTCGTCACCCGCGCGATGGCCAAGGACCCGGCCGACCGCCAGCAGATCCCGGAGCAGTTCGCAGTCGAGGCGGCCTCCGCCGTGGGGTTGTCGGTCCCGCCCTGGGCCGGCCCGGAGGCCCGGGCGGCGGCCCCGGCCCGGCGACGGGCGGTGGATCCGACGCTCGCGCCGGCGCCGGAGCAGGCACGCGATGGGCACGGGCCGTCGCCGGACGCGGATGGGCACGGGCCGTCGCCGGTGTTGCCGGTGTCGCCGGAGGCGGATGGGCACGAGCCGTCGCCGGTGTCGCCGGACGGGGATGGGCACGGGCCGTTGCTGGTGTCGCCGCACGCGGACGGGCACCGACAGCCGGTCACCGGCCCGGGGGCAGATGGCGGTCGGCCGCGCTCGCCCGCCCCCGCGGTCGCGGATGGAGACGGGCATCCCGCGGCGGTTGCCGGGCCCACGCCCGCGGAGGCGGCTCCCCGGCTCGGCGACAGCGACTACTACGAGCCGGTGTTCTACAGGCAACCCCGCCGCCGGCCCCGGCGCCGGCTGCTGCTGTGGGTGTTGCTGGTGTTGCTGTTCATCGCCGCGCCCCTTGCCCTGGCGCTCGCGCTTGCCGGCAACTCGTCGGCGGCCACGCTTGCGGGTGGCCGCGCGCCGGCGCCGATCGTCCGGCGCGTTCAGCCGGCGAGGGCGACGCCGATCTTCAGCGGCCGGTCCTCAATCAGGACCGGCTCGGCACCGTCCAAAGACTCGTAGCTGACGCGGACCGCAAGCGTCTCGGTGCTGATGTAGCCCTCATGGGTACGGGCGGCGGCGATGAGCTCGTCGTCGCCGTCGAGGGTGAGGACGATCCGGTCGGTCACCTCCAGCCCGGCGGCCTGGCGGGCGTTCTGCACGGCGCGCACGATGTCGCGCGCCCAGCCGTCGATGCGCAGCGAGTCGTCGATCTCCACCTCCAGCGCGACGGCGTGCGAGCCCTCGCGCTCAACGCGGTACCCCTCCAGCGGCTTCATGGTCAACAGCAGGTCATCGGCCCTGAGGCAGTGATCGGTGCCGGCGATCGAGATGGAGATCGCCTCGCCGGCCCGCAGCGCGGTGGCGACATGCGTGGGATCAAGGCCGGCGACGGCCGCGGCCACCAGCGGCATCTGCTTGCCGAAGCGCGGGCCGAGCGTGCGGTAGTTGGGCTTGATCTCGATCTGGCCAAGCTCGTCGGCCGCAGAGACGAAGCGCAGCTCGCGGACGTTGAGCTCCTCCCGCACGATCTCGCTCAGCCGCTCGATCGCGTCGCGCTCGCGGCCGGTGGCGACGACCACGGCGGCCCGCAGCGGCTGGCGGACCTTGATCTTCGCCTGGGCGCGCGCCGCCAGGCCGAGGCGCACCGTCTCCCGGGCCACGCCCATCGCGTGCTCCAGCTCGGCGTCGCGCGCACCCGGAACCGGAAAGTCGCACACGTGCACGCTCGGCTCGGCGCCGTCGAGGTTGTCGTAGATCTCGTCGGCGATGAACGGGCAGAAGGGCGCCAGCAGCTGGGACACGGTCACCAGGCACTGGCGCAGCGTCGCGAACGCCGCCGGATCCCCGTCCCAGAAGCGCCGGCGCGAGCGGCGCACGTACCAGTTGGACAGCTCGTCGACGAAGCTCTGGATGGCGCGGCCGGCGGTGGTGGCGTCGAAGCCGTCGAGCCGGTCGCGGACGATCTCGGTCGTCTCCTGCAGGCGCGACAGGGCCCAGCGGTCCAGATCGGTGAGCTCGGTGGAGGTGATGTCGCGTGCCACCCCATTCGCATTCGCGTACAGGACGTAGAAGCCGTACGTGTTCCACAGCTGGAGCATGAACTGGCGCACCGCCTCGCCGATCGTCTCCAGCGAGAACCGGTAGCCGTCCCACGGCAGCTTGGAGGTGAAGAAGTACCAGCGCAGCGCGTCGGCGCCGTAGCGGTTGATGAC
>DASSZQ010000037.1:0-4479 GCA_035702755.1 Solirubrobacteraceae bacterium | reverse complement strand
GGCGCGTCCCGCCGAGGCGGTGCAGGCATGAGGCAGCTCGAGGCCCTGCTGCGCTTCATCTGGGACTTCGTCGTCGGCGACGACTGGCGGATCGCCGTCGGCGTCGTGATCGCGCTCGGCGTCACCGCAGTGGTCGCCGGGGGCACCGTCGCCGCCTGGTGGATCCTGCCCGTCGCCGTCGCCGGGCTGCTCGGCTTCTCGGTGTGGCGGGCCAGCGGGACCTCCAGCTGACGCTCGCGCCCGGCCCTTAGATTGAGAGGCCGCCGTCCACCGTCAGCGTGTGGCCGGTCATGAACGCGCTCTCGTCGCTGGCCAGGTAGACGACGGCCTGGGCGATCTCCTCCGGGCGGGCGTGGCGTCCCAGCGGGATCATCTCGTCAAACGCGGCCGCCGCCTGCGCCTCGGCACCGCCCACCGCCTCCACCTCGATGGCGTGCTGGAACTCGTTGTCGGTGGGCCCCGGGTGCAGCGTGTTGACGCGGATCCCCCGGCCGGCGACCTCCTTGGCCGCGGTCCGCATGAGCCCCACCAGGGCATGCTTGGAGGTCGCGTAGGCGGCAATTCCCCGGTCGGAGGTCAGTCCCACCACGCTGGAGTTGATGATCAGGCTACCGCCGGGCCGCATCACCCGCAGCGCGTGCTGGGCGACGAGGAAACTGCCGACCACGTTGACGGCCATCACCCGCTCAAACACATCGAGCGGGTACTCGGCGACCGGTGCCACCACGCCGAACACGCCGGCGTTGGCGAACGCGCAGTCCAGGCCGCCGAAGCGCTCAACGGCCGTGGCGACCGCGCCCTCCACATCCTCGGCCCGGGTGACGTCGGCGACCTGCCACGCCACCGCGTCGCCGTCGATGCCGGCCGCCGCCCGTTCCAGCGCGCCCGGATCGACGTCGGTGATGAGCACCCGGGCGCCCGCGGCCGCGAACGCCCGTGCCGTGGCCAGGCCGATGCTCCCCGCACCGCCGGTGATCAGTGCGGCCTTGCCGGCCAGCCGCGGGTGTGGTTGGGCGTTCATCTCTCCTCCTCAGGGACGCTCGCTGTACTGGCCGCGCAGCATATGCGGCCTCGGTCGCCCGGTGGCCTGCGCGGTGCCTGGTTTCTGCGCCACGAAGGTGTCATGCTCTCGTCAGCCCGCCCCGCTGCCAAGCTGCCCGCGGTCCCAACGGCGGGTCAGCGCCGCCGGCAGCCCGCCGCCCAACCCCCCGGTCCCAGGGTGCGCGGGTTGTCGGCGGCGACGGGAAGGTTCCCGGACGCCCGGGCGAGCGCGAGCCGGAGTGCGGCGCCCGGTTAACGCCGGAGCGCCGCCCCGGCGTGAGCGGAAGGCTCACGCCCGGACGGCGCGGACGGGCGGGCGGGCGGGCGGTGCCGCCGCGCCCGCTGGGCCGGCAGCGGTTCTGGCTACGCGCTGTGGCGGGCCGGAACGAAGGCGCCCTCGCGGCGGGCCCGCGGCTGCGCCTGACGGACACGCCGGGCCGGAGCGGTGGCCCCGTCAGCGACGGCCTGGGCACGGATCGAGCGACCCAGAAGAGTGACGATGCCGACGATGACGATGGCGGCGAAGATAACGTTGAGGGTGATAGCGAGGACCATTTTCGACTCCTTGACTTGACTGATGTCATAAGAGTCGCCGCCGCCGCGAAGACGAACGTCGGATGGCCGTAAGCCAAACGTATGTAAGGGTTTCTTAGCCTTCGCTGCCGCTGGGCGCCCTGCCGTCACCCGGCGGCCGCGCGGCGGGCGCGGACGCCGATCGCCGATGATGTCGGCCTCCCATGCGCCGAGCGATCCGGATCTGAGTGAGCGAGACCCTTGCGCTTGTCGCGCTGGCGATCACGCTCGCGGCCGCGGTCGCGCGGCCGCGGTGGGCCCCGGACTGGGCGGTCGCAGTCGCGGGAGCGGTCGTGGTCGTCGCCGCGGGAGCGCTCAGCCTGCACGGCGCCCGCTCGGCGCTCGGCCGGCTGGGGCCGACGGTCGGCTTCCTGGCCGCCCTGCTGGTGCTCGCCGACGGGTGCCGCCGCGCCGGGGTGTTCGACACGCTGGGGGCGCTGATGGCGCTCGGCGCCCGCAACCGGCCGCGCCGGTTGCTGGCGATGGTGTTCCTGGCGGCCGCCGGCACGACCGCCGTGCTCAGCCTCGACGCCACGATCGTGCTCCTCACCCCCATCGTCTTCGCCACCGCCGCCCGGCTGCGGGCCAGCCCCCGTCCTCAGGTCTACGCGTGCTCGCATCTCGCCAACACCGCGTCGCTGCTGCTTCCGGTCTCCAACCTCACCAACCTGCTCGCGTTCGGCGCGGCGGCGATCTCCTTCACGCGCTTTGCCGAACTCATGGTGTTGCCGTGGCTGGCCGCGCTGGCCGTCGAGTGGCTGGTCCTCTCCCGGTCGTTCGCCGGCGAACTGCGCGCCGACGAGCCCACACGCGACGAGCCGGATGAGCGCCCGCCGTTGCCCGTGTTCGCGCTGGTCGTGCTCGTCCTGACTCTGGCCGGATTCGCCGTCAGTTCCGCAGCCGGCATCGCGCCCGTCTGGTTCGCCGCCGCGGGCGCCGCGGCGCTCGTCGTCCGCCAGCGACCCGCGCCGGCCGCTCTGGTGCGCGCCGCCGAGCCGCCGTTTCTGGTGTTCGTCCTCGCGCTGGGCGTGATCGTTGCCGCCGCGGGCATCCACGGGCTCTCCGGGGCCGTCGATTCCGTGCTCCCGCACGGCACCGGCCTGCCCGCGCTGCTCGGCATCGCCGCCGTCAGCGCCGTGCTCGCCAACCTCGTCAACAACCTCCCGGCGACGCTGATCCTGGTGCCCGTCGTGGCCTCGAGCGCCCCCGGCGGGCTGCTCGCCATGCTGATCGGCGTCAACGCCGGTCCCAATCTCACCTACGTCGGGTCCCTGGCGACGCTGCTGTGGCGGCGGATCGTCCACGCCCACGACGAGGAGGTTGACCCCGTCCAGTTCCTGACGCTGGGGCTGCTCTCCGTGCCGGCGGTCCTGGTGGTCAGCACCGCGGCGTTGTGGTTGGCTTTGCAGGTGTTCTAGTGCGTGTGCTCGTCTGGATCGTGGAGGGGAGCTGGGAGAGGTGCGTCGACCGCGCCCGCGAGCTGGTGCCGGCCGAGGCTGAGATCACGTTGCTCCACGTTTCCTCCTCCGATGTCGAGGAGATGGCAGCCCATCCGGGTCACGGACTGATGGGGCGCCATCACCCGGCCCCGCCGGGACCGACCGTGCCGGAGATCTCCGAGGCCGAGGCATGGTCGCTGCTGCGCGCCGCCCGTGATCGCCTCGGTCGTCCCGCCGAGCTCGTCGCCCGCCGCGGCCGGGTCGAGCGCGAGGTGCTCGAGGCCTGCGAGGGCTCAGACCTCCTCGTGCTCGCCCGCGACGGGAAGCCCCGGAGGGAGCCCAAGAGCCTCGGTCGCTTCTCGCGGTTCGTCGTCGACCACGCCGGCTGCGCGGTGCTGGTGGTGTGGCCGGCGCCGCCCCCGGGGCTGGAGGCGATGCACTGGCCACCGCACCTGCGCTGACCCGCCGGTCAGGCCGTTCTCACCGCCGCCGAGGCGCTGAGGCCCAGCTCGTCGATCGCCTGCTCGCGCATCTTGAACTTCTGCACCTTGCCGGTCACGGTCATGGGGAAGGCGTCGACGAGCTTGACGTAGCGGGGCACCTTGTAATGGGCGATGCGGTCCCGGCAGAAGGCGCGGACCGCCTCCGGCTCCACGGTGGCGCCGGGCCGCGGGATCACCCACGCCATCAGTTCCTCGCCGTAGCGCTCGTCCGGGACGCCGATGACCTGCACGTCCGCGATGTCCGGATGCCCGTACAGGAACTCCTCCACCTCGCGCGGATAGACGTTCTCCCCGCCCCGGATCACCATGTCCTTGATGCGCCCCACGATGTTCACGTAGCCGTCGTCGTCCATCGTCGCCAGGTCCCCGGTGTGCATCCAGCCGTCGGCATCGATCGCCTCGGCAGTGCGTTCGCTGTCGTTCCAGTAGCCGGCCATCACGCTGTAGCCGCGCGTGCAGAGCTCGCCCGCCTCGCCGCGTTCCACCGTCCGGCCGTCGCCGGGATCGACCACCTTTATCTCGACGTGGGGGTGCACGCGCCCCACCGAGCCAACCCGCTTCTGGAGCGGATCATCAGACGCGGTCTGGGTGGAGACGGGCGAGGTCTCGGTCATCCCGTAGCAGATGGCGACCTCGCTCATGTGCATCTGGGAGATGACGCGCTTCATCACCTCCACCGGGCACGGCGAACCGGCCATGATCCCGGTGCGCAGCGACCCGAAATCGGTGTCGGCGAACGACGGGTCGCCGAGCATCGCGATGAACATCGTCGGAACGCCGTAGAGCGACGTCACCCGTTCCCGGGCGATCGCGCGCAGCGTCGCCGCGGCGTCGAAGGAGGGCGCCGGGATCACCACGCACCCCCCGTGGGCCAGCGTGCCGAGGTTGCCCATCCCCATGCCGAAGCAGTGGTAGAAGGGCAC
>DASSZQ010000231.1:0-5574 GCA_035702755.1 Solirubrobacteraceae bacterium | reverse complement strand
ACTGGCAGGTGGATCTCGACGACCAGCTGCGGCCCACCGGCCGGGACATCATGGCTCCCCCGGGCCCGCGCCCGCCCGTCCTCGAGCCCTAGCGCCGCGTCCGCCGACCCGCCGTGGGCGCCGTCAGCCGCCCGGTCGCCCCAGCTAAGGTTTGGAGACATGATCGACTCCGGGGTCGTCAGCGCCACCCAGGACACCGCGGTTGCGTGGCTGGCCGAGGAACGGCGGTTCGTCCAGGCGCTCCTCGTCGACGTCGAGGGATCGGCGCCACTGCCCGTCGGCGCGATGATGCTCGTCGACCAGCAGGGCGGCATCGAGGGTTCGATCACCGGCGGGTGTGTCGAGGGCGCCATCGTGCAGGAGGCCGAGGGGCTGATGGCCGGCGATGCGCCGGCGCCGGCCAAGCTGGTGACGTACGGGATCTCCGACGAGCTGGCGGGCACCGTGGGGTTGATGTGCGGCGGGACCGTGCACATCCTTGTGCACGAGCTCGCCGGCGACACCGGGCAGATCGAGCACGCCGCGCTCAAAGAGCACGCCGCGGGACGCCCGGTTGCGGTGGCCACGCTCCTCGACGGCCCCACCGCGGGCGCGCGGATCGCGATCATCGACGATCAGCCCGTGGGATCGCTGGGCTGGGGCGAGCTGCTTGACCGCAACGTCGCCCGCGAGGCACAGGGGCTGCTGGAGGAGGGCAAGACGACCCTGCGGCGATTCGGCGCCGACGGCGCGACGCTCGGCGATGACCTGCGCGTCCACATCCGCTCCTACGCCCCGCCGCCGCAGATGTACATCTTCGGCGCCATCGACTTCTCCGCGGCCCTGGCCCCGTTCGCCGCGCAGATCGGCTATCGCGTCACGATCTGCGACGCGCGCGGTCCCTTCGCGCGGTCGCGTCGATTCTCCGCCTCGGCGACGGTCGAGGTCGCCTGGCCGCAGGAGGCGCTGCGCGACGTTGACCTGGGCCCGCGCGACGCCGTGCTGGTGTTCACCCATGACTCGAAGTTCGATGAGCCGGCGCTGATCGCGGCGCTGCAGACCAATGCCGGCTACATCGGCGCCCTGGGTTCGCGGCAGACGACCGCAGACCGCGAGCGCCGGCTCCGGGCCGCCGGCGTGACCGACGCAGAGCTGGCGCGCATCCATGCGCCCTGCGGTCTGGACATCGGCAGCCGCACCGCCGAGGAGACGGCCGTCTCGGTCCTGGCCGAGATCATTGCCGCTCGAGCCCAGCGCGCGGGGACGCCGCTGCGTCAGACCAACGGGCCGATCCACGGACGCGACCGGGTCGCCTGAGCAGGACCGCGCCCGCCAGCGCCGCCAGCAGCGACGTGGCGGCGATCACCATCCAGCCGTGATCAAACGCGCTCACCTCGCGGGCGGCGCCGAGGACGGCCACCAGGACCGCGACGCCGACCGCCAGGCCCACCTGGCGCAGCATGTTGAGCACGGCCGAGCCGGTGGCGAACGACTGCGGCGGCAGGGACGAGGCGCCGGTTGACATGAAGGTGGGCAGCGTCAGGCCCACCCCCATTCCGGTCATGAGCATCCCGGGCAGCATCTCGCCCGCGTAGTCCGGTGCGGCTCCGGCGCGCAGTGTCCACCAGGTGGCGCCGGCCGCGTACACGGTGGCTCCGGCGGCGATGACGGCGCCCGCGCCGAAGCGGCCGATGAGCCGGCCGGCGACCAGGAACGAGAACAGCGGGACCATGAGCGGGCCGGGCGCAACGGCCAGCCCGGTCCTCAGCGCCGACCAGTGCCACACCTCCTGGTCGAACAGCACAATCGACAGCAGCATCGCCCCGAACGCGACCGAGAAGACCAGCGCCACCGCCGAGGAGCCGGTGAACGCGCGGACGCGGAACAGGGCGGCCTCGATGAGCGGATTGTCGTGGCGCACGCAGCGCCGGGTGAAGAGCGCGAGGGCCGCCACCGCCCCCACCAGCGCAGCGACGGTCGCCGGCGCGCCCCAGCCCCAGTCGTTGCCCTTGACCAGGCCGAGGGTGAGTGCGGCCACGCCGGCGGTGACGAGCGCGGCGCTGAACGCATCCGGACGGCGCACCGGATGGCCGGGAACCGGCGGCAGCCGCCGCCAGCCGATGAGGGCGGCGGCGATGCCGATCGGTACGTTGACAAAGAACACCCACCGCCAGTTTGCGGCCACCAGCAGGCCGCCGGCGACCGGTCCCAGGGCGGCGGCGAGACCGCCGAGCGCCGTCCACGTCCGCACCGACGACTGGCGGCGCTCCGGCGTGCTGGTGGCGAGCACAAGGCTCAGCGAGGTGGGCGTCAACAGCGCTGCGCCGGCCGCCTGCACGATCCGGCAGACAACGAGCGCTGTCAGGCTCCCCGCCGCGCCGCACGCCGCCGACGCGGCGGTGAACACGACGACGCCGAGCACGAAACCGGTGTCGCGCCGGCGGCCCTCGGCCAGGCGGCCGAACAGGACGAGCAGCGCCGCGTACACGATGGCGTAGCCATTGAGCACCCACGACAGGGCGCCGAGCCCGCCGGCGTGCAGGTCGCGAGCGATGTCCGGCAGCGCGACGTTGACCACGAACAGATCGAGGCTGGCCAGGATCACCCCGGCGCAGACGATCGCCAGGACCAGCGCGGGAGAGGCATCTCCCCGGCGGGCCGACAGCTGACTAAGAGATCCCATAGTCAGACACGCTATCAGACTGACTTAGGCATGTCTAAGCCAGGTACAATGGACACATGAGCACCACGATTCGCATGACCGGTCGGCTACAGCCGCGTGACGGCTGGACCGCCGATCACTGCCCAATGGCCGAGGCGCTCGACGTGGTCCGCACCCGGTCGGCGTTCCTCGTCCTCCGCGAGGCCTTCTACGGCGCCACCCGGTTTGAGGAGTTCGCCCAGAGGACGGGACTCAGCGAGCCGGTGACCGCGGCTCGCCTGCACGAGCTGACCGATGCGCGCATCCTGGAGCGCGAGCCCTACCAGGAGCCCGGGCAGCGCACACGCCGTCTCTACCGGCTGACCCAGAAGGGGTCCGAGCTGCTCCCGGTGCTCGTGGCTCTCATGCAGTGGGGGGACCGCTGGGAGCAGGATGGCGGGGCGCGCGTCGAGATCCGCCACCACGGCTGCGGAGCGCCGGTCACGGCCCAACTGCGCTGCACCGAGGACCACGCCGTGCCCGGCGATGAGCTGGACCTGGCGCCGCGGGGTCGAGCGCCGCGCACCCGGGGGCGCTGACGGAGGCGTCAGGTACAGTCACGGCGCCGTGCGGGCGCTTGTCGTCATCCTGGCCGCGATGGGGCTCGCGGCGCTGCCGGCGGCCGGGGCGTCGGCCGCAAGCGGCGGCTGGGCGCGGATGGGCGCCGTCCAGGCCCGCGGCGGCCCGTATCTGACCGACAGCCTCGGCCGCCGGCTGGAGCTGCACGGCGTCAACGTCGTGGACAAGTGCGGCGGCGGCGCCGTCGACCTGGCCGCCGCCGGGACACCGTGTGTGGGACCGGCGCTCGGCAGCGGGCTCGCCTACGTCCTGTCACCGCAGGCGACGGACCCGGCCCGGCGCTTCACCTCCGCCGACGCGCAGACGCTGGCGCGGCTGGGGTTCAACGTCGTGCGTCTCGGGATCATCTGGGAGGGGCTGGAGCCCGGGCCGCCCGGCGTCGGCCCCAACGATCCGCGCTACTGCGCCCCGCATCGGCGCGGCACCCGGTTCCCCCGGCTGGGCGCGGCCGATCCCTACGACGCCGCCACCGTGAGGGCGTATCTGGCGCGGACCGATGTCATCGTCGGCCTGCTGGCGAGAGCCGGCCTGCGGGTCATCCTCGACATGCATTCCGATGTGTGGGGCTCGGCGTT
Organism: Solirubrobacteraceae bacterium; assembly: GCA_035702755.1. Classification (GTDB taxonomy): domain Bacteria; phylum Actinomycetota; class Thermoleophilia; order Solirubrobacterales; family Solirubrobacteraceae; genus Palsa-465. Next base: position 1,740 of record DASSZQ010000231.1, on the reverse strand, counting down.
CTCGGACGCGCTGGGCACCACCCCGTGGAGCGGCGAGGGGGCACCCCTGTGGGCGACCTGCACCGGCCGGGAGGCGTTCAGGGCCCCACCGGGGTGGGGGACGGCGTACTCCTCACCAGCGGTCCAGACGGCGATCCACCACTTCTTCGCCAACGACGTGCGGGGCGATCTGGAGGCGCAGTACGCCCGCGTCTGGCAGGCGGTGGCGCGCCATTACCGCGGGAACCCGGCGGTCATCGGCTACGAGGTCTACAACGAGCCCAACGACTTTCGCGTCCGGGATTTCGACGCCGAGCTTCAGTGCGACTACGGCGGTCCGGTGCGCGAGCCGCGGTCCTGTGCTGCCGCCGGCCGCCCGGCCGCCCTGCCTGAGGGCCTCATCGGCGCGATCGAGGCGGCGGATCGAACCCATGTCGTGCTGTTTGAGCCGAGCGGTGCCACCGACTACGGCACCCCGGAGACGATCGGGATCACCGAGCCGCTGCGCTTCCCGCGCCTGGCGCTCGCCTTTCATGTCTACGGCGCGGTGCCCGCGCAGCTGCGCCAGACGCAGGCCGAGCGGCACCGGACGCGCACCGATCAGCCGGGCGGTCCCCCCTGGATCATGGACGAGTTCGGTGCCTCCGACAACCCGCCGCTGGTCCGGTCTGTGTCCGGCGCGGCCGACACCATGAACCTCTCCTGGACGTACTGGTCCGCGATGCAGTTCGACGATCCCACGGCCGGAGATGCCGCCGAAGGTCTGCTTGACCAGGCCACCCGCCAGCCGATCCCGGCCATGGCCCGCGCCCTCGCCGTCCCGTACCCGTGGGCGACCGCCGGCGTGCCGGGCGCGCAGTCGTTTGACCCCGCCACCCGCACGTTCCGCTATCGCTACCGCCCGGACCGCGCGCTGCGGGTGGCGACCGACCTGGAGCTGCCGCCATACACGTACCCCACCGGCTACACGGTGCAGGTCACCGGAGCGTGGGTCCTGTCGCGCCGCAATGCGGCGCTGCTCGAGCTGCGGGCACTGCCGCACGCAGCCCGGGTCAGCGTCACGGTCCGCGCCCGGCCGGGCGCGCCGGTCAGGCGGCGAGGTACGGCGCCAGCAGCGCCCGGTCGGCGTCGCTGAGCCGGTCGGCCGCCGTCTTGCGCTGGTGCCAGTAGGGATACAGCAGGGGCTGCCGGCTGACCTCCTCCAACCGGGCGCACTCCTCGCCGGAGAGCTCAAGCTCGGCTGACCTGAGGTTGTCGGCGAGTTGCTCGTCGGTGCGCGCGCCGATCACGATCGAGCTGACGCTGGGCCGGCGGAGCAGCCAGGCGAGCGCCACCTGCGCCGCCGACACGCCGTGACCCTCGGCGATCTCCACCAGGACGTCGATCGTGTCGTAGAGGCGGTCCTCGTCGTACACCGGCGGCTCGTCCCACTCGCCGACGTGGCGCGATCCCTCCGGTGCCGCCTGGCCGCGACGGTACTTGCCGGACAGCAGGCCACCCGCCAGCGGGCTCCACACCAGCGTGCCCAGCCCCTGGTCGATCGCCGCCGGGATGAGCTCGTACTCGGCCGAGCGTTCCTGGAGCGAGTAGTAGATCTGCTGGGAGACGAAGCGGGGGAGATGCTCGCGCTCGGCGATCCCCAGCGCCTTCATCAGCTGCCAGCCGGCGTAGTTGGAGACGCCGACGTAGCGGACCTTGCCGGAGTCCACGAGGTATTGCAGGGCCCCCAGCGTCTCCTCAAGCGGGGTGTTCCCATCCCAC
>DASSZQ010000326.1:0-2722 GCA_035702755.1 Solirubrobacteraceae bacterium | reverse complement strand
ATCGTCACCGGGTCGGTTCCCGGCCAGCCGGGGCTGTTCATCCATCCCGTCGCCGATGAGGCGGTCATGGCGGGCAACGGCACGATCGGCCTGGAGATCCTGGAGGACCTGCCGGATGTGGACACGGTCGTGATCCCGGTCGGTGGGGGAGGGTTGACCGTCGGCATTGCGTCGGCGATCCGGGCGCGCAAGCCGGACACGCGGATCGTCACCGCCGAGCCGGAGACGGGGGCCGCCCTTGTGGCCGCCCTCGCCGCCGGGGAACCCGTCGATGCCCCGTTTGCGCCCTCGCTGGTCGACGGCGCCGGCAGCCGCCGCGTGCTTGATCAGATGTGGCCGCGGCTGCATGAGCTCGTCGACGAGGCCCGCGCTGTGCCCATCGTTGACGTCGAGGCCGCGGTGCGGACGCTGGCCGAGCGCGTCCGGGTGATCGCCGAGGGCGCCGGCGCGCTGGCCGTCGCGGTTGCCCTGGCCGGCGGCGCCGGCGGCGGACGCGTCGCCTGCATCGTGTCCGGGGGAAACATCAATCTGGCCACGCTGGCCGACATACTCCGAGGCGGAGGTGACCGATGACCGATGAGCCCAACGCCCCCATCCTGCCCGGTCCCGGCGCCAGCGACTACGAGCGCTACCTGCGCACCGACGAGCTGCTGTCGCTGCAGAAGCCACCTGAGGAGCAGGTCCACCCGGACGAGCTGCTGTTCCAGACCGTCCACCAGTCCTCGGAGCTGTGGCTGAAGTTCGCCGTCGCCCAGATCCAGGAGGCGACCCGCCAGATCGACGACGACCACCTGCTCGCCGCCACGTGGCACATGCGCCGGGCGGTGCTGTGCCTGCGCCAGGTGACGGACGCGCTCGACATGCTCGACCTGCTTGACCCGTGGGACTACAACGTCGTGCGCACCGCGCTCGGGCACGGCAGCGGCTTTGACTCCCCGGGGTTTCGCAACCTGGCCCGGGTCACCCCGGCGCTCGGCGGAGCCTTTGAGCGCGCGCTGGAGCGCACGGGCACGCCGCTGGAGGACGTGTACCGCCGCCGGGCGGAGTTTGCCGACATGCACCAGCTCGCCGAGGTCCTCACCGACTACGACGAACGCCTGCGGCTGTGGCGCTTTCGCCATTACAGCGTCGTCGCCCGGGCGATCGGCGAGGAGTCGATCGGCATCCAGGGCACGCCCGTCCAGCTGCTCGCCAAGCTCGTCGCCCAGCGTCAGCTGCCGAAGCTGTGGGAGATGCGCAGCCGCCTGGTGGAGCTGTTTGAGGCCGAGGCGGCCAGCAACGGCGGCGCTCCGCCGGCCGGCTGATCACGCCCGTTTACCTGTCCGGCGGCCGCCGCCGTCGCGTTCAGGCGGCGCAGTCGTTGAGCGCCGCGATGAGCCGGTCGACCTCCGCGGCGCTGTTGTAATGGATGAAGCCGAGGCGGATCGCGTCCTGTTCGTAGCCGAGACGCTGGTAGAGGTCGAGTGAGTACCAGTGGTCATGGGCCCAGACACCGATCTGCTGTCCGGCCAGCCGGGTGGCGACCTCGGCGGCGGGGATGCCGTCGACGTTGACGAGGAAGGTGGGAACCCGTCCCGCCATTCCGGGCAGTCCGTAGACGGAGACCGAGTCCGAGATGCCGCTCAAAAACCGCTCGCCCAGGGAGCGCTCGTAGGGCACGATCGCGGCAAAGCCGCCGATCGAGTTCAGGTAATCGATCGTCGCGTTGAACCCGGCGAGCAGCTCGTAGGGGAGCGTGCCAGTGGCAAAGCGCCGGCCGAGCGGGTCCATCGCCGCCGGCCGCGCCTTGTACGGGCGCCAGGACTCGGTCACCGACGCCCGGCCGTAGGCGACGCCGAGGTGAGGGCCGCAGAACTTGTACGGCGAGCAGATGAGCACGTCGGCCTCGATCACGCGCACGTCGATCGGCTCATGCGCGGCGTAGTGGACGGCGTCGACCCAGGCGAGGGCTCCGGCCTGATGGGCCATCGCGCATACGCGGGCGGCGTCGACGATGGTGCCGACCGCGTTTGATGCCCAGGCGAAGGCGACGACGCGGGTGCGCTCCGACAGCTTGGCCGCCAGGTCGTCGAAGTCCAGCGTCGTGTCCGGATGCAGATCGATGTGGCGGACGACGAGGTCGCGGTCGCGGGCGAGCTCCAGCCACGGCGCCACGCCACCGTCATGGTCGGCGGAGGAGACGAGGATCTCGTCGCCGGGAGCGAACTCGCGCCCCGCCGTCCGCGACAGGGCGAAGTTCAGCGAGGTCATGTTGGGGCCGAAGGTGATCTCGCGCGCCTCACAGCCCAGGAAGCGGGCGGCGTTGGCCTCGGCCGTCTCCAGGATCTCCGCGACGCGGTGGCTGGTGGCGTAACCGGCGCCCAGGTTGGCGCTCGCCTCCCGCAGCGCGCGGGCGATGGCGTCGCCAACCTCATCCGGGACCTGAGAGCCCCCCGGCGCGTCGAAGAAGGCGAACCCCTCCTGCAGCGACGAGAAGCGTCCCCGGATCCGGCCCACATCCAACGTTTGGTTAAGGATCTCGGTCATCAGGGACTCCCTCGGTTGCGCGGTTACGGCGGGAATGGTTTGATCGCGCACACTATCTAGCGAGGGGAGAGGTGATTGTGAGCGTTCGCGTGAGCCGCAGCGCGACGGCGAGCTGGCAGGGAACCGTGCCTGACGGGGGCGGCCGGATCGGCCTGGGCAGCCGCGCCTTTGAGGGAGCGTTCACGCTGCGCAACCG
>DASSZQ010000134.1:0-18697 GCA_035702755.1 Solirubrobacteraceae bacterium | reverse complement strand
TCGCTGCGGACGACGATGTCGACCGCCACATGAGCGATGGCGCTGGCCGGCATCCCCGGGTACATCGCCTCCTCCGGATCCTGGACGACTGCGGTCCCGCCGCAGGACTTGATCATGGCCAGGCCCGCGGTGCCGTCGTCGCGGGTGCCGGAGAGAATCACGCCGATGACCCGCCCGTCCTGGGCGACGGCCGCGGTGCGAAACAGGGCGTCGATCGCCGGGCGGTGTCCGTTCTCACGCGGTCCGACGGTGAGCGAGACCTGGCCGTCCTCGACGGTGAGGTGACGGTCTGGCGGCGCGACGAGGATCTCCCCGGGGCGCAGCGGCGCTCCGTCCTCCGCCGGTCGGCACGGCAGCGAACTGGCTCGCTGGAGGATCGACGGCAGCGCGCTGGGACTGCCGGGCGCGAGGTGCAGCACGATGCAGACGGTGGCCGCCAGATCCGTGGGCAGCCCCCGGACGACTCGGATGAGCGTCTCGACCCCTCCCGCGGACGCACCGATGACGACGATGCTGTGGCCACTTCGCTCCGCTTCCGGCTCGGTCGCGTTTTGCACCCACTCAGCTTACGCGGAATGACGGCCAGGGGAAGGCGCAGGCGGCCGGTCGGCCGAGCTCGCCCACAGGGGTTTGCTCAGCTCTCGAGCAGCTTCTCGGCGCGCACGTAGGCGATGTTCAGCAACTCGGAGCCGAAGAAGGCAACGAGCACAGCGGCGAACCAGCGGGTGAACCGCGGGAAGACCACCAGTGACGCCGTCATCCCCGCGCTCATCCACATGCCCAGACAATACGGACAGACGAGCAGCTCGCCGATCGCTCGGCGCAGCCCGCGGCCGCGCGCGCGTTCGTTGACCTCGCCCGGGCCGGCATCGCTCTGATACTCGGTGAATGGCGCCCGCACGGCGCTCGCCACGCGGTCGCGCGTGACCATCCGTGCCGCCTTGTGGCTGGCGACGGTCACCAGCGCCAGGTCGCGAGCGGAGATCGCCTCCGGGAGCTCGCGTCCGGAGCGGCGAAACCACGTGCCAAACGCGGCGGACAGGGCGGTGAAGGTGCCCATCAGGATGGCGTACCCGCCGAGGGGGCGCTCCCGCTCCGGGGAATGCCCGGCAAACGGGTTGGCCGGGGCGATGTCGGTCAGATTGGCCATCCTGCCTCCCCTACCCGGTTGCGCCCGCCGCCTCACACCGCCAGGCACACAGCCCCCCGCCCGGGCGGCGTGGCGTGATTAGCCGTGGAGCTCCGGGTAGCCCACCGGCGGTGCCGATCCGCCGTCACGTCCGCCTCACCCTGCCGATCTCGGCCGCCCCCCGCTGGGCGAGCTGATGCGGTTCCGGGGCCCGCTCGCCGACAGCTATCCCGCAGCGGTGGCGCTCGTCGTCTTCGCCCTCATCCCCTACCTCGCGCTGACCAGTGCGCTGACACCGCTTCAGCAGGTTCTCGGCACAGGGGTGGGGCTCAGCCCCCAGGCGCTGCAGCTGACAACCGGCATGGCGAATGCGGGATACGCCTTCGGCACGGTGGTGGCGGTGCAGTTTGCCGTCCACCTGCGCGGACGGCGCATGCTCATTCTCTACGCGACGCTGTTTGTGATCGGCTCGGTCCTTGCGGCGTGGGCTCCGCTGCCCGGCCTGTTCATCGCCGGACACGTCCTGCAGGGCATGACGACCAGCCTGATGCTGATCGCCGCCGTCCCGCCGCTGGTCACCGGCTGGCCGACGTCACGGATGCCGATCACCGGCGTGGTCATGAACATGTGCATCTTCGGCGCCGTCGCCGTCGGCCCGGTTCTCGGCGGGGTGCAGGCGGGCCTGGGCGGCTGGCGTCCCCTGTTCTGGATCGTGGCCGGGCTGGGCGCGCTCGCCCTGCTGTTTGCGCTGCTGATATTCGAGGATCAGGGGCCCCAGGATCCGAGCGCGCCGTGGGATTGGGTGGCGATGGCGCTGGCCGGGGGTGGCTGCGCCGCGGCTTTCTTCGGCGCCTCCGAGCTGACGACCCACCCCATGATGAGCGCGATCGTCTTCATCCCGCTCGTCGGCGGCGCGGCCCTGATCGTGATCCTCGTCGTCTACCAGTTCGTGACCCGGCACCCGCTCATGCCCGTGCGCAAGGTGGCGACGACGTTCCCGGTGACGGGCATCATCGTGGCGATGACCGCCGGAGCGGCCTCGGTGGCGGCCATCGAGCTCGCCGAGACCGCGCTGCAGAAACAGCCCGGCCCGCCGAGCCCGGTCCATGTGGCGATGCTCTTCTGGCCGGAGTTCGGCGGTGCCGTGGTGACCGCCGTCATCTTCGGCGCTCTGTTTCGTACGCGCCTAACGCCGGTGCTCGCGCTTGCCGGAATGGCGCTCCTCGCCGGGGGCGCCGCTGTGTTGACCGGGGTGGCGACCGGACCCCACGCGCTCGTCGTCGTCGGCTCCGGACTGGTCGGTCTCGGCGTCGGCGCCTCGGTTTCCCCCGCGCTGTTCATCGCCGGGTTCTCGCTCGCCTCCGGGCAGATCCAGCGCGTGTTCGCGCTCATCGAGCTGCTGCGGGGCGTGGCCGCGTTCATGGTGGCGCCCATCCTGCTGCATCTGGCGATGACGGTCTCCGCGTCACCGGCGCAGGGGATCGGCCCGGCGATGTGGGTGTGCTTTGGCCTGGCCGGCGGCGGGGGGCTCGTCGCCCTCTTCATCGGCCTGCTCGGCCGCGCGCGGCTGCAGCGGCCGGATCTCGACGTCTGGGAGCAGGGTGAGGAGCCCGCCTGGGAGTCTCCGGAGCTGGCCGCGGGGATCCGCGGCGACGCCGCCGTGCCGACGGTCAGTGGATCGCCGGTCCCGGGTGCGCTTGGCGGTCGAGCTCGAAGATCCAGAAGTCCCGTGCGATGACGGGCACCGACACGTTGTAGACGGGGACGGCGCCGATCGCGCCCTCAAACGTTCCTGCGTGGGCGTGGCCGTGGACGACGAGGTCCGGCTCATGCTCGGCGATGGGGGCGGCCAGCCGATCGGAGCCGAGAAACGCCCAGATCCCGGGCGGCTCCCCCTCGATCGTCGTCGTCGTCGGCGCGTAATGGAGCATCACGATGCGCAGGGGGGCGAGCGCCACGTCACGCAGCCCCTGGTCCAGCGCCTCCACATCGCCGGAGGTCTCGGCGTAGACGCGCCGCAGCAGCGGCTCTCCGAAGTCCGGGAGATGCGATCCGGCGAAGCCGCCGACGAATCCCTTCAGGCCGACGAGCCCCACCTCCAGTCCGTTCACCGCAACGGTGCGGCTCTCCCGCTCCAGGACCTCGACGCCCCCGCGCTCCAGCTCGGCCACCAGCTCCGCGGCCTGGTTGCAGTGCCAGTCATGGTTGCCCAGGACGGCATAGATGGGAACGTCGAGCCCGGCGCAGGCATCGGCCAGCACCGCCGCCTGCTCCGGGCGGCCGTGGGTCGTCAGGTCCCCGCACAGCAGAACGAGGTCCGACTGCGCCGCGACCTCGGCCATCGACGCCGCCACCCGCTCGCCGGCGTCCTCCCGGCAATGCAGATCGCCGGCGGCCGCCACCCGGATCCGAGTGGCCGCCTCCTGGACATGAGCATCTGGCATCCCAAACCGGGTACCCGCATGGACATGACTCCCAACGACTCGTTTGCGCCGCTGGCCGACGCCTGCCGGGTGGGCGTCGCCGCGCTGCGCGGTGCCGGCGTCCCCTTCCTGCTGGCGGGCAGCTTCGCCGCCTGGGCGCGCGGCGGCCCGCAGCCGGGCAAGGACCTGGATTTCATGGTCCGCCCCGGCGACGCCGAGGCGGCGCTCGCCGCCTTGGAGGACGCGGGCATGACTCCGGAGCGGCCGCCGGAGGAGTGGCTGGTCAAGGCCTGGCACGGCGAGGCGATGATCGACATCATCTTCCGGCCCACCGGGCTCCAGATCACCGACGAGGTGTTCGCGCGGGCGCAGCTCATCCCCGTACTCGCCGTGGAGACGCCGGTGATGGCCCTTGACGACGTGCTCGTGACCAAGCTCATGGCCCTCGACGAGCACTCGCTTGACTACGGCAGCCTGCTCGGCATCGCCCGGGCCTGTCGTGAGCAGATCGACTGGACGGCGCTCCGCCGGCGCACGGACACGTCACCGTACGCGCGGGCGTTCTTCACCCTCACCGAGGAGTTGGGCATCGGTCCGCCGGTGCGGCGGGCGCGGGGGCGGATGGAGGCGGTGTAGCCGGCACCGGCGAGCGGAAGGACCGCCGATCTGTACGAAATCCGCATCACGCCGCCGGATTTCGGCCGTCCCTGCCCTCTAGCGCCAGTTTTGTTCCAGACGGTCAGCTCCGTTCCGGATCTCGAACAAATCGGTCGTCTCGTCCTCCCATCCGCACGTTCGGCGGCCGGTGCGCGGCCGTCGGTACGCACCTCAATCCCTGCCGCGGTCCGTCTGGCCGGCGTTGCCCGTACCAGCAGCCGGAATCCCGGCCGCCGAGCCGCTACTGCTGGCCCTGGCGAGCGTTGACGAGCTCGTCCGGCTGGCTGGGCGCCGACGCCGCGTTGCTGTGATGCGTGTGCGGGAGGGGCTCGACGGACTCACGCTCGCCGGGGATGTTCTCCCGTTCGGTCGCCCTGCCCCACATCAGATAGATGATGGTGCCGGCGATGATGATCGCGGCGAGGGGGATGAACACGATGGTGAAGATTCCGCCGGCGAGCAGGCCCCCCACAACCATGACGATCACCAGCGGCAAAGCGAAGAACAACAACCACATGTCATTCGGCTACCCCTGTCCCGGTGTACGAAACCCGCGCCGTGTCGGCGACGGTGCATTCCCTCGGCGCCCGTGTCAGCATGACAACGCGACCACGATCGCCGGATACGACGTACGACGCGGTGTGATCGCCCAGGATCTCATCGACGACGGGCTGCGCCTCATCCACCTTGATGTCCTCCAGCGCGGGGCCTCGGCGGAGGAGTTCAGCGGCTGGCTGTGGGGAGCGCACTGGTTTCGCCCGTCGCCGCGCTGAGCTCAGCCTCGCGCAGCGGGCGCGCCGGATCGCGCTCGGCGTCCCGCTCGCAGACGTAGGTCTCATGCGCGGTAGCGGCGACGACGCGCAGCCCGGCGGAGCGGAGCATCGCCTGCACGCATGCGTCATCCGGCGCCGACCAGTTCGTCTGATCGCCGGCAAAACAGCGCTCGATGAAGGCCGCTTTGGGCCAGCCCGGCTCGGCGAGGCGTCCGCGCTGGTCAAACGGCAGGTCGCCGGGGACGGGGGAACCGGCGGCAGGCCCGGCGGGCACGGAGGCAGCACCCGGGGCGCCGGCGCGGCGGCGGCGGCGGACCCCCGGTTTGTTCGAAACTCGGATCGCGCCTTCCGATTTCGTCCGTGAGCGACCTGCAGCGGCAGGTGCGTTCCAGACCGTCAGCCCGGATTCGAGTTTCGAACGGATGTGATCCTGGGGGGCGGGTTCTCGCCCGCATTCCACCCCCGCCGGCGAACCCCGTCTTCACTGCTGCCGTTTTCGCGGGACCGCGCGCGTTCACCGCTGGGCGGTGGCCCGGGTGCAGCGGCCCGGCTTTGCAGGGCCTCGGCAGCGACAGGCACGACCGTTAACCGGGTTTGGCCGCCGGGTAGGCGAACGTCAACGCACTCCAACCCACGACCCAGAGGAGGTGATGAGCGTGGCAGCTGAAGAGGATCAGCGCAGGGAGCCGGCTCCTGAGGACGAGCCCGGGGAGCCCGGGGCCGAGGGTGGCTCGGAGACGGCCCGCCGGTCAAAGGCGCCGATGATGCCCGACGAGAAGGACGACAGTCCCGTCGGCGACACCGACCAGCACTCCACCGGCTGAGGGGAGGCCGCGAGCGGCCGATCCCGGCGCGCGGCACATCGCCGCACGCCAGTGGCACGGACCGCCGGGCTAACCGGCGGCCGCGTCGCCGGGACGCTGGAGGTCCGGCTCGGTCATCTCCCGCAGCTTGGCGGCCGCCCGGCGCAACAGCCTTGAGACCTGCATCTGCGAGCAGTTGAGCTCGCGGGCGATCTCGGTCTGCTTCATGTCACAGTCAAGGCGCAGGGCCAGCGCGCGCCGCTCCAGGTACGGCAGCCGCGCCACCGCCGCCGACAGCGCGATCGTCGTCTCGACCAGCGCGTAGCTGTCGTCCTCGTGGCCGATGCTGTCCCCCAGCGCGTCCGGCTCGTCGCCGTCGGCGTTGGAGACCGGCGCGTCGAGCGAGACCGAGTAGTGCGCGGTTCCGGCGTCAAGCCCCGCCAGCACATCCTCCGAGCGAACCTCCAGATACTCGGCGAGCTCCTCGACGCGCGGATGGCGTCCGGTCTGGGCGGTGATCTGCCGAGCCGCCCGATCGACGCGCAGCGCCATCTCCTGGGCACCCCGCGGCACGTGCGCGGACCAGCCGGTGTTGCGGAAGTACCGCTTCAGCTCGCCGAGGATGGTGGGGATGGCGAAGGCCGGGAACCGCACGCCCCGGCGCGGGTCGAAGCGGTCGATCGCGCCGAGCAGACCGACGGACGCCACCTGGACGAGATCCTCAAGGGGCTCGTGCGGATTGGTGTACCGCCCAGCCAGCTTGCGAGCGAGCGGGAGGAAGCGGTTGAACAGTTCGTCACGCGCCGCTCGGTCTCCGCGCTCTCGCCAGCGGTACGCCAGGATGTTTGTGTCGATTGAGTGCGCGGGCGCGACGGCGCGCGGGCGCGGGGGCGCAGTTGAGTGCATACAGGTCTCCGTGGGGCGTTGTGATTCCGTCGCGCCAGGAAAACCGCTGAGGATCGGCCTGCCGTACCAACTTGAGCTTGTACCTGCGGCGCGTTTATCGCCTCAGGCTGGTTTCACCGTACCCCCGCAATTGCGCCGGATCGACCCGCTCGGTTGCAAACGAACAGGGGCTCAACCGGCGCGTCAGCAGTCGGTCAGCGAGCGCACGCGGCCGATTGGAGAGCGCCCGGACCGGGTACAGCCCGGTGAACAGCGCTCGTCGCTGATCTCACCTCGTTCCCAACCACCGGGCGGGAGCAGGCGGAAAGGACCGTCAGTCACACGACGTGACGCACGCGGTGCCGGTGTCCTGCGCTCCTCCCCGGGTAACACCAGACACAATGAATCCATTGCTCTTTGCCGACTGGAGGCGCATCAACCGCGTGTTCACGCGGATCATGTGGGGAGTCGCCGCGATCATGATCTGCGTCGTCGTCCTGGCGCTGGCGTCGACAGGCTCGCACCCCCGTCCGGCCGCCGCCGGCGCTCGCGCCGCCGGCGCGGTGGGTTCCGGGCGCTGACGCCTCGATTCGCCCGCCCCCGGCCCGGCGCGCTCACCCGCCGTCGGCCGCTGATTCATCGCCCCCTGCCGCACCATCGCCCTCTTCCTCCGCGGCCTGCTCGTACGCACGCTCCTCCTCGGTGTCGCGATAGCCGAGGTCGGTGCTCTCACGGCGCTCGCGCTGCACTTCCTCCTCGGAATCAGGGCGCTCAGGGTGCTCGGTCACTGTCCACCTCCAGATGCAGATTCACACGGACATCTGACAGCTACCCGTGCGCGGTCGGTGCAATCGAGAGGCTCCCGCGGGGATGGCGGGAGGCACGACGATGGTGCCGCCGACGCCGTGCCCACCCGCAATCCCGGGGAGGAGAGGGCCTACTGGCTAATTGGCCACTCCCCCACTACCCCGTCTGCGCGGCTGGCAATCACAGATTCCGGCCCCGGCTGAAATTGCCTGGATCTCGCGGCCCAGGCGGCGCGACGGCGGACCGCCGGGACGCTATTCGGCCTCCGGCTCCGCATCGCCCGGCCACGATCCCGTGAGCCGCTCAAACGCCCGTCGCGACCCGTGATCGACGAGGCCCCGCGTCAGCGCGAACACCAGCCCCTCGATGGCCACGGCGGCCATCAGCTTGCCGAGATGCACGTTGCGATGCTCCGGCTTGGGCGGCTCCTGGTCGTCGACCATGCCCCACACAAGCGCAAACACTCGCTTCGCGATCAGCCCGGCCAGCAGTCCGCTGCCGAGGCTGAACGGCAGAAACGCGACCTTACCCATGGCTGTCCACCTCACTCGCTGTCGTCATTGTCGCTGCCACATCGCCGCCCGGTCCATCGCTATCCCTTGGGCTCGTCGCGCAGCGGAAGGTACGGCTCCACGTCCGGCGGATGACCGCCCTCGATCTGTCGACCGCGCTCCAGCTCCGCGTTGAGCTCGGCGCCGAGCAGGATGACGATGTTGGTGAGCCACAGCCACACCAGGAACACCACGACGGAGCCGAGCGCGCCGTAGGTCTTGTTGTAGGAGGAGAAGTTGGACACGTAGAAGCCAAACAGCCCGGACACCACGATCCACAGCACGACGGCGACAATGCCCCCCGGGCTCACCCAGGGAATACCCGGCTGCCGGACGTTGGGCCCCGCCCAGTAGAGGATCGCCAGGATGAAGGCGACCACCAGCGCCAGGACCGGCCACTTGGCGATGTCCCAGACCTGCACCGCGGTCGAGCCGACACCGATCACGTTGCCAAGCTGGCCGGCCAGTGACCCGGTGAAGACGACGGCCGCAGCGCTCGCCGTCAACAGCAGCACCGTGACCACCGTGACCGCCAGCCGCAGCGGATAGGTCTTGTAGAAGGGGCGTCCCTCCTCCACGTCCCACACGATGTTGGACGCGCGCATGAACGCGGCCACGTAGCCAGATGCCGACCACAGCGCTCCGGCCAGGCTGACGACGAACAGCACGCCGGCGGTGCCCTGATGAGACTGGATATTCCTGATCGCATCCGTGAAGATCGTCTGCGCCGGGCCGGGGGCGACGCTTTTCAGGTTGTTGATCAGCGGACCGGTCACCGAGGTGCCGATGAGGCCCAGGACGGAGACGATCACAATCAGCATGGGGAAGATCGAGAGCACCCCGTAGTACGTCAGGGCCGCCGCCACGTCGGTGAGATGATCGGCGTTGAACTCACGAAGCGTGCGCTTCAGAACGCCGGGCAGCGCCCGGCGCGGAAGGTCCGTCGGCTGCTGAGGTTTCTCGCCGGACCGGGGGGAAACGGTTCGACTGTCAGGCGCGCGCGTGCTCATCGCGCCGTCACCCGCGGTGCAGCAGCCAGCCGATCAGCAGCCCGGCGGCAAACGCGCCGGCCACCGCAAACGGCAGCGGCCGCTGCTGGATCGTCTCGCCCATCTGCTGAGCACCGGCCCCGGCGGAATCCGGAGTCGCCTCGCGAGCGCGGGCGGCGAACTCGCCGGCCTTGGCGCTCACCGACTCGCGCGCGGCGCCGATGTTCTCCGCCACCGTCTCCTTCGCGGCCCCGATCCGATCATGCGCCTGAGCCTTGACGTCCGTCTTGGCCGCGAGCGCTTCGACGGTCTCACCCAACTGCTCGCGGGTCTGCTCGATGTCCGCGCGGATGTCCTCCGCGGACCGGGACTCCGTGTCCTCGGTGGGAACGGTCGGCTGCTCGTCGCTCATCGACGTCCCTCCATCGCGCGCTCGCGGGTGTATTGCACGTCCTCCTTGACCGTCTCCACCGTCTGCTCCGGAGTCGGCGGCACGCCGCGGGCGACCCGGCCCTTCCCGGTGAGCGCCAGCCCGCCGGCGATGATGCCGAGGGCAGCGGCGACGATGAGCGCGGCCAGCCAGCCGGATACGGCCAAGCCGAGAGCGAGGATGGCCGCGGCCGTGAGCGCCCCCAGCGCATAGAGGCCAAAGACGCCGGCGGCGCCGAACATCCCCGCGCCGATGCCGGCCTGTTTGCCCTTCTCGGTCAGCTCAACCTTGGCCAGCTCCAGCTCCTGGCGAACGAGCGTCGCCGTCTGATCAGACAGCTGCCGGAGCAGTTCGGCCATCGAACGATCTGTGGCGGCTCCATTACCCATGTTGTCGGCCACTCCCCTACCTCCTTTTCATACCGGTGGATAGCCGGGTGTCTCTCTTAGCTTTCCCGTTGCGGCCGAGACCAAGCATGCGGCCGGCGGGCGGCGCGCCCGCGGCGTGGTCATTGGCGATGACCGACCCCGGTGAGGAACTCGCGGAGCCGCAGCGGCCCGCTGGTGGACCGCGCCAGCGGCCAGGTGTCGTCGTCCGCGCCCGCCCGGAGGCCCTCCGCCAGCTCGTGCAGAGCCTCGATCGCGGTGTGGCGCGGCTCCCATCCCAGCTCGCGGCGCGCCCGCTCGGTGCTCATCAGCGGCACGCCCAGCCCCATGTCAACCCACCCGGGCTCGGCGGGCTGTAGATGCAACGCATACGTCGCCGCGACACCGGCCCGTAACACCGACGGCGGGATTGACACCGGGCGGGCATTGAGCATCCGGGCCAACTCCGGCGGACCGATCACCGGATCAGCGGCGATGTTGAACGCCCCCGCACGGTCAGACAGGACCGCAGCCCGGTAGGCATCTCCCACGTCGTCGGAGTGCACCGCCTGAAAGCGCAGCCCGTCCACCGCCGGTGAGATGGGCGCCAGCCACGAACGAAAGATGATGTTCGGCAGCAACGGCCCCAGGAACAGGCGGCGGATCTCGGTGGCCGCGGTGCGCTTGAAGATCAGCCCGGGCCGCAGACGCACGACGCGCACCTGCGGCTGATCCTGTTGCAGGCGATCAAGCTCACGCTCGACGGCCGACTTGTGGCGGGAGTAGAACGACGTATGGATGCCGCCGGTCGGCCACAACTCGTCGACGAGCCGATCCTTGGGACCGGGCGAATAGGCGCCCACCGACGACGCATAGACAAGCGAGGGCACGCCCGCGCGCACCACGGCGTCGAACACGCGGCAACTGCCGGTGACGTTGACGGAGTGCGTGGTCGCCTCATCACGTCCCGGCTGGATCAGCCAGGCGAGGTGGATCACGGCGTCGGCGTCGCGGAAGATCGGCTCCAGGGCGCTGGTGCGCACGTCGGCGGCGACGAACTCCGCCCCCTCCAGCGCGCGGCGCGGCGGCCGCCGGGCGAGCGCCAGGATCTCGTTGATCTCCGGATGCTCCGCCAGCGAGCGGATGACGCTCGTTCCCACGTTTCCGGTGCCACCAACCACAACAACCCGCATGGGTCAAGTCACTGCCCTGATCATCCGGGCGATAATCAGTGGCGGTGGACAGGGACGCGCGGGCGCGTCACAGTTTCACATCACGCGCATGTGGGGAAGAGCACATCCGAGGGCCCGCCTGGGCGCACGCTGCCCTGCGCGCGAGTTCTTCTGAGACGAACGAAAAGGAGCGTAGATGGCAAAGGACAAGGATCTCAACGAACGCGACGCCAAGCTGGTGCTGTGGCTGAACGAGGCTTACGCCAAGGAGGCGGAGCTGGAGGTCGACCTGGCTGCCCACATCTCGCTCACGCAGAAGGCGCCGTACAAGAAGCGCCTGCAGCAGCACCTCAAGGAGACGCGCGAGCACAAGCGTGCCGTCGCCCGGCGCATCAAGCAGCTCGGCGGCCAGGCGAGCGGGACGCCGTCCATTCCCGGCGTTCCGAAGGTCGTCGGCGAGGCCGCGGGCAAGACCGTCTCCGCGGTCAAGGGCCAGGTGGGCGCAGCCCGCGCCATGGTGACCGAGCAGGCTGAGACCCACGTGCGCAACGCGCAGGAGGAGCTGCGCGAGGAGCAGGTGGAGATCGCGCTGTACCTGCGCATCGAGACGTTCGCCACCGAGGTGGGCGACCGTGAGACCGCCCAGCTCGCCAAGCGCATTGGTCGCGAGGAGCAGCGGATGGCCAAGTACCTGGCGGCTGAACTGCCGCGCCTGGTCAAGGACGTCGTCCGCGCCGAAATCCCGCGCGACCAGCGGGCCACGGCAACCCGCCGGCGCACGACGAGCCGCTCCCGCTCAAGCTCTGGCTCGACCCGGAGCACGAGCGGGTCGCGCGCCGCGTCCGGTGGGTCGTCAAGTTCACGCACCTCGTCCCGCGCCGGTGGCAGCTCGTCGTCGCGGTCCAGCGGGAGCGCCTCGCGCTCTGCCTCCTCGCGCTCCGGCGGCAGCGCGTCGCGTTCTGCTTCGTCGCGCTCCGGCGGCAGCTCGTCGCGCTCTGGCGGTTCCAGCTCGTCGCGCTCCAGCGGATCGAGCTCCTCGAGCCGTTCCGGCCGCTCGCGCTCCAGCGCCTGACGCTCATCCGGCCGTCCGGGCCGTGCCGCGTGCTCACCGCATGGCGGCGCGGCCCGCGCGCGGCCACCCCACCGACTCAGCTCACCGGGCGCTGGCCGGCTGGCCGGTCACCTCGACCGGCGGCTCGCCCTGCAGCAGCCAGCCGCGGTTCGGCGTGCGCCGCACGCGTCCCTCATCCTCAAGCTGGCTGAGCGCGGTCGTCACCGACGGGCGCTGCGCGCCGACCAGTCGCGCCAGCGTCTCGTGCGTGAGCCGGAGCGGCAGCACGATCCCGTCCGGCGTCACCCGCCCCCAGCGATCGGCGAGGTACCACAGCAACACCAGCAGCCGGGAATCGACCCGGCGCAGGTTTGAGACGGCCATCGTCACCGCCAGGCAGTAGGCACGGTTGCTCGCCCCCCGGAGGATCGCCTCCACCGCGGGCGGCCACTGGCCCAGGATGCGCGTGAACTCCGGATCGAGCACCGCAAAGCGGGCCGGCTGCAGCACGCTCCAGGCAACGCCGAACGGGATCGGCGCGTTCTGCCCGTCACGGTCAGACGGCTTGAGCAGATCACCCCGCCCCACCAGTTCGGTCGCCAGCGGGCGCTCCAGCACGACGTCGCGCGCCAGCAGGCCGTCGAGCACGAGCAGTCCCAGATGCCCGGCATCGCTGCTGGGCACATCCGGTATGCCGCTGCCCGAGCGGGCCACGATGACGTCGGCCACCAGCTGTTGGCGTGCCTGCTCGCGATCCTCCACCGAGAGGTGATCGACGATCTCAGGGAACTCGTCGGCCAGCCGCACCCGTCGCGGCGATCCGGTCATGACCTCATCCTGCCTGTTCGCCGTCGACATCACTCCCGCCGGGTCGCTTGCGGCTCGAGTCCTTGACTACTCGATTCCCGTCGTGTCAGACCGCAAACCGGCGGCGGCCGCGGCGCCCTCCGTCAGGGCGAACAGCGACGCGCTGGTGGCGTTGCGACGCGCCAGCCGGCGATGCACCGCGCTGTCGGAACAGCGCGCCATCAGCACCATCGATCCGGCATGCGACGCATCGACCACCGCCCCCGCCAGCCTGCGCACCGGAGTGGGATCTGAGCCGACGAGGGCCGCCTGAGCCAGATGGCGGACACCGAGGACGCGGGCGACGCGCACCGAAGCGCGGTCAAGCGGCGAGCGCGCCACCGCCTCCAGCGCGCGCGCAGGAGCGACGAGCAGAAACGCTCCATACCCGGCCCGCACGATCTCCTCGGCCGGGACCCTCATGCCTCCTGCACCGCCGCACCCTCCGGCTGGGTCAGCGCACACTCCAGCAGCAGGCCGTGGACGAACGCCTGGGGCAGATTCCCGCGCATCTGGCGCTGCATGACGTCGAACTCCTCCGAGAGCAGCCCGGCGGTCCCACACGCGGCGCGGTTGCGCTCAAACCAGCGGGCCGCCTGCACGAGGTCGCCCTGCTGAGCCCAGGCCAGAGACACGACGAACCCGCACATGATGAACGCGCCCTCGGACTCGCCCAGCGGCCGCTCGTCCGGGCGGTAGCGGTAGCAGTATCCGTCGCGCGTCAGTTCGTGCATCACCGCGTGCAGCGTCGCCACCGTCCGGGGATCCTCGGCGGGGATGCCGCCCCTGATCGCCGGCAGCAGCAGCGAGGCATCGAGTCGCCCGTCGGTCGGCGACCGCTGCCAATGCCCGGCGGGATGCAGGGCATGCTCCGACGTGTCGGCGACGATCACGTCGGCGAGCGCCAGCCAGCGCGCCGCCTGCTCGCTCGGCTGGTGCGCGGCGATGCGGCGCAGCCCGGCAGCGCAGATGAGACGGCTGTGCGTCCACGCGTCCGGCTCAAGCTCCCAGACGCCGGCATCCGGCTCGCGCCAGCGACGCTCGATGGCGTCCACCGCCACGTCGGCGGCGCGCCATCCGTCGGCGTCGAGGTGGTCGTGCCCGGCGGCGGCCGCAAACAGCAGCAGCGCTTCGCCAAACGCATCGAGCTGGAACTGCTGATTGACCCAGTTGCCGACGACGTCGCTTCCCCCGGGGTAGCCGGGCAGGCGGAGCGTTCGCTCATCCGGCACCGGATCGCCGGTGATCGTGTACGCCGGGGCCATCTTGTCCCCGTACGTGAGCAGGCACTGGGTGACGAACCGGACGGCGTCGTCCATCAGGCCGTGCGGCCCGGACTTCGCCACCGCCTGACCGACGAAGCACTGGTCGCGGATCCACACGTACCGGTAGTCGTAGTTGCGTCCCTGCCGCGCCCGCTCCGGCAGCGACATCGTCGCCGCCGCCACCATCCCGCCGCCCTTGCTGGTCAGACCGCTCAGGACAGCGTAGGAGTGGCGCGCGTCGCGCTCGGCCGTCTGCGAGCTCAGCTCCGGGACGCGCTCGGTCCAGGCAGCCTCGGTGCCGCTCCAGGCGCGGTCGGCATCCGGCGGCGGCTCGTCGGTGCCGGAGCGGTCGAGCACCAGCACCAGATCGTGGGTCTGGCCCTGCTCCAGTTCCAGATCCATCACCAGCGGCCGGGCGCCCCGCCCGTCGGCGCGCCGCTCGGCCTGCTCTCCACCCGTCCACGTGACCTGCGTCTCTCCGATCCGCGCCGTCCAGCGCCCGTCATCCTCCCGCCGCATCCGCGTCGGCTGCTGGGCGCCGAACTCGCCGCGAAGGTCAAGCACCACGCGCACGCGGGCCGGGCCCTCGCGGGCCAGAATGCGCCGCAGCACGACGGCGCGATCCGGCCGTGTCGGCAGCGCGAGCGCTTCCCGGCATTCGACCGTTGCCTCGTCGGTCACCCACCGGCTGCGCCAGATGAGCCCGTGTTCGTAGTAGCCGCCCCACACGTAGCGTGCCTGGGGCGTGACCGCGTACGTCCCGCTGCCGCCGATGAGCGTCGCAAAGCAGGCGTCGGAATCCCAGCGCGGGAAGCACATCCAGGCAAAGTCGCCGCGCGGGCCGACGATGACCCCGCGCTCGCCGTCGGCGATGAGCGCGTACTCGCGCAGGACATGCGGCCGGCCGATGTCCGTGAGCACCTCGACCTTGGAGGCGGTCATGCGGCCAGCTTCTCCGCGTCGGCGCGCTTGAGCTCGATCCCCAGCCCGGGGCGGCCGGCATCGGGGCACAGGCAGCCGTCGCGCGGCTCCAGGACGCCGTCGAACAGGATCTGCTCCGCCCGCGCGTGGGTGTGGAAGTACTCGCAGTGGCGCAGCCGGCCCACGGCACACCCGGCATGAGCGTGGATCTGCGGGGCGCAGTGCGCCGAGAACGGAAGCTCAAACGCGGTGCACAGATCACCGACGGCCAGCAGCCCGGTGATGCCGCAGCACCGCGTGACGTCGGCTTGGAGGACGTCGACGGCCCCGGCGCCGATCATGCGCCGGAAGTACTCCGGCGTGTAGCCATACTCGCCCGCGGTGATGTCCATTCCGGCGGGCGCGCGGTCGCGAAGCAGACGCAGCCCCTCCAGGTCGTTGGAGGAGACCGGCTCCTCAAACCAGGACACGCCGAGTTCGGAGAACTGCGCCGCCAGCGCGAGTGCCTGCTTGCGGGAATAGGCGCCGTTGGCGTCGACGAACAGCTCGGCCTCCGGTCCGATCGCCTCCCGGGCGGCGCGCGCCCGCGGCACGTCGGCAGTGGGATCGCGGCCGACCTTCATCTTGACCCGGGGGATGCCCTGCCCCACCCACCCGGCCAGCTGCTCGCACACCTGCGCCGCGGTGTAGGAGGTCAGGCCGCCGGAGCCGTAGACGGGGACCGCCGGCTGAGCCCGCCCCAGCAGATCGGCGAGGCAGACATCGAACAGCTTGGCCTTCAGATCCCACAGCGCCACGTCGACGGCGGAGATGGCCATGGCGGCCACCCCCGGCCATCCCGTGTTGCGCACGGTGGCGATCATCGCCCACCACGCGCCGGGGACGGCGAGCGCGTCGCGTCCCGTGACGGCGCCGGCGAGGGGGCCGGTGATCAGCTGCGTCATCGCGCCGGAGCCGTACGTGTAACCGATGCCCGTCCGGCCGCCGGCGTCCACCTCGGCGACGACGACGGTGACCGAATCCCACTCCATGGTGCCGTCGGACTCGTGCTGCTCGCAGGGGACCTCGTACGCCTGCGCGCGGACCTCGGTGATCGTCGCGTCGCCCACGGCCACCCGCGCTCAGCGCCGTCGCATTCCCAGCCCGGCCCCCAGGCCGGCTGCCGCCAGGACGGCACCGGCCGTCAGATACCGGTGCTCGGCCGCCCACAGCTGCGGGCTGCGCGTCTTTGCCTGGTCGTCGAAGATGCCGTGGGTGGCCGCCTTGTCCGGGACCGGCTCATACAGGTTGCTCGGCCGGTCCGGGCTGACCGGCATGTCCTGCACCTGCTGTCCGGAGAACCCGGTGCGGGCCAGATAGATGTCCCCCGCCAGCCCCGACAGCTTGGTGCCGACGATCGCCTGCACGGTGCTGTAGCCGACCCACAGCTCGCGCCGGCGATGGTGGGCGGCCCAGTAGACGGCCTCGGCCGGAATCTCCGGCTGGTAGATGGGCGGCACCGGCTGCGGATGCTTGGGGAGCTTGGAGCGACACCAGTTGAACTGCGTGGTGTTGACGCCGGGCAGCTGGACCATCGTGATGTGGACCTTGCTGCGGTCGTGGCGCAGCTCGGTGCGAATCGAGTCGGTGAAGCCGCGGATGCCGAACTTCGCCCCGCAGTAGGCGGCCTGCAGCGGGATGCCGCGGTAGGAGAGCGCCGAGCCCACCTGCACGATCGTGCCGCGGTTGCGCGCAGTCATCCGCTTCAGCGCCGACATCGTGCCGTACACGGTTCCCAGGTAGGTGACCTCGGTGGCCCGCTTGAACTCCTCCGGGGTGACATCCACAAACTTCGCAAACACGGTCGCCATCGCGTCGTTGACCCAGATGTCGATCTCCCCCAGCTCGGCCTCGGCCCGTTGCGCCGCCGCCTCGATCGCGTCGGCGTCGGCGACGTCGGTGGGGATCGGCAGCGCCCGACCGCCGAGTGCCTCCACCTCGCGCCGGCAGTCCTCCAGGCCCTTGTCGCCCCGGGCGAGCAGGGCCACGTGCGCGCCCCGCTTGCCGAACGCATGGGCGATGGCGCGCCCCACGCCGCCGGAGGCACCCGTCACCACCACCACCTCGGCACCGGACGGCGAGCTCATGCCGCCACCTGCCGGGGATGAGTGATGCGACCGGAGGCGGCGCCGCTGTCCAGCCGCTCGGCCAGGCGCGAGGCGAGCGCCATGATCGTCAGCGCCGGGTTGGCGCTGCCCTGCGTGGGGCACACGCTGCCGTCACAGCAGTAGACGTTGGGGGTGTCCCAGATGCGGTGATCGGAGTCGACGACGCTCTCCTCCGGAGAATTGCCCATCCGGGCGCCGCCGACGAGATGGGCGAAGCGCTGGATGGTGAGCACGTCCTGGGCCTCGGCGGCGTGCAGGATGTCGGTGATCACCCGCGTCGAGTACTCCATGTTGCGCTGGTCGTTCTCAGACAGCGAGTAGTCCATCTTCGCCACCGAGAGCCCCCACCGGTCCTTCTCCTCGGCGAGGGTGACGCGGTTCTCCGGGTGGGGCAGCAGTTCATTGAGGACGCCCACCGTCGCCCAGTGGTTGTAGTCACGCATGTACTCGCGCAGCGCCCGCCCCCAGTGGCCATCGGCGAGCACGTGCTCGGCCCAGCCGATGGGCAGCGGTGACACCGTCTGGATGGCGAAGCCGCGCGCAAACCCGCGGCGCTCATCGGTCTCGTAGAACTGCTCGGAGGAGACCTCCGGGGGCGGCGCCTTGTACATGCGCAGTTCCTCCGGGAAGCGCCCGGCGGTCTGGGAGGCGCCCTGCACCATCACAAAGCGGCCGACGAGGTCGTTGTTGTTGCCCAGACCGTTGGGGTGACGCCGTGAGGTCGAGTGCAGCAGCAGCCGCGGGGTCTCGATCGAGTACCCGCACACCGCCACCGCGCGGGCGCGCTGGAGGTGATGCTCGTCGGATCCCTCGGCGATGTAGCGCACGCCGATGGCGGCGCCGCTGGAATCGTCGATCTCGACGGCTGCGGCCATGCTGTTGGCACGGATCTCCACGCCGTGCTCGATCGCGTCCGGAAGATGGCTGACGTACGGACTGCCCTTGGCGTTGACCTTGCAACCCTGCAGGCAGTAGCCGCGGTAGATGCAGTGCGGGCGGTTGCCGAACGTGCCGTTGACGATCGCCACCGGGCCGACGCGCATGGCGATGTCCAGCGCGCGCGCCCCCTGCCAGATGCGGGCGGCGGCCCCCGTGATGGGGTGCGGCGAGTGGGGATAGGAGTGGGGGTCCCCCCACGGCCAGTCCTGGCCGGCCACCGGCAACTCGCGCTCCACCTCCTGGTAGTGCGGTCTGAGGTCCTCGTAGGCGATCGGCCAGTCGGCGCCGACGCCGTCGCGCGTCGCGGTCTCGAAGTCGGAGGGGTGAAAGCGCGGGCAGTAGCCGGCGTAGTGCACCATCGAGCCGCCGACGCCGTGCCCGGAGTTGTTCTTGCCCATCTGCACGGGGTCCTCGCCGCCGATGATGCGCACGTCGTTCCAGTAGATGTGCTCGGAGCCGGCCTCGTCGGACACCCAGTCGCGCTCGGGATCCCAGAACGGCCCGCGCTCGAGCACGCAGACGCGCCACCCCGCCCGCGCCAGCC
>DASSZQ010000269.1:0-4095 GCA_035702755.1 Solirubrobacteraceae bacterium | reverse complement strand
GCCGAGTTCGAGCTTGGCGGCGAAGGCGTCGCCGAGGCGCTGGACGGCGGACTGCAGGCGGGCGCGTTCCTGCTGGACGAGCTTGAGGCGGTGGTGGGCCTGGTCGATGCGCTGGCTGCGGTCGCGGGCCAGCAGCCACAGCAGGAACACCAGGGGCAGCACAAACAGGATCACCGCGGCGTGGCGCCGCGTGTCAAGCGCCGCCAGGAACCCGAGCGGAGCCAGCGATGCGTCGACCGCCCACACCAGACCGATCACCCGCAGATGCGCGCGCAGGTCGGAGACGACGCCGCTCAGACGCATGCGCACCAGCGAGCTGACGAGGTCAACCACGCAACCGGCGGCAAAGGCGCCGGCCAGCAGCGGCAGCTGATTCAGGCCGATCCGCGGCGAGCCGGCGGCGAGCAGCACGGCGGCGGGGCCGATCGCATGCCAGGCGTCCGGCACCGCCGACAGCAGCCGCCGCGGTGGAACCCGGCCCAGGGCCCAATCGGCGGCATTGCCGAGCACCAGACCGAGCACCACCGCGGGCGGGACCGCGGCCGGGGGCAGCATGAGGAGCATGGGGATGAGGACGAGCTGGGTGGGGACGACATATCCGGCGCCCACCGGAAACTCGATGCGTCCCACCACCGCGTAGACGCCGACGAGCAGCGCGGCGAGCCCGGGGCGCGGCAGCGACGGCCCTGCCCAGAGCACAAGCGCGCCGGCGGTGAGCGCAAACAGGACGGCGGCGACCGTGTCGACGGTCAGCTCGCGCTCGGACGCCCGGCGCTCCCGCTCTTCCCAGCTGCGCTCCAGCAGTCGCTCGGTCGCCGACCGGGCGGTGTATTCGTAGAAGTCCAGGGTGCTGGTGCTCATACCTCGCCTATTCCTCTCGCCGCTGCCCGGTCCTCTTGCCGGCCGGTCAGCCGGACCGGTAGGGATCGACGTAGATGTCGTCGACCTGCCAGCTGCCCGTCCATCCGGGCGCCAGGAACTGGAGTGACACCATCACCGACCCCCCGCTGGGGATCGAGCCGGTGTCGGCCGTGATCGGCGCCGTCGGAGCCCAGTTGGGCATCGAGCCGTCGGCCAGGTCCGCGAGTGAGACCTGCTCGACGCCGCCGCCGGTCTGCACAAACGCCCTGACCTCCAGGTCGGTGCCGGGCGCCGTCTGCGCAGCGAAGAACCGCAGGCTTCGCATCGTGTCGTCCACGCAGAAGTACGGTGAGGTCGCGCTGCCGCCCGCGGGGATGGTCAGAGACTGGCCGTCAGAGCCATTGTTGACATAAAACGGCTCATCGGCCGGTGTCAGGGTTGCCTGCGACCGGCTCCAGCCCACCTGGTCCGCGGTGCCCGCAAACGATCCACCGGGTGCCAGAAAGTAGGCATTGTTGTCACCCCAGTGGGCAAACGGTGTGGTTACCGGTGAGGGCGGGCAGGACGCCAGCGCGACACCTGTGCAACCGAACAGCGCCACCCCTGTCAGGGCAGTCGTGCGCCGAATCGCTTTGCGGACGCGCGGGCGGATAACCAAAGGCAAGGCAGACCTCCATGCAGGTCGCCGTCCATGGCGCACACGTTCTCGGTTATCGGCAGCTGGGCGATCTCGTCCGAGAGACCCCTGGCTTTGCGCCCCCGCCTCACGGCGGGTTAGCCCTTATCGACACTCGCGTCATCGGCACCGCTGGGCATGGCCTTGAGGGCAAAGCCAGCGAGTTGGACGTTTGTATGAATCCGTTGTGCAGTGGCCTCTGCGGTTGGATTTCCAGGGCGGGCTCTGGAAGACTCACCGCCCTCAGGGAATTTTGCCCCCACTTCCCTGATCTCCCCGGGTGAGCTCAGATGGATCTGGGCTCACCCGGGCTCACCGGGGTGCAACCCAGCGCGCCGGCGGGTACAACTGCTCAGACATGGAGGTCGTATCGACGCTCGTGGATGTGCGCTCCTTCGAGACCCGGCGTGGGAGCCGACGCTACGTCGCGCGCGACGCCGACGGCAACGAGTACACGACGTTTCGCGAGGCCATCGGAGAGGCGGCCCAGAAGCTGACCGGTGCCCGCGTGCGCATCACCTTTCACGAGGAGCAGCGCGGTGAGTACCGAAACGTCTACCTCGACGGCCTTGAGGCGCTGCCCGCGGACGCGGTGCCGAGCCATGACACCGATCCCCAGGAGGCCGCGTGGCGCACGGCGGTTGAGGCGGCCCCGTGGCTGGTGGGCAAGCCCGGCGAGACGGTTGATCCGGAGACGCTCTATGAGAAGCTCAAGCCCTTCGAGGAGCGCGTCCTGAGCGACATCGAAGAGGGCGAGGAGGAGTAGGCACAGCTCGTCTCGGTGGATGTCCGCGCCGCCGGGCGGCGCCGGGCGCGTAGCATCCGGTCGATGGACGGCAACGAGCTGCGGGCGCTGCAGGCTCCGTTGAAGGAGCGCTACCGGGCCGACCCGGAGGCGGCGGTCGTCACCCTGTCGGCCGCCGGAGACCTGGGCGAGGGGATCTCCTGCTCGGTGCAGACGGGGCGCGCGCTCGCGCAGGCCGGGCTGCATCCCGCCACCGGCGGGGACGGGTCGCTGCTGTGCTCCGGCGACATGCTGCTCGAGGCGCTGGTGGCCTGCGCCGGCGTCACGCTGCGCGCCGTCGCCACCTCGCTTCAGATCCCGGTTCGCTCCGGGCGCGTCCGCGCCGAGGGTGACCTCGATTTCCGGGGCACGCTCGGTGTCGACCGCGACGCGCCCGTGGGGTTTGGTGCCATCCGCCTGGCGTTCGAGCTCGACGCCGATGCCGACGCGCAGCAGCTGCAGACCCTGGCGCGGCTGACCGAGCGCTACTGCGTCGTCTACCAGACGCTGGCCGCCGGCCCGGAGCTGTCGGTGACGCTCCAGCGCGCTCCCGCCGACGCGGCATGACCCCGGGCGAGGGCGAACTGGGACCCCAGGACGTGCGACCGGAGACCTGGGCGATCGTCGCCGGCCGCCCGGCGGCGGTGCCCGGGGCGCCACTCAACGCGCCCGTCGTCGCCGCCTCAACCTTCGTGCTCGGCGGCGAGCGCGTCTACAGCCGCAACGAGGCGACCGAGGGATGGGAGGCGTTCGAGACGATGCTCGGAGGTCTTGAGGGCGGGCACGCCGTCGCCTTCTCCTCCGGCATGGCCGCCTGCGCCGCCGTGCTGGGCGGGCTGCCTGACGGGGCCCATCTGGTGCTCGGCGACGATTGCTATCAGGGTGTGGCGGGGATCGCCGAGGAGGGCGCCCGCCGGCACGGCTGGCGGGTGGAGCGGCTGCCCGCCGGTGACGGGCGCTGGCCGGAGCGCGCCGCCGTCGCTGACCTGCTGTGGCTGGAGTCACCGTCCAACCCGCTGCTCGATGTCGCCGACCTGGCCGGGATCTGTTCGGCGCCGCGCGGGCCGCGCACCCGGATCGTCGTCGACAACACGTTCGCCACTCCGCTGCTGCAGCGGCCGCTGCGCTTCGGTGCCGACATCGTCGTGCACTCGGCGACCAAGCTGATCGGCGGCCACTCCGACCTGCTGCTCGGCGCCGTCGTGACCGCCGACCCGGCGGAGCTGGCGCGGTTGCGGGAGACGCGGGGCCTGCACGGAGCCACCCCCGGAATGCTGGAGTGCTTTCTCGCGCTGCGCGGATCGCGCACGCTCGCCCTGCGGCTCGGCCGCGCCCAGGAGTCGGCGGGGGAGCTGGCGGCGCGGCTGGGCGCCCACGCCGCGGTTCACCGGGTCCGGTACCCCGGCTTTGGCACGATCGTCAGCTTTGAGCTTGCCGATGCCGCGGCCGCCGACCGGGCCTGCCGCGGCACCCGGATCGTCCGGCACGCGACGAGCCTCGGCGGGGTGGAGACATGCATGGAGCGGCGCAGCGCGCATCCCGGCCAGGAGCACATCCCGGCCGGGCTCATCCGCCTGAGCGTCGGCTGTGAGCATGTGGAGGACGTGTGGGCCGATCTTGAGGCCGCGCTTCCGCGCTGAGCGCCGGCCGAGGCGCCGCCGGGGGTGGGTGCCGGCAGTGGGATAATCAAGACGGATCTGGAGATGACGTCCGTGACACCGGCACGCGTGCTCATCGTGGCGCATCGCACGGCGGCGACGCCGCTGCTGCTCAA
>DASSZQ010000178.1:0-18945 GCA_035702755.1 Solirubrobacteraceae bacterium | reverse complement strand
GTCGTCGTCGACCCAGACCCCGGCCGCACGCCGGACCCCCGTGGTCGCCATCGGCCCACGATCCGCGGTCGCCGTCGGCCGCCACCCCCGTGGTCGCGGTTAAACGGGCGAAGGGCGCCGTCGACTCGGCGCCCTTCGCGTACGGCTGATTTGGGACCGCGATGAGCAACGTCCATGCCGGAGGGACTACTCCCGGCGCCCATCGACGGCGGTGTCGCGGGTTGGACTCCGCTAAGCGGGGTCAGCCTCCGACCTAGCGGCCGGACACCTCCAGGGTCCCGCAAGAACTGTCAGACAAGCTCGGACCACCTCCTTTCTCTGGTACGCATCAGGTTATCGGATCCTGCAGGCGGAACCAGCAGCTTCCTCGTCATATTCCCGACCCCCAGCGCCACCCGAGGCTCCGGGGCCGGCTCGCACGCCGGCCCCTCCCGCGGAGCGCGGGGTCAAAGGGACGCTGCGCTCGCATCCTGCGAGCGCCCCGAGCTCCGCGGGCGCGGCCGCGTGCAGCCACCCCGGATGGCAGGTCGGCTCGATCCGGCGGGGTCGGCGCGGCCGCAGCGGCTGGCTCCGCGCGGGGCGTCCGATTGATGCTCAGGCGACCCGAGGCTGGGCCGGGCCGCTACCCGGTCACTCGCGGCCTGCCTCACGCGTCGCGGCGCCGGCGGCGGGGGTGGCCGTCTCGGCCGTGCTCGGGCCGGGCGCGGCGCAGGCGCCCGGCGACCTCTAACCGCCCGCTCGCGCGGCCGAGACGGGTTGCCCCCGCCGCGCGGCGCTCGGACTGGCTACTCGTCTGAACCGAGCTCGGCGTCAGTGTCGGACTCGGTCGCGGTCTCGTCGGTCGCCGGGATGTCGGTCCCGGAGTCCGCCAGATCGACCGGACCGGACGCGGCGGCGTCGTCGGCAACCGGAGCGGCGGTGGCCGCCTCGGACTCCACCACGAGCGCCACGGCGCTCACCTGGTCGTCGTCGCGGATGTTCATCACACGGACGCCCTGGGAGGCGCGGCCGTAGCGATTGATGTTGCGCACCGAGGTCCGCTGAACCATGGCGTTCTGGGAGATGAAGACGAGCTCCTGGTGCTCCCGGACCACGAGCGCACCGGCCAACGCGCCCTTGTTCTCGGTCAGCTGGATCGTCTTGACGCCCATCGTGCCGCGGCCCTTGACCGGGTAATCGGAGATCGGCGTGCGCTTGCCGTAGCCGTTCTCGGTGACGACCAGCAGTTCCTGGTCATCCCGGGCGACGTCCATGGCGAGCACCGCGTTGTTCTTCTGCGAGACGTTCATGCCGCGCACGCCGCTGGTGTCGCGACCCATGGCGCGGACCTGATCCTCGGAGAAGCGCGCCGCCTGGCCGGAGCGCGACACCATGATGATGTCGTCATGCCCGCTCGTGCGCCGGACGGCGATGAGCTCGTCGTCGTCACGGATGTTGATGGCGATGATCCCGTCGGCCTTGATCGGCGTGTTGTAGGCGCCGAACTCGGTCTTCTTGATGATGCCGTTGCGGGTGGCGAACACCAGGTACTTGCCCTCGGTGAAGTCGCGTGTGGAGAGCACGGACTGGACGCGCTCACCCTCCCGGAGCGGAAGCACGTTGACGAGCGCGCGCCCCTTGGCCGTGCGCGACGCCTCCGGCAGCTCGTAGACCTTGGACCGGTAGACCTTGCCGCGGTTGGTGAAGAACAGGAGGTAGTCATGCGTCGAGCAGACAAAGAGGTGCTCGATGTAGTCGTCCTCCTTCATGTCCATCCCGGTGACGCCGATGCCGCCGCGGCGCTGCTGGCGGTATGTCGAGAGCGGCAGCGACTTGATGTAGCCCGAGTGGGTGATCGAGATGACCATCTGCTGGTCGGCGATCAGATCCTCGATGTCGATCTCGCCCTCGGCGTGGGTGATCTCGGTGCGGCGCTCATCGCCGTAGGCGTCGGAGATCTCCTGCAGCTCGGTCTTGATCAGATCGTTGACACGCTGCTCGTCGCCGAGGATCTCGCGCAGCTCCTTGATGCGCTCCATCAGGTCGGCGTGCTCCTGCTGGATCTTGTCCGCCTCCAGCGCGGTCAGGCGGCTCAGCGTCAGCTGGAGGATCGCCTGCGCCTGGATGACCGACAGCTCGAAGCGTTCAACCAGGCCGATGCGCGCCGTCTCGGTGTCCCGGGACCCGCGGATCAGCGCGATCACCTCGTCGAGGTTGGCCAGCGCGATGAACTGGCCCTCCAGCACGTGCGCGCGCTCCTCGGAGCGGCGGAGCTCGTACTTGGTCCGGCGGACGATGACCTCGCGCTGATGGTCGACGTAGTGACCGATGACCTCGCGCAGCGAGAGGGTGCGCGGCACGTTGTCGACGAGCGCCACCATGTTGACGCCGAACGTCGTCTGCATCGGCGTGTGCTTGTAGAGCTTGTTGAGCACGACCTTGGGGATCGCGTCACGCTTGAGCTCGATGACGATCCGCATCCCGTGGCGGTCGGACTCGTCACGAAGATCGGTGATCTCCGGGATCTTCTTCTCCAGGACGAGGTCGCGGATCTTGAGGATGAGCCCCCCATCGCCGCCCTTGCGCACCTGGAACGGCAGCTCGGTGACGATGATCGCCTCCTTGCCCTGGCCGATCGGCTCAACGTGCGCCTTGGCCTGCACGCGCACCCGGCCGCGGCCGGTGGCGTACGCGTCGCGGATCCCGTCGCGGCCGAGGATGATGCCGGCCGTAGGGAAGTCAGGACCCTTGACGTACTTCATCAGGCCCTCGACGTCGATCTGGGGATCGTCGATGTACGCGACGGTGGCGCCAATGACCTCGCGCAGGTTGTGCGGCGGGATGTTGGTCGCCATCCCCACGGCGATGCCAGATGCACCGTTGATGAGCAGGTTGGGGAAGCGCGACGGGAGGACGACCGGCTCTGAGCGCGTGCCGTCGTAGGTGGGAACGAAATCGACGGTTTCGCTGTCGATGTCGCGCAGCATCTCGGTGGCCAGGCGATCGAGACGTGCCTCGGTGTACCGCATGGCCGCGGCCGAGTAACCGTCGATATTGCCGAAGTTGCCGTGGCCGTCGACCAGCGGGTAGCGCATCGAGAAGTCCTGCGCCAGGCGCACAAGCGTGTCGTAGATCGAGGCGTCACCGTGGGGATGGAACTTGCCCATCACCTCGCCGACGATCTGGGCGCACTTGACGTGCTTGCGGTTGGGCTGCAGGCCCAACTCGTTCATGACATACAGGACGCGGCGGTGGACGGGCTTGAGTCCGTCACGAACGTCAGGCAGCGCGCGCCCAACGATGACCGACATGGCGTAGTCCAGATACGCCGAGCGCATCTCCTCCTCAAGCCCGCGAGGCTCGATGTTGCCGCCGCCGATGGTGTCAATTGCAGACATGGGTTACCTAACGGTGGGGGTTAAGAGTTGGGGCGGTGTCATCAAAATCACGTATCCAATGTGGCGAGACGAGCGTTCTCCTCGATGAACGCCCGTCGCGGTTCAACCTGATCCCCCATCAGCATGGAGAACACGAGGTCGGCCGACGCGGCGTCCTCCATGGTGACCTTGACCAGAGTGCGCGTGGCGGGATCCATCGTGGTTTCGCGCAGCTCCTCGGCGTCCATCTCGCCCAGCCCCTTGAAGCGGTAGTAGTCGATGCCCTTCTGGGCGATCCCCAGGACCTCGTCACGCAACTCCTCAAAGCTGCCCGCCTCGGTCGTGTTGTCGCCGAGCGCGATCGTGAACGGGGGCACCCCGGTCAGCGACTCCAGGTCACGGTGGACGTCGGCGAGGCGGTGGTACTCGTTGGCATCGAGCGCGGCATGACGCACGTGATGCGTCGTCGCCAATCCGGTCTTGGCCTCGAGCGTTCGCACCACGACCTCGTCCGGCCGCTCCTCGACGAGCTTGAGCTTGTAGGCGTTGCCGTCACCGTTGCCCTCATCCTCGGCGACGTGGCGCAGGAGGCTGGGCACATCGCTGATCTGCTCCTCGAGCAGACGTGCCTGCTGCATGAACGTCACGACGCTGTGACCGTGAGCGGCGCGCAGCGCGGCACCCCAGCCCTCGTACTGCTTGAGCAGGCGGGTCAGGCGCTTCCAGCGCGGCTCGGTCAGCTTGAACGTCTTGCCGTCCCGGTCGCGGATCTCCAGCTTCTCGAACTTGTCTCCAAGAAGGATGTCCTCAAGCTCTGACTCGCGCTCGATGTACCGGTGCTTCTGACCGCGCGTGAGGCGGTACAGCGGCGGCTTGGCGATGTACACGTAGCCGGCCTCGATGAGCGGCTGCATCTCACGGAAGAGCAGGGTCAGCGCCAGCGTACGGATGTGGGCGCCGTCGACGTCAGCATCGGTCAGCAGCACGATCTTGTGGTACCGCGCCTTTTCGATGTCGAACTCATCGCGGACGCCGGTCCCGATCGCCGTGATGAGCGCCTGGACCTCGGCGTTGCCGAGCACCTTGTCGATGCGGCTCTTCTCGACGTTGAGGATCTTGCCGCGCAACGGCAGGATCGCCTGGGTGTTGCGGTCCCGCGCGCCCACTGCTGAGCCGCCGGCCGAGTCACCCTCGACGATGAACAGCTCAGCCAGCGAAGGATCCTTGACCGAGCAGTCGGCGAGCTTGCCCGGCAGGGTGGAGTTCTCCAGGGCCGACTTGCGCCGGGTCAGGTCACGAGCCTTCCGGGCGGCGTTGCGCGCCTGGGCCGCCGACACGGCCTTGCGGATCACCGAGCGAGCATCACGCGGGTTCTCCTCCAGGAACTCGGTCAGTCTGGCGTACACAACCGAGTTGACGAATCCCTCCATCCCAGGGTTGCCGAGCTTGGTCTTTGTCTGGCCCTCAAACTGGGGATCGGTGAGCTTCGCCGAGATGACGGCGGTCAACCCCTCACGCACATCCTCTCCGGTCAGGTTGTCGTCCTTCTCCTTGAGCTCGCCATGGGCCCGCGCGTATGTGTTGAGCGCTCTGGTCAACGCCGAGCGGAAGCCCGACATGTGAGAGCCGCCCTCACGGGTGTTGATGTTGTTGGCGAAGGAGAACACCGACTCCTGGTAGGAGGAGTTCCACTGCATCGCCACCTCGACCGCGCCCTCATCACTGTCGCCCTCGAAGTAGACGACCTTCGGCTGGATCGGCTCCTTGTTCTCGTTGAGGTGAGAGACGAAGTCGATGATCCCGCCCTCGTACTGAAACTCGACGCGCTTGCCCTCGCCGCGTTCGTCACACAGGGTGATATGGAGGCCGCGGGTCAGGAACGCGGTATCGCGCAGTCGCTCTTCGATGGTCTTGAAGTCGAAGTCGAGCGTCTCGAAGATCTCGTCGTCGGGCAGGAACGTCGTCGTCGTACCCGTCTCCTTGGTTGCCTCGCCGCGCGCGATGTCGCCAAGTGGCTTGCCGCGCTCATACGACTGGCTCCACACGTGGCCGTCACGGCGCACCTGCACGTCGACCCGTTCTGACAGCGCATTGACAACCGAGACACCGACGCCGTGCAGGCCGCCGGACACCTTGTATCCCCCTCCGTCGCCGAACTTGCCGCCGGCGTGCAGCACGGTCATGACGACCTCCAGCGCGGGGCGCCCCTCCTTGGCCATCGTGGCGACCGGGATGCCGCGGCCGTTGTCGGCGACGGTCACGGAGTTGTCCGGATGGATGGTCACGTCGACCCGCGTGCAGTGACCGGCGAGGGCCTCGTCCACCGAGTTATCGACAACCTCGTAGATCAGATGGTGCAGGCCGTGCACACCGGTGGAGCCGATGTACATGCCCGGACGCTTGCGGACGGCCTCAAGGCCTTCCAGGACGGTGATGTCCTGCGCGTCGTAACTGGAATTGCTGGCACCCGTCCGGGCGCCGTCGTCGTTCGCCACGATCCTCCGATGACGTTGAGACGCCCCGGTCCCGCGCCACGCCAGGCGCGCCGGGGCGTGAGGAATGGTGTACAGAAGGATAGCACAGCGAGCGGCCGAAACGGCCCCCTTAGCCCCAGGGTTTTGCCTGCAAAACGTAACAAAACAGCAACGCCTGGCTGGCTTCGGAGAACCTCCTTTACGCGTTATCCGCGACCAGTCGCCACACACCGCAGGCGGGCGATCTGCCCGCCGTCAACCACCGCGTTGAGACGAGTGATGATCTGGGGCGCCATGAGGTCGAGTTCCTGCGCCCAGACCGAGGCGGCGCAGGAGATCGTCACCACGCCGGCACGCTCCGCGGTGGGCAGCGCCTGGGCGGCGATCGCGGGGCCGACCACGCTCGGCCAGACACGTTGGATCTCGGCGAGCACGGTCTGGGGGGCGAGCTCGTCGGACAGGGCGGTGAGCGCAGCGGCCATGGAGCGCGGTGAGCGGCGATGGCTCACGCTGCCATCACCTCACCGATCACGCGGCCGTCGGCGACGGCAAGCCGGGTCACGCCGGGCTCGTCCGCTCCCGGGACCTGCTCAAGATCGGTCGCGGTGATCACCGACTGGCCGGGCCCCGCCCGCAGGAGATCGACGAGCGCCCGGCGACGTGTGCGATCCAACTCGCTCATGACGTCGTCAAGGAGCAGCAGCGGCGCCTGCACGCGGTGCAGGGCGAGGGCGTCACGCTCCGCGAGAAGCAGGGCGAGCAGGGCGAGACGCTGCTGACCCTGAGAACCGTAGGCGCGGATCTCCCGGCCCTCGCGCAGGATCACGACATCGTCGCGGTGGGGACCATGCCCGGTGAACCCGCGCTCCAGGTCGCCGTCAATCCGCTCGCGCAATTCGGCGGCGAGCTCCTCGGCGGTCGCCGCCCGGGACCGCGGGCGGTAGGTGACCGATGGGTCGCCACTGAGCCCCAGGTCTTCACACCACCGGTCAAACGCGCCGGCCAGTGCTTCCACGGCCGCCCCTCGGTCGGCCATGAGCGCGATCCCGTGATGGGCGAGCTGTGCGTCCCAGGTGTGCAGCGAGTTGCGGTTTCCGGCGCCGCTGCGGATCCGGCTGATGAGGGCGTTGCGCTGGGCCAGGGATTGGGCGTAGGCTCGGCGAGTGGCCACCCGGGCCGGCCACATGGCGCCGACGAACTGGTCCAGGTGAGCCCGCCGCAGCGCCGGCGCCCCCTTGATGAGCTCCAGCCGGTCCGGGAGGAAGACGCTGACCAGCGGGCGCTCCGCCACCTCCAGCAAACGCTCGACCGGGGCGCCGTCCACGCGCATCCGCTTGGGCTCTCCCGGGACGAATCCGACCGACAGCTCGTGGGGCCCGTCCTCCCCCACGGCGGCGACGACGACCCGGGTTCCCCGGGCGCCGAACCGGACCACCTCACGCTCGTTACTGGTCCGGCACGAGCGCCCCGTGCATCCGAAGTACAGCGCCTCGATCAGGTTCGTCTTCCCGGCCCCGTTCGCCCCGGTGATGACAGTCAGGCCGTCGCCGAACTCCGCGGCGGCCTCCGGGTAGCCGCGGAAATCCCGAGCGGTGACGCGCGCGACCCGCACCAGCCGGCGGCGGCTAGACGTTGAGCCTGATCGGCATGATCAGGTACCGGAAGCGGCTCTCGTCCGCGGTCTCGATCAACCCGGGGCGCAGTGGGCTGATCAGCTTGAGCACGACGTCGCCCTCGTCGATGGCCTCAAGGCCGGCGCGGAGGAACTCCGGGTTGAAGCCGATCTCCAGCGGCTCGCCCTGGAAGGCGACCGGAAGCGACTCCGAGGCCTCTCCGACGTCCGGGGTCTGCGCGGAGACGGTGAGCTCGCCCGGCGCGAAGGCCAGCCGCAACGGCGCGTTCTTCTGCGCCAGCAGACTGATGCGGCGCACGACGTCGGTCAGCTCGGCGCTCGAGAGCCGCAGCTCATGCTCAAACGTCTCGGGCAGCAACTGCCGGTAGTTGGGAAATTGGCCATCGATCAGCCGCGAGGACAGGATGACGCGCCCCAGCGTGAACAACACCTGGTTCTGGCGCACACTGACGCTGAGCGCCTCGTCCTCGGCATGGGTCACCAGCCGCGCGAGCTCCTGCAGCGCCCGCGCCGGAACGTTGACCTCAAACGCCGAGGAGAGGGGAGCTTCCAGCGTCGTCTCCTTCACGCTCAGCCGGTAGGAGTCGGTGGCGACCATCCGCAGCTCCCGCTCCGAAGCAGAGACGAGGATCCCGGTGAGGACCGGCCGCGTCTCGTCGCGCGATGCCGACCCGGCGACCTTGAGCGCGGTTGAGACAAACGCGCCGGCGGGCAGCTGCACCGAGGACTCCGGCTCCGGCTCCGGAAAGGGCGGGAAGTCGTCGCTGCGCAGTGTCCGAATGTGGAACGTGGCATTGCCGGCGACCACCTCCACATCCTGCTCGGCGGAGCGCAGCTCCAGGCTGACGCCCTTGGCGGGCAGCGCGCGGACAACGTCGAGCATGAGGCGGGCGGGGAGCACGACCGTTCCCTCGCGCACGACCTCGGCCTCGAGCGGAACGCGCAGGCCGACATCCATGTCCGTGGCACGAAGCTCACAACCGGATTGACGAACGACGAGTTGAACGCCGGAGAGCGCCTGGATCGCGCTGCGGGTCGAGGCCACCCTGCTGACGGTCTGCAGCTGTGAGAGCAGAACGTCTCGCTCGAGTGAGATCTTCACGATGAATACCTCTGAAGAGATTTAGAAGTCATAGGTCTGAAACTGGCTGTGGATAAGTCGGCGATCGTCCGTGGGCGCTGGGGAAGTTTTGCGTGAGGGCGACGGACAAGTCTGTCAATAGTCGCGGTCGATCCTCCCGCCGGTGACCAGGGCGGCCAGGGTTGCGACCTCGTCCACAACCTGTTGATCGTTCTTCAGCCGCTCGGAGACGCGCTTGCACGCGTGCATGACGGTGGCGTGGTTGCGGCCGCCGAAGGCGCGGCCGATCGAGGGCAGGGACTCACCGGTGAGATCGCGCGCGAGGTGAATGGCAACCTGCCGCGGCCAGGCGACCTTGCTGGCGCGGCTGGCTGAGGTCAGCTCCTGGACCGAGAGGTTGAAGTGGCCGGCGACGATCTTCTGAACCTCGGCGATCGACGGCACCGCCCGGCGCCGGCGGGGGTACATGGCGTCAAGGACCTCGAGCGTGAGCTCACGGTCGATTGGCCGTTGGGTCAGCGAGTGGAAGGCGACGACGCGGATGAGGGCGCCTTCCAGGGAGCGGATGTTGTCGATGACCCGGTCGGCGATGAGCTCCAGGACGCCGGGGTCGGCGAGCGAGATGCCGTCAAGGGCGGCGCGCTTGCGCAGGATGGCCACCCGCGTCGCGTGATCCGGCGGCTTGATGTCGGCGACGAGCCCAGCTTCGAATCGCTCGCGCAGGCGCTGTTCCAGGCCGACGAGGGCCCGGGGCAGGCGATCGCAGGTGAGCACCAGCTGGCGCCCGTTCTCATAGAGGGCGTTGAAGGTGTGGAAGAACTCCTCTTCGGTTCTCGCCTTGCTCGCGAGGAACTGGACGTCGTCGATGAGGAGCACGTCGGCGTCGCGGTAGGCGTGCTTGAAGGCGGCGAGCGACTTGGAGCTCAGGGCGGTGATGAAGTGATTGGTGAACGACTCGGCGGTCGTGTAGCGGACGGTGGCCCCGCCGCCGAAGGCGAGCACGTAGTTGCCGATCGCGTGCAGGAGGTGGGTCTTGCCCAGCCCCGGCGGGGCGTGGAGGAAGAGGGGGTTGTACGCCTGACCGGGGAGTTCGGCGACCGCCAGGGCGGCCGCGTGGGCGAGCCGGTTGCCCTCGCCGATGATGAACTGCTCAAAGCGGTAGCGCGGATGGAGCCCGGTGGGCGCCGCAGACGCTGGGGCTGGCCCGTGGTCATGCGGGCCATCCGTCCCGGCGAATGACACCGTGACGTGGGGGCCGAGCACCTGATTGACGCAGCGCTGCAGGACGGGGCCGAACCGGCCGGTCAGCCACTTCTCCGTCGCCGTGGGCGCCCGGAGCAGCAGACGTTCGCCGTCGAAGGACTGCAGCTGCACGGGGGCGAGCCAGATCTCATAGGCGGAGGGGCTGACGAGTCGCTGGAGCTCGGCGGTGATCGTGCGCCAGATGTCGGCGGCATCGGGTTGCGCGGGCAGCGCCAAGCGACTCCTCCCAGGAGCAATCGGAAACGTTTTGACGAGGGCCCCCGGCCCACGGCTTGCGAGCGGGGGGCGGCGAATATATCAGCGCCCCTCGGGCCGTCCGGACGGTTGGAGCCGGGCGTTGGCGCAAAGCGCGAGAAAAACGAAAAGCGGCGCCGGACAGTCGTCCAGCGGTCCGGTCAGGCCCCCACCGGGGCTCGGAAAAATCCCCCACGAAGCGTCCCCAGGACGCTGCGTATACTCAGACCTTCCCTCCGGGACCTCGGGGGTCCTTGTCATGAAACGTACCTACCAGCCCAAAAAGCGCAAGCGCGCCCGGACCCACGGATTCCGCGCCCGGATGCAGACCCGCGCGGGTCGCTTGACGCTCAAGCGACGGCGCGCAAAGGGACGCAAGCGCCTCACGGTGTGATGGCCGCTGTGGGCGGGAGGGCTCCCAATGGCCAGCGGCCAGGGCGGGGACGTCTCTCGCGCAGTGCGGAGTTCGACCGTGTGTTCCGCCACGGCCGGTCACATGCCGGCCGTGATCTTGTGCTGTACGTGTTCCCGCGGGGCGCCGAGGACGGATCCTCTCGTCTTGGCCTCTCGGTCTCTCGCAAGGTGGGCGGCGCCGTCGAGCGGAATCGGATCAAGCGCCTGCTCCGTGAGGCGTTCGCCCGTGAGAGTGCGCGGCTGCCGGAGGGCACCGACGCCGTCGTTATCGCGCGTCAGGGGGCCAAGGATGTCGCGGTTCGCGACGGGCTGGCTGGGATCCAGAGCGCGCTCGCCGAATTGATCGACAAGGTTCCGGGCGCCGCGGCACGGTCCGACAGCGGATCAGAACAGGAGGCGGCGTGACGGCCTTTGTGCGCCGGGTCTTCGTCCTGCCGATCCGTGCCTACCAACTGCTGCTGTCGCCGATGGTGGGCGAGCGCTGTAAGTACTACCCCTCCTGCTCGGAGTACGCCGTGCAGGCGGTGACTCGATTCGGCATACTGCGCGGGCTCGTTCTTGCCGGCTGGCGGCTGCTGCGCTGCAACCCCTGGAGCCACGGCGGCTTTGATCCGGTTGAGGAGCAGCGGCTGTTCAAGTCCTCTCCCACCCCGACGGGCGTCTGATCATGGTCTTCTTCATCGCTGGCATCTCGCAGATCCTGTCGCCGCTGATCAGCGTCTTTGAGTCGGTTCTGCAGTTCTTCCACAACCACGTCGGGGTGTCCTGGGGCCTGGCGATCGTGCTGTTGACGGTCTGCGTCCGCGCCCTTCTGATCCCGTTGACGATCAAGCAGCTCGGCTCGATGGCGCGTCTCCAACAACTGCAGCCGCAGATGAAGGAGATCCAGAAGAAGTACAAGGACGACAAGCAGCGCCAGCAGCAGGAGATGATGAAGTTCTACAAGGAGAACAACGTCAATCCGCTGGGCTCCTGCCTGCCGATGGTTCTCCAGTTGCCGGTGTTCGTCGCGCTCTACTACATGCTGCGCGAGAACCTGCGCCATGACATCTGCCCCAATGTGCAGAAGGCCTTCCAGCAGCACTATGCGATGGTCCACCACGTTTCGCTGGCGGCCGCGTCGGGGCAGACGAAGGCCTGTGGGAGCGGTGGCGCCGCGAGCTTCCTCTTCATCGGTGACCTGACGAGCAAGGCCACCGGGATCACGCTCATCATCCTGATCCTGCTCTACGTCGGGTCGCAGCTGGGCTCCAGCCTGCTCATGTCGAGCGCCACCGTCGATCCCACGCAGCGCAAGATCATGATGTTCATGCCGGTGATCTTCGTCCTGTTCGTGATCCAGTTCCCGGCCGGCCTGCTCCTGTACTGGATCACCACCAACCTGTGGACGATCGGCCAGCAGTACATCATCAAGCGGCGTCTGGGTCCGCTGCGGGCGGCGACGGCAGCCGCGACGGCGGGCACCGCCGGCACGGTTGTGGCCGCGCCGGAGGAGACGCCGCGGACTGGTGGGCGGGGCAAACCGGCGCCGGCGCGCAAGCCTGAGAAGACCGAGAAGCCGGCGCCAGCGAAGTCTGAGCCCAATGGGGCGGCGAGCCCCGTGGGCCGGCTGGGCGGGTTGATCGGCAGGGCGAAGCCCAGCGAGGAGAAGCAGCCGGTGGCGACCGCCACCCGCGGCGCCGGCCCGCCACCCAAGCCGCCGCGCAAGAAGAAGAAGCGGTCAGGGCGGAGGCGATAGCCGCGTGACGAGCGCCGCCCAGACACCCGCACAGCGGGTGACCGAGTTGTTGGAGCGGATCGCCAACGCCGCTGGGGTCGACGCGACCGTTGAGGTCCGTGAGGACGCTGACGGTCTGCACGCCGAGTACATCGGTGACGACCTCGGGGTGCTGATCGGTCACCACGGGCAGACGATCGACGCGATCCAGCACCTCGCCTACCGCTTTGCCTCGCGTCGCGACCGGGAGCGGGTGGCCGTCGTCGTGGACGCGGCCGGCTACCGCGAGCGTCGCGCCGCGACGCTGCGCGCGACGGCCGACCAGGCGGCCGAGACGGCCCTGAGCCGGAACCGGGCGGTTCCGCTTGAGGCGATGACCGCCCTGGAGCGAAAGGTGATCCATGAGCACCTCAAGGATCGCCACGATGTCGAGACGTACAGCGAAGGCCAGGAGCCGTCGCGTCATCTCGTCGTCGCACCGCTCGTGGACTGAGGGCGGCCCGCCCGGAGCCGCGCCGGGTGTTTCACGTGAAACATCTCACGGGGCGCTCGGTGTCTGACCCGCCGGGCCGCTGGTCCACCCTGCCGCTCCATGTCTGACTCGCTCTCCGTCTCCGCGCTCGCCGCCCGATACGACCTGCCGGCGGATGCCGTGCCTCGACTCACCGCGCTCGTCGACCTGGTCGCCGGAGATCCCGTCGCGCCCACGTCGGTCACCGACCGAGCCGACATCCTGCGCGACCACCTTGCCGACTCCCTCGTGGCGCTCGATCTCAGCAGCGTCCGCGAGGCACGGATCGCCGCCGATCTCGGTGCCGGGGCGGGCTTCCCCGGCCTCCCCCTGGCCATCGCCCTTCCTCAGATGGAGATCCACCTTGTCGAGAGCAACCGGCGCAAGTGCGAGTTCATGACCCGCGCCGCAGCCGTGTGTGAAGCCGCCAACGCGCGCGTCGTCGAGGCGAGGGCCGAGAGCTGGACGGATGGGATGCAACGGTGCGACCTCGTTGTGGCGCGAGCATTGGCTCCGCTGGCCGTGGTCGCGGAATATGCCGCGCCCCTCCTGCGGCTCGGAGGCACGCTGATCGCCTGGCGGGGCCGGCGTGATCTGACCGATGAGGCCCAGGCGGCCCGCGCCGCCGGGCAGTTGGGGCTGGAGCCGGGTGAGCCGGTCCGAGTCCAGCCGTATCCGGAGGCCGTCCACCGTCACCTTCATCCGATGGTCAAGATCGCGCCGACACCCCCACGGTTTCCCCGCCGGCCCGGGATGGCGCGCAAGCGCCCGCTGAATTAGATCTTTCACCGGCTCCACAAACCGCTCGTCTGACCGCGCCCGGCGCTACCGTCAAGATCGATGGGGACCGTTTACGCCATTGCCAACCAGAAGGGCGGGGTCGGAAAGACCACCACCGCCGTGAACCTGGCCGCCTGCATCGCCGAGGCCGGGTATGAGTCGCTGCTCGTCGACATGGATCCCCAGTCCAACGCGACGCTGGGGCTGGGGGTCGACAAGTACGTGACGCCCACGGTCTACGACGCCCTGCTGGGCGAGTTGCCGCTGGAGGCGGCGATCGTCTCCACCGACATCCCCCACCTGGGCCTCATTCCAGCCGGTCCGGACCTTGCCGGCGCGACGGTCGAGCTGCCGCGGATGGCCGGGTCCGAGAACCGCCTGCGAGATGCGCTGGCGCCCGTGAGGGAGCGGTATGCGTTCGTGCTCCTCGATTGCCCGCCGTCGCTGGGGCCCCTGACCGTCAACGCCCTTGTTGCTGCGGACCGCGTCATCGTCCCCGTGCAGGCCGAGTACTTCGCGCTCGAGGGCCTGGCCGGCCTGCTCGACACCCTCTCCCTGGTTCAGCGAGAGCTCAACCCCAGGTTGACGGTCGCTGGAATGTTGCTGACGATGCACGACGGCCGTACCCGCCTGGCGCAGGATGTCGAGGCCGAGGTCCGCCGCCACTTCCCGGAGCTGGTGTTCGAAACCGTCATCCCCCGCAACGTCCGCGTCGGCGAGGCGCCCAGCTTCGGCAAGCCGGTCATCCATTACGACCCGCATTGTGCGGGTGCCGGCGCCTATTTCGAGCTGGCCAAGGAGGTCGCCGCACGTGGCTGAGCGTCCCCGTGGGATGGGACGCGGCCTCTCGGCAATCCTGTCCGTCTCGCCGCGTGATGAGGCCGAGGAGCTGCGCCAACTCCCCACCGAGTTGATCGCGCCCAACCCCCACCAGCCGCGCCACCGCTTCGATGAGGAGGCGCTCGTTGGCTTGGCCGAGTCGATCAGGGTGCGCGGCGTGCTCCAGCCGGTACTCGTCCGCCCTGTGCCCGGTGGGACGTATGAGCTGATTGCCGGCGAGCGAAGGTGGCGCGCCGCCCAGCTCGCGGAGCTTGAGTCCATTCCGGCGATCGTTCGCCATCACGACGACGCCGCGTCGCTTGAGGTTGCCCTCATCGAGAACATGGCGCGTGAGGACCTCAACCCGGTCGAGGAGGCGCGCGCGTGCGCGGCGCTGACTGAGGAGCTCGGTCTGTCCCGTGAAGAGGTGGGCCAGCGCGTCGGCCGCAGCCGCGTGGCCGTGTCCAACCTGATTCGCCTCCTCGATCTGCCGGACGAGACGCTGGAGGCGATTGAGGCCGGCTCCCTCAGCGAGGGTCACGGGCGAGCTCTGCTGCTCGCACCGGATCACGGAGAGCGCCGCCGGCTGACGCGGGCGGCGATGGACGGACAATGGTCGGTCCGTGAGCTTGAGACCCGCGCCCGCGACACGCGGGGCGAGGAGACGACCCGGGTACGGGGGCATCGCCGCCGCCGCGGACTTCATCCGGACCAGGAGGCCGCGATCGCTCAGATCAACGACTCGCTGGAGGCGGCGCTCGGCCGCCCGGTCGACATCACCCCCAGCGGCGACGGCTACAAGGCGCAGATCACCTTTTCCAGTGCCGAGGAGGCGCTGGAACTCGCCCGCAACCTGAGCCTGAGCGTCCGGAGCTAGCCCTCAGCTTGAGGCTCAGGGTTGCGTGACTGCGCGGCGTTTTGCGTGCTGAGCGCCCATGACCGCCGCCGTCACGGCCCGCGTGGCCACGGCCGCCCACCGGTAGCTTCGACGCGCCGTTAGAATCGCCTGCACGGGCGATTAGCTCAGTCGGTTAGAGCGCTTCTCTGATAAGGAAGAGGTCCCAGGTTCGAGTCCTGGATCGCCCACTCGGCAGACCGCCGCGGTGGGGCCATCGCCGCGGGGGCCCGGCACCGGAGGCTCGCGGCCCGGGCGCACGGGTATCGCCGCTTCGCGCCAACGTTCAGGCCGCCCATCGGCTGCCGTGCCTGCTGTGGGCAGCGGCCAGGCATCCGGCGTGGGCCAGGGTGGTCCCGGGCGCGTCCGCGAGGTTCGGCTCGTTGGTCAGCGAGGTTTCGCGTTGGGAACCGCGCTCCACCAGGACGGCCGGCTCGTACATGCCGATCCGTTCGCCGCACACAACACAGGCTGGGAAGGTACGTGGGAGCATGGCTCCGGATCTTGGCGGCTTGCACCCCGGTGACCATCCGTAGTTCGTGGCGCCTGCACTGTGTGAAAGCCATGTGAAGGCCGCGTTCCGAAGCGCCCGTGCTAACCACGCTGGTTGCGCGTGGCATCTCTGCCGTCACGTGAGGGTGGGTAGGCTGCCGGCATGCCTGACGCGGGATCAACCGATCCGGACGGCCTGGGGGCGGTCGCGCGGCCCCTCCGGGACCCCTTGGTCACAGACGATGACCGGACCGACCGGGCGCGGGGCGCCCTGCTGGGCACGTTCGTCGGCGACGCGCTGGGGATGCCGTACGAGGGCCGGGGCCCGCACGCCATTCCCGCTGTCCTGGAGATGGTCGACGCGCGGCTGGGGCCGGGGACCTACACCGATGACACGCAGATGATGATCGCCCTGGCCGAATCCCTGCTGCGCTGCGATGTCGTCGATCCGGAGGACGTCGCGGGCGCCTTCCGCACTCATTACGAGCCGGCGCGGGGATATGGTGCCGGCACCACGCGGGTGCTTGAGCTCTGGCAGCAGGGCGAATCGGTCGACTATGCCGCGCGCCGTGTGTTCGGAGGTCAGGGATCACTGGGCAACGGCGCGGCCATGCGGGTGGCTCCGGTGGCGATCCGCTTCGCCGGGGACAACGGGCTGCTGGCCACGCAGGCCGGGCGCAGCGCCCGCGTCACCCACGCGCATCCAGTCGGCATCGATGGCGCGGTCGTTCAGGCGGCCGCGGTGGCGGCGGCGCTTGCCGGCGAGGACCCTCTGGCGGCGGCCATCGGGGCGGCGCGGACGCGGGAGCTCCGCGAGGCCATGCTCAAGGTGCACGACTGCGCGTCCCTGACCGGTCCGGCCACATCCTCGGCTGAGGGGTCGGTGCCCCTGGCCATCGCTGCGGCTCGGAGTGCGGCCACGTTTGAGGAGGCGGTGACGCAGGCCGTCCGCGCGGGCGGCGACACCGATACGACCGGCGCGATGGCCGGTGCGATCGCCGGCGCGCGCTTTGGCGCCTCCGCCATCCCATCGCGCTGGATCGACGTGCTGGAGGACGGCGACCACGGCCGCAGTCATGTGGCGTCGCTCGCTGAGCAGCTGCACGCCCGGGCAGGCGGCGGATGGGGCACG
This sequence comes from Solirubrobacteraceae bacterium, assembly GCA_035702755.1. Lineage (GTDB taxonomy): Bacteria > Actinomycetota > Thermoleophilia > Solirubrobacterales > Solirubrobacteraceae > Palsa-465. Next base: position 2,144 of record DASSZQ010000178.1, on the reverse strand, counting down.
ACGCCCCGACATGGCTGCCGCTGACCCCAGCGCACGCACCCCGCGGCGTGCGCTGACCGTAGAGGTCCACCACGGCCAGCGCGCCGCCGCCACGAATCTTCGGTTCCCATGTTCGGAATCGCGGCCTGTCACGCGATGATTGGCTATCAGCGCGGAGCCTTCGCATCAGGATCCGGTGGTTGCGACATATCGTGCGGCGTTGCCGCAGGTGTATGGCTATCTGCTGCCCCGGTGCGGAAGCGTGACCATCGCCGAGGATCTGACCGCCGAGACCTTCATGGCCGCCGCCGCCGCGGTCAGCCACGGGCAGGTGGGGGAGGTGACGGTGGCATGGCTGGTCGGCGTGGCCCGACACAAGCTTGTCGATCACTGGCGCCGGGTAGCGCGTGAGCGCCGAGGGCTGGCGCGGGTTGAGCGGGTCCAGGAGGAGGCCGTTGACCCGTGGGAGGCGGTGTTGGACGCCGAGGCTGCGCACGCCGCGCTCCTGCATCTGTCAGGCCCACAGCGCATCGCCCTGACGCTGCGCTACCTGGACGGCCTGTCGGTGCCGGAGGTGGCCGACCACCTCGGTCGCAGCGTGCATGCCACCGAGACCCTGCTGGTGCGGGCGCGTGCCGCCCTGCGCCGCGTCTATGAGGAGGAGCAGCCCAGATGAGCGACCCGCTTGAGCGGCTGCGCCTGCCGATCGTGCCGATCGAGCCCCGCCCGGGGTTCGCTGCGACCCTGCTGCGGCGGATCCAGGGGTGCGATGTCGTCGCCGGGCGGGACACCGCGACGGTCCGCTACTTCGTCGACGATCTGGAGGCGGCAATCGGCTTCTACCACGGGCTCCTGGGCTTTGACGTGGAACTGAAGCGCTCGCCCGCATTCGCGATGCTCTACCGCGGCGATCTGCGGCTGCTTCTCAGCGTCCCCGGAGGACCGCACGTGCTCCCCGGCGGCAGACTGCCCCAGCCCGGCGGCCACAACCGGATCTCCCTGCGCGTCGACGACCTCGGCACCGCCGTCCCCGCGCTCCGTCGCCACGGCGCCCGGTTCCGCAGCGAAATCACCGCCGGCATGACCGTCGACACCGTGTTGCTGGAGGACCCGGCCGGCAACCCGGTCGAGCTGTTCTCCCCGCGGGCCGGCTACCACGAACGACCAACCGAGGAGGAGGAACGATGATCACCGAACTGCACACCGTGGCGTTGTATGTCGCCGACCAGGACCGTGCCAAGCGCTTCTACGTCGACACGCTGGGCTTTGAGCTGGGGGCCGACCAGCCCGGGCTGGGAGGAATCGGCCGCTGGATCGAGGTGGCTCCCCGGGGCGGGCAGACGTCGTTCATGCTGGCCGACGCCGCCGGCTGGGGCAAGGAGGACCGGATCGGCACCTCCGCCGATGTCACCCTCCGATGCGAGGATGCGCGCGCGCTGCACGCCGAGCTCACGCACAAGGGGGTGCCGGTCACCGAGCCACAGACCCAGCGCTTTGGCACCTTCATCGACATCACCGATCCCGACGGCCACCAGCTCCGCGTCGTCGACAGGCACGGCCGCAGCGTCGGCGGCGAGGCGAGGCCATCCAGCTGACGCGGGGAGATCCTGGTGCAGGACCTGACCGTCGCGGGGACAGCGATGCTCACCGAGCGGGGTGTGGCGGCGACCGGCGACCGCCGCGGCGCACGTCGGTGCGCACCTCTTCGTCTTCGTGATAGCTGCGCTCCTCGGCGTACGCCTGCAGCGCGCGGTGATCGGCCTCTGTCGCCGCGAGATTCGTCGACTGGTCCTCGCTGAACTTCTTGAATGTCGCCACCGCGACTGCGGTTGGTGTGGTCGCCTTCTGCGCCGAGTCGACCTTGGCAAGCAGGCTCATCGTGGTACGCCACCTTTCCCCGCAGCCACCGCCGTAATCCCAGTGGTGGCAGAAGCGCGCGTGCGCAGACCGTCACTGTTATCCCGCCAGGGCCGAGGGTAAGGCCGGCCGGAAGCGCGGAAGAGAAAGGAGCCCGATGCTCGGCAAGAAGACAAAGGGAGAGGCGGGGTTCAAGGTGGCCAAGGCCGCGGCGAAGCGCCCGCAGCAGATCGTCCGGGCCTCACGCATCCTGGGCGAGACACTTGCGGTCACGGCGCCGCGCGCCGCGTACGAGCTCGGACTCGCCG
>DASSZQ010000124.1:0-18281 GCA_035702755.1 Solirubrobacteraceae bacterium | reverse complement strand
CGCGGCGCGGTGGCCGCGTCAGCCGGTCGGCCGGCTCGGCGACGTGCGCGCGGCCCGCGCCGCCCGCCGCTGGGCGGCCTGATCGCGCATCCGCTCGTGCTCGACGAGGCGGGAGAGCTGCCGCACGCTGGTGCGCAGGTGTGAGCTGACGATCGGCTGGGCGATCCGCTCGGCCACCCAGCCGGCAAGGCCGGCGCCGGCGACGCCGGCGGCCAGTCGGATCTCGGCCCGGGTGCGTCCGGCGGAGGCCGGCCGCAGCCGCCAGCGCCCGCGCTGGTCGACGCCGGTGATCGAGGTCCAGGCCAGTTCCCGGGGCGGGTCCCACTCGACGATCTCGATCAGACCGCCCACCTCGGCGGAGCCGATGCGCAGCAGCATCCGGTAGCGGGCGCCGAGGCCGACGGGCTCGTCGCTCTCCACCTCCCAGCGGGTGATGCCGGACATGAAGCTGAGCGCGCGCTCCGGGTCCGAGACCACCGCCCACACGGGCTCAAGCGGAGCGGAGACGACGGTGTGGGCGCTCGCCCTCATCCGAGCACGGGCAGGCGCCGCTCGGCGGCGAGGCTGTCGAGGGTGTCCTGCATCAGGCGGACGATGTGGTCATAGATCTCATCGACGTCGGGCTCAGGTCCGAACTCGGCCCGCAGGTCGATCGGCGGCAGCGTCTCGACCGTGATCTTCGCCGGAAGCGGGATGTGACCGAGCATGTCGCCGACGTTCAGCCCCCAGGGCACGGCGAGCGAGATCGGCAGAACCTTGAGCCGGAAGAGGCGGTCGAGGGCCAGCAGGTGCGCCAGGCGCTCGCCGCGGGTCAGAAACAGCGCGGTCTCCTGGCCGCCGATCGAGACGACGGGGACGATCGGCACGTTCTCCTGGAGCGCGAGGCGGATGAAGCCCTTGCGGCCGTCGAAGTCGATGCGATTGCGCTGCCAGAAGGGACGGTGGACCTCGTAGTCGCCGCCGGGGTAGACGAGCAGCGCCGCGCCGGACTGCAGCGCCTTGCGCGCGTTGCCCGGCGACGCGGCGACCGTTCCGTACTTGCGCAGCGTCCCGAGCCCCGGCATCGTCAGGACGAGGTTGTGGGCGAGCTGATAGAAGGCGCGCTCGACGCCGAAGTAGGTGTTGAACGCCAGCGTGAACACCATGGTGTCCGGCGTCATGTTCCCGCCGGAGTGGTTGCCGACGAGCAGGACCGGGCCGGAGTCCGGGATGTTGCCCAGGCCCCGCACCTCGCCCCGGTACCACAGGCTGGCGGCCAGCCACATGAGCGGCAGGTGCTCCCGGATGTAATCCGGATCACGCTCGTCCAGATCGGCCCTCGGTATCCGCCGCTGGACCTGATGAGCCACCTCACGCACAGCGCGGCCGAGCAGCGAGCCGTTGTTGGAGCCGCCGGCGGCGGGCGGGTCGCTGTGGGCGGCGTTTCCGTTGGTGCCGGCGCGTCCGGCAGTGCCGGTCTCAGCCATCGAGCGGGATCCTAGAGGTCGCTCAGCCGCTTCGTCGCACCAGATAGCAAAGCATTGGCTCAGGGGCCGGTCAGGCGGCCTCGATGCCGCTCACGCCCTCGTCGGCGCGGGGGGCGGGCGGGGCCGGGGCCAGCGCGATCTCGCTGCGGGAGAAGAACCGCATCAGCAGGTCGTTTGTCTCCTCGGCGCGCTCCACCTGGGGCACGTGGCCGCAGGCGTCGATCGTGACCTGCTCGGCGCTGGGCAGCCACTTGCGGACGTGACGCCCGAACGCGGCCGGGATGAGGCCGTCGTGGGTGCCCCAGATGAACAGGGCCGGGGGTCGGAGCTCCGACAGGCGGGGGTAGAAGCCGTTCTTTCCGTACGGCGCCTCGAGGTAGATGTTGCGGGCCGAGGCGAGGAAGGCGAGGCGGGCCCCGGCGGACTGATAGATGCGGCGGAACTCGTCGACCATGAGTTCGCCCACCTCAGGGTCGATGAGGTCCCGGTCGTAGAACAGGCTCCAGAACTGCGAGGACACCGTGTTGCGGGAGAAGCCGTGGGGGAGCAGGCCGAACTCCGGGCGCAGCAGCCGCACCAGCGGATGGAAGCCCCGCTTCACCCAGGCGACGGCGGGGCAGAGGAGGCCGAGGGAGCGGACGCGCTCGGGCTCCATGAGCCCCATCTCGATCGCGATCCGGCCGCCCATCGAGTTGCCGACGACGTGCGCGCGGCTGATCCCCTGGGCATCCATGAAGCCGAGCATCGTCTCGGCGTACCAGCGGGCGTTGTACGGTGCGCGCGCCGGCTTGGAGGAGGAGCCGAAGCCGGGCAGGTCCGGGGCATGGACGCGATAGCGCTGGCTCAGCGCGGCTGCGGTGGCAAACAGCGACGCCCGCGTGCCGCCGAGGCCGTGGAGCAGCAGGACATCCGGCCCGTGGCCCATCGTCAGCGACGAGATCTGGTGGCGGCCGACCGGCACCTCGTGGATCTGCAGCAGCGGTGGGCGTCCTCCCGGAAGACGGAACATCCCCTCAAAGCCGACGGCGTAGTCGAGGTTGCCGCGAACGCTCAGCAGTCCCTGCTCAAAGGCGTCGATGCCGGACATCTCGCCCTGGCGGAGCGCCAGCCAGGTGGTGGCGTCGGTGCAGATGACGACGTCCGGGTGCCGGCGCGTGGCCCCCTTGCGCACCCGGGCGCCGTGCGCGGTGCAGCGGACCTCCCAGGTGTGACCGATGTCGGTGAGCTTGATGTGGTAGGTGGCATCAAAGCCGGGATCGGCGCCGAGATAGCGGTCAGCGAGGGTGCCGAAGCCGGATTCGACGGCGCCCAGGCGGTGGGAGCGTTCCGGGGAAATGGCCATCGCTGCCTACTTAACGCCTGGCTCCGGTCGGAACGCCCGCGGACGCTAGGGTTGCCCCATCGTGCGCACGATCTACCTGCATGACACGCTCAGCGGCGAACTGCGGCCGCTGACGCCGGAGGCTCCTCCGCGGGTGCGCATCTACGCGTGCGGTCCGACCGTCTACGGGCGGGTCCACGTGGGAAATGCCCGTCCGTTCGTGGTGTTCTCGCTGCTCAAGCGCTTCCTTGCCCACGAGGGGTATGACCCTCTCCTCGTCGCCAACATTACCGACATCAATGACAAGATCTATGCGGCGGCGCGCCAGCAGGGGGTGCCGAGCGCGCAACTTGCACAAACCATGACCGCGGCCTACCGCGCCGACACCGACGTCTTCGGCCTGCCGCGCCCGGATCACGAGCCCCTGGCGAGCGAGACGATCCCGGGGATCGTGGGGCTGATTGGAGAGTTGATCAAAGGGGGACATGCGTACGCCGCCGACGGAGACGTGTACTTTTCCGTTCGCTCATACCCTCAATACGGCGAACTGTCCCATCGAAACATCGCCGACATGGATCAGGGGGAGGGGGGTGAGGGGGTCGAGCGCAAGCGCGACCCGCTGGATTTCGCCCTCTGGAAGGCCCATAAGGAGGGGGAGGACACCTGGTGGGAGGCGCCCTGGGGGCGGGGACGGCCCGGGTGGCATATCGAATGCTCCGCCATGGCCGAGGAGCTGCTGGGGGTCGGCTTCGAGATCCACGGCGGCGGCAGCGACCTGATCTTCCCCCATCATGAGAACGAGGCCGCCCAGACGCGCGCCGCCCACGGGCGGGAGCTGGCGCGGCTGTGGATGCACGTCGGCATGGTCCGACTCGACAGCGAGAAGATGTCCAAGTCGGTGGGCAACGTGTTCATGCTCGGCGAGGCCCTGGAGCGCTACGGGCCAGAGACGCTGCTCACCTACTTCTGCGGCGCCCACTACCGCCAGCCGATGGAGTACGACGAGGAGCGTCTGGCCGAGGCGGCGGCCCGGGCCCGCGGCATCCGCAACACGGCACGGCGCCTGCGCGCTGGGCCGAGCCCGGACTGGTCGGCTCCCCTCCGGGAGCGGTTCTTCGCCGCCCTGGCCGAGGACTTCAACACCGTGCGCGCCCTGGCCGTCGTGGCCGAGTGGGAGCGAGAGGCCAACCGCCGGGAGGAGGGGACGGTCGGCGGCGGGGACCTGCGCGAGATGCTCGGCGTCCTCGGTCTGGAGTCGCTGATGGACCCGCTGGCCGAGGAGATCCCCGACGCGGTGGCGGAGCTGCGCGACGCGCGCGAGCGGGCTCGCCGCGACCGCGACTGGGCCGAGGCCGACCGGCTGCGTGACGAGCTGCGGGCGCGCGGCTGGGAGGTTCGCGACGGGCCCGACGGCCCGGAGCTCCTGCCGGCGGCCTGAGGTTCCGCGACCACCCGCCCCGGTCCGCGCCACCGGCGCCCGTTTCGCAAGCTGGTTTGCATAACACCGCATTCCACTTGACAGGCGAACAGTGCTATGTCAAGCTCGCGCCGCAAAGTAAGGATCAACTCGAGCTTGAGATTCTCAGGGTGAGGAGAGTGAGCTCGGCGTCACGGTCCGCTTTCTGGGAAGGCTTAATATTGGTGCGGCGCCAGGGGAGGTAGCGCGCCACGACGATCCGTTGCCGCGGACATCTGCGGCAGCGGGAAAGGCTGGTCTCGTGGCTCGATTGTCTGCTAGCTCTCAGGCTCAACCTAAGGTTGAGGATGGGTTCCTTATCGCCCTTGCCAAGCAGGGGCATGCCGATGCGTATGACCGCATCGTGCGGCGTTATTACGGTTTCGTGCGCCTGAAGGCGTCGTCGTACTTCCTCGCCGGCGGTGACGCCGACGATCTCATCCAGGAGGGGCTCGTCGGCCTGTACAAGGCCGTGCGCGACTACCGCTCAGACCGGGAGTCAAGCTTTCGGAACTTCGCCGAGCTGTGCATCACCCGGCAGATCATCACCGCGGTCAAGACGGCGACCCGCAACAAGCACACGCCGCTCAACCAGTACGTCTCCTTCTCCAGCACGCCGGCCGGGGGGACGGGCGACAGCGAGCCGACGCTGGACGAGGTGATTCCCGGCTCCACGGTCCATGATCCGGTCAACCAGGTGATCTCCAGCGAGGAGCTCCGCGCGCTGGTGGCCTGCATCTCCACCGCGCTCTCGGACCTGGAGTCCCGGGTGCTCGCCCTCTACCTCGACGGCCACTCCTACGAGGAGGTCGGGCGGCGGCTGGACTGCGACTGCAAGACCGTCGACAACGCTCTGCAGCGCGTCAAGCGCAAGGTGGGCGCCCACCTGTCTCAGCGCGCCGTCGCCGCCTGAGCGGGGGCAGGGACAGACGGCACCCGGATCGTGAACTGCGCGCCGCCCTCCGGGCGGCGGGCCGCCTCCACGCTGCCGCCCATCGACCGCGATAGCTCCTTGACGATGGCCAGGCCGAGCCCTGAGCCGACCGGGCGCTCGCTGCGGTAGCGATCGTGGAGGTAGAAGCGGTCGAAGGCACGGGGGAGATCGTCGGCGGCGAGCCCGGGCCCGGTATCGCTGACGGTGACCGCGCCCGCCGTGGCCGCCACGGTCACCGCTCCGCCGGCCGGGGTGAGCCGCAGCGCGTTCTCCACCAGATTGGAGACGGCCTGGACCAGACGCTGCTCGTCGCCGAGCCCGCCGGCATCGGCGGTCGCGGTGGCGGTCAGGCTCACGCCCAGCTCCCGGGCCTGCGGCAGGTGGCGCTGGACGACGCCGGCGGCGACCTGGCCCAGGTCCAGCGGGGACCGGTCGACCGAGAAGCCGGCGCGGCCGAGGCGGGCGAGATCGAGCAGGTCGAAGACGAGCCGCTCCAGCCGCCCGGCCTCGGCGGCGATCACCCGGCCCCCGTCGGCGGGGCTGACAGCGTCCTCTCCCAGCGCCTCGGCGTAGCCGCGGATCGAGGTCAGCGGCGTCTTGAGCTCATGGCTGACCGACTCCAGAAATGTCCGCTGCGCCTCCCGGGCCTGCTCCAGCTCGCCGGCCATCGCATTGAACGAGCGACCGAGGTCGGCCAGCTCGTCCTCGCCCTCGACCGGGACCTCAACCGCCGGCTCGCCGGCGGCCACGCGCCGGGTGGCCTGGGCGAGGGCTCCGATCGGCCGGGTCAGCCGGCGCGCCAACAGGACGGAGAGCAGCACGGCCAGCAGCGCTCCGCCGAGGCCCGACAGCACCAGGCTGGTGAGGAACGGACGCCACTCGGCGAACGCCAGCCGCGCGCTCCGGAAGAGCACCACGCCGCCGCGCGGCGTCGCCCGGGCCGCGTACAGCAGCGAGCGCCCGGCGACGGTGACGGTTCCCTGTCCGTCGCCGGCCGGGCTGATGGCCGCCAGCACCGCGCGGGCGACGGCCGGGCGCACGCGCCGGGGCATGCCGCCGCCCACCCGGTACACGTGCTCGCCCGCGGCGAGCGCGCCGGGGGCGCCGCCGGCGACCGCGAGCAGGTCGGCCTGCGTCCGCAGCGCCGTCATCCGCTGCGTGGCGATGCGATGGCGCACGAGCACGACGCCCACCCCCACCGTCAGCGCGCACGAGGCGACGGCCGCCAGCGCCAGATAGCCGAGGACGCGCCGCTGCAGGGTCACGGGCTCGCCTTGTAACCGAGGCCCCGCACGGTGCGGATGAGGTCGGCCCGGCCCAGCTTCTTGCGCAGCTGGGCGACATGGACCTCGACGGTCCGCGTCTCGCCGGGAGCGAGAAACCCCCACACCGACTCCAGCAGCTGGTCACGGGACACCACCTGCCCGGGGTGGCGCAGCAGGTACTCCAGGAGGTCGAATTCGCGCTGGGTGAGGTCGACCTCCTCGCCGTCGACATGGACCTCGCGGGCGCTGCGGTTCAGGCGGACGGGGCCGAGCGAGATCAGGTCGCTGCGGCCGGCCTCCCACGCACCCCCGGACGCCCGGCGCAGGACGGCCTTGACGCGGGCGGTGAGCTCCCGCGGCGAGAACGGCTTGGCCACGTAGTCATCGGCGCCGACCTCAAGTCCGGCGACCCGGTCCGGCTCCTCGTCACGGGCGGTGAGCATGATCACGGGAACCTCGCCGGCAATCCGCCGGCAGACCTCAAACCCGTCGATCCCGGGCAGGCCGATGTCAAGGACGACCAGCCTGACCGGGTGCCGCCGCAACTCGGTCAGCGCATCCTCGCCGGAGCGCACCCAGATCACGTCATAGCCGGCGCGCTGCAGATAGGTGCGGACGAGCGCCCCAATGTTGGGCTCGTCCTCAACCACCATGACCGTCATCGGCATGCCGACATCGTAGGTGTGGTGGAGCGCCCGCTGTCGCCGGTTTTACACGCCTCTGACCTTCGCCTGACAGGTTGCTGTCACTCCACCGTCACAGTGACCGGGCACAGGCCATCGATCGAAAGCGAGATCCTCTCCCATGTCCTACATCCGAAGTCACGCCCGGCTGCTGCTGGTGGCCGTCTGCTGTGCCGGCGCCGGCGCCGGCGCGGGCGTCATCGCCACCGCCGGAGCGGCCACCGGCAACTCGACCCACCCCGCCCGCGGCGCCCGGATCGCCGGTGCCCGGCGGCTGCGGCGGCTGCGCCGGTTTGCCGCGCGCACGGTGCACGGAACGCTCGTGGTCCGCACCCGCACCGGCTTTGCCACCGTCACGTTCGATCGCGGCAAGGTTGACTCGGTCAACGGCCGGCAGCTGACGCTGACCGAGGGCACGCCGAAGGCGACCTACAAGACGGTCACGCTGACGATCCCCGCCACCGCGCGCGTCCGTGACAACCGCCAGAAGACGACGCTGTCGCAGGTCAAGCCCGGCCAGCGCGCGCTGGTGGTGTTCGCGCCCAAGCGGACGTTCGTGATCGCGCACACACCCGGACTGCGCAAAGGCGCGACGCCGTAGGCACGGGCGAGGCGCCCGTCCGCGAGGGCGGGCGCCGAGCTCACGCCGGGACCGCGGTCAGCCGGCGATGGGGCCGAGCACCGGCTCCAGCCCGTACGTGGAGAACGCGCGGAACGCCGAGAACGTGTGGTGCTGCGGCCCGTGGAAGTCCGAGGAGCCCGTGGTGAGGATCCCCATCTCGGCGGCGCGCTGCACGAGCAGGCGGGTCTGCGGCTCGGTGTGGGTCGCGTAGAAGGCCTCAACCCCGTCGAGCCCGGCGGCGTGGAAGCGGGCCAGCGCCTCCAGGACCCCGGCGGGATCCTCGATGTCCCAGAAGGGGTGCGCCCAGACGGCCAGCCCGCCGGCGGCGTGGATGAGTTCGATCGCCTCCTCGACGGTCGGCGCCTGGCGGGGGACGAACGCGGGCCGCCCGTCGATCAGGTACTCCACCAGGAACGCGGTGGGGTCAAGCAGTCCGGCCTGCTCCAGGCGCTCCCGGTTCTCCTGGAGCCGCACGACCGCCTGGGCGATATGCGGCCGGCCGATCGATTGGCCCTGGCTGGAGCGCTCGGCGAGCATCGCCTCATCGACGGCAAACCCCTCCTGGTGGAGCGCGGCCACGATCTTTCCGGCCCGCTCCTCCCGGTCGCGGCGGGAATGCTCCAGCGCCTGTACGAGCGGCGGGTGCGCCGGATCGATCCGGTATCCCAGGACGTGCAGGTCCTGGCGCGTGCCGTAGATCGACGTCACCTCGGTGGCGCTCACCAGGCCGATGCCGGCCTCGCTGGCGGCCTGCGCCGCCTCCGGCACGCCCTCGGCGGTGTCATGGTCGGTCAGGGCCAGGAGCCGGACCCCGGCGGCCGCGGCGGCCTCCACGACGGCGCGCGGGGTGAGCGCGCCGTCTGAGTAGACCGAGTGGCTTTGCAGGTCGAATGTGGGAGCGTCGTCAGGCAAGCTGGCGAGGCTAGCCGACAAGCGTCCGTCCGCGCCCCGCCGTCTCCGCGGCCGCGGGCTCGACCTCGGCGGCGACCGGGACCGGGACCGGGCTCGGTGCGGAGGATGCCGGCTGCGGCCGCCGGCTCTCGGCGGAGACCGGCGGCGGGCTCGTGGTGGAGGGGCGCGCCGACCGCAGGCGGCGCAGGGCCAGCAGGCCGCCGGTGCCGACGAGCACCGCGGTGGCGGCGCCGAGGCCGAGGCCGGCCCGGGGGCCGAGCGCGGCCATCGTGGCGCCGACGAGCGGCCCACCGATGGGAGTCGAGCCCTGGAAGGCGACGAACCACAGCGACATCACCCGGCCGCGCATGTCCGGCGCGGCGGTCAACTGCAGCGTCGAGTTGCCCGTCGACATGAACGTGATGCTGCCGGCGCCGGCGAGGGCCAGGGCGATCAGCTCAAAGCCGAGGTTGGGGGCGAGCGTGGCCAGCACGAGCGCGGCACCGAACATGAAGGCGGCGCCGACGAGCGGGCGCAGCCCGGTCCGGCCGCGGGCGGCGACAAGCAGGCCGCCGGCGACCGCGCCCACGCCCATCGCCGCCGTCATGAAGCCGTAGCCGGCGGCGCCGACGTTCAGGCCCCGGTCGGCCATGACCGGCAGCGAGACGGTGAACTCGTAGGTGAGGCACCCGGCGAGCCCCATCATCACCAGCGGGACGGCGAGGCCGGGCGTGGAGCGGACGTAGCGCAGCCCCTCGCGCAGCTGGCCCCGGGCGCGGGGCGCCGGACGGGAGGGCGAGAGCTGCCGGAGGTCCATTGAGGTCAACGAGAAGACGACGGCGACGAAGCTGGCCGCGTTGGCGAGGAAGCACACCCCGTCGCCGACGGTGGCGATGAGAATCCCGGCCACCGCCGGGCCGATCGACCGGGCGGCGTTGACCAGCACCGAGTTGAGGCTGACCGCATTGCGCAGGTGCTCAGGGCCGACCAGCTCCATCATGAACGACTGCCGGGCCGGGTTCTCAAACGCGTTGTTGAGGCCCAGCAGCGCGGCCAGGACGCCGATCTCCCACACGGTCACCGAGCCGGTCACCGTCAGCAGGCCGAGCACGAGCGCCTGGATGCCCATCGCGCTCTGCAGGGCGATCATCATCCGGCGCTTGTCGACCCGGTCGGCGATCACGCCGCCGTAGGGGCCGAGCAGCAGGACCGGGAGCGTCTGCAGGGCGACGATGATGCCCAGCGTGGTGCTGGAGTGGGTGAGGGTCAGGACCAGCCAGGACTGGGCCGTCATCTGCATCCACGTGCCGATCAGCGAGATCGACTGCCCGGCGTAGTAGCGGCGGTAGTTGGGAACAGCCAGAGCGGCAAAGGTGACGCGGCCCGCGCGGACGACCCGCGTCACGGGCGGCGGCCCTTCAGCTGCTCCGCCAGCCCCTCCAGGGCGGGGAGCGCCTGCTCCAGCAGGATCCGGTCGGCGGGCGGCAGCCCCTCCAATGCCTGGTTGAGCGCGTCGGTGCGCTCGCGCCGCATCCGGTCGGCGAGCTTCCGGCCGGCCCGGGTGGCGCTCACCCACGCGGCCCGGCGATCGCCGTGGTCGCAGGTGCGCTCCAGCAGTCCGGCCTCGCCGAGGTCGGAGATGATGCGGGAGAGCATGGTGGGGTTGAGGCTCTCGGCGGCGGCCAGCTCGGAGACGCGCACCGGGCCGTCGCGGACGACGCTGAGCAGCACGGAGATCCGGGTCGGCGTCAGCCCGGCCTCGGCGCCCGCCGCCGTGGTGCGCAGGCGGCGCGACAGGCGGCCGATCGCCACGCGCAGGCGGGTGGCGGTGTCGACGTCGAGAATGGGGGCGGCGGAAGTCAGATGGTCTCCAGATACTTGCTTGCTGGCAAGCACTAGATTAGCAGCCGGTGCAGGACTTCCCGGTTCGCCCGTTGGGCCATGGCCGGCTCGGCGGAAGGCAAACGGCAGCGGTGAAGAGGGGGGACGGGCCGCTGGGGGCGGGCGGGATGCGGGCGAGAAGCCGCCCCGGACGGTCACGTGCGTTCGAAATTCGACTCCGGGCTGACGGTCTCGAACACATCCGGTGCCGTACGCCACGTACAGACGAAATCGCCCGGGCGCGGTCCAATTTCGAACAAACCCGGGGTGCTCCGCCCCCCCCCCCGGCCGGGGCTCCCCGTCATCGCCGTCGTTGACGCAGACCCCGCCGCGGGGCCGGGGCGATGCCGGACGGCGCTCCGGTGCTACGCGTCGGTGGCGACGATCAGCACGTTGCAGTGGGCGTGATGTGAGACCTTGTTGGGCACGTTGCCCAGGGCGAGACGGCGGGCGCCGTGCATGCCCTTGCTGCCCACGACGATCATCTGGGCGCCGACCTCGTCGGCGACCTCGATGAGGGCGTCGGCGGGATCGCGCCGGACGGCGTGGGGGGTGACCTCGACGCCGGACATGCGGACCCCGGCGGTGGCCTGGCTGAGGATGCCCTCAACCTGGTCCTCAGGCAGGGGTGCCCACACCTTGGCCGCGCCCTCCGGGGCGCCGGCGATCTTGGCTCCCCGGAGCGGCTCGAACGCCGAGACGACATGCACATGCGCGCCCAGGGCCTTGGCCAGGCGCACGGCCTCGGCGACCGCCTGTTTGGCCGTCTCCGAGCCGTCCGTGCCCACCACGATCGAATCGCCCATCACGCCCTCCTCGAGCCCTGCGCCACCAGTGTCGGCGAGACCCTACCGGTTCGGTGGCCGTCCGGGCAGAGGTTTGTGCCCGCGGGCCGGGGCGAGAGGCCCTTCACGGGGGGCGACGCCGTGATTCCTATGCTGAAAAGTGCCGCTGGAAACCGTCTCGACGCGCCGTTCTGCGTGCCGCTGCGGCACAATCCCATAAAAGACGGTCGACAATTCCAGGAGGAACCAAATGACGCTGCAGATCGGGGCGACCGCTCCGGACTTCGAGGCCGAGACCACCGAGGGCACGATCCACTTCCACGATTGGATCGGCGACTCCTGGGCCGTCCTCTTCTCCCATCCCAAGAACTTCACGCCGGTGTGCACCACCGAACTCGGCTACATGGCGAAGATCAAGCCTGAGTTCGACCGCCGCAACGTGAAGATCATCGGCCTGTCGGTCGATCCGGTGGAGGATCACGCCGCGTGGGCCAAGGACATTGAGGAGACCCAGGGCGCGCCGGTCAACTACCCCATCATCGGCGACAAGGACTTCACCGTCTCCAAGCTCTACGGGATGCTTCCGGAGGCGACGAGCGGCGATCCTCATAGCCGGACGCCGGCCGACAACCAGACGGTGCGCAACGTGTTCGTCATCGGCCCGGACAAGAAGATCAAGCTCATCCTCATCTATCCGATGAGCACCGGGCGCAACTTCGACGAGGTCCTGCGCGTCGTCGACTCGCTGCAGCTCACCGCCAGCCACCAGGTCTCGACGCCGGTGAACTGGAAGCCGGGCGAGAACGTGATCATCGGTGGCTCGGTCTCCGACGACCAGGCCCGGGAGATCTATCCGGACGGCTGGGAGGCGCCTCGCCCGTACATCCGGATCGTGCCCTCCCCGGAACCCGCGAAGTAGCCGCCGCCTCGGCCGCCCCGCCCGCGCGCCGGGCGGGGGCCGGCCCATGCGTCCCCGCCGCCCCGCCCGCGCGCCGGGCGGCGGCGGTTCGGAGCGTGCCGGCCAAGGCCGGGCGGACGCGGGCGGGGCCGGGCGCCATCAGTACAAGCACCTGACCGGATTGGGGGCGAGCCACGCTGGACACGCGGGGGATACCCCTGTAGGCAGGACCCGTGCCCCTGCCTTCGCCCCGGAGCTACCGGCGTTCCTGGCTCGTCCCGGATGTGCTGGCGGCGGTCATGCTGCTGGTCATCGCCGTGCCGGAGCAGCTGGCCACCTCCCGTCTGGCCGGGATGCCGCCGATCACCGGCTTCTACGCATTCGTCGCCGGATCGCTGCTGTTTGCGCTGCTCGGTTCCCACCCGCAGATGTCGGTTGGCGCCGACTCGACGATCGCCCCGCTGTTCGCCGTCGGCGTGGCCCGGCTCGCCCCGTCCGGGTCCGCGCACTATCAGGACCTGGTCGCCATCCTGGCGGTGATGGTGGGGCTGGCGGTGGCGGTGGTGTGGCTGCTGCGTCTCGGCTGGATCGCGGAGTTCCTGTCGGCGCCGATCATCGCCGGCTTCCTGGCCGGCATCGCGGTGATCATCGTCGTCCATCAGCTACCGGACCTGATTGGGGTCGCCTCGGCCGGCGGGTCGACCGTGCACCGGATCGCGCAGACCGCCGCCCACCTGGGGCGGGCGAGTGGCTGGACGGTGGCGATCGGCCTGGGCGTGTTCGTGCTGGTGCTCGTCCTTGAGCGCGTCGACCGGCGGGTTCCCGGCGCGCTGGTGGGGCTCGTCGGCGCCACCGCCCTGGTGGCGCTCGCCGGACTGCACCGCCACGGTGTCGCCGTGCTGGGACCGATCAGCCGCACCAGCCCGCAGCTTGGATTGAGCGGGCTCTCCCTGTCGACGGTCCGCGACCTGGCCCCGCTCGCCGGGGTGGTCGCCCTCGTGGTGGTGACGCAGTCGGCGGCCACGTCGCGGGCCTTTCCCCCGCCTGACCGGCAGGGCGTGGACGTCGGCCGGGACTTCCTGGGCGTGGGCGCGGGCAGCGTCCTCGCCGGGCTCGTCGGCGCGTTTCCCGTCGACGCCAGCCCACCCCGCACCGAGGCGGTGGCGGCGGCCGGCGGCCGGACGCAGCTGGCGGGACTGCTCGCCGCCGCCGCGGTGGCGGCGGTCGTGCCCGCGGCGGCCATCCTGCGGTACGTCCCCCCGGCGGCGCTGGCCGGCGTGCTGGTGTTCATCGCGGTTCGCATCTTCCGGTTGCGGGAGCTGATCGCCATCGCCCGGTTTGACCGCATCGAGTTCGGCCTGGCGGTGGTGACCCTGCTGACGGTCGCCTTCGTCGGTGTCGAGCAGGGGATCGGCGTGGCCATGGGCCTGGCGATCCTCGACCGGACGCGGCTGAGCGCCCGGCCACAGACGCATGTTCTCGGCCGGATCCCGGGCACGACAAGCTGGGTGCCGGTGAGCAGCCGGGAGCGCCCGGCGATGGTGCCCGGCGTGCTCGTCATCCTGTTCGCCACGCCGCTGTGGTACGCGAATGCCTCCACCTTCAGCTCCGGCGTCGACGCCGCTCGCGACCGCGTCGTCGGCAGGCTGGAACTGGTCGTGCTCGACGCCCTGGGGATGAGCGACCTGGACTTCACCGGCTCCCAGGCGCTTGCTCAGGTGCTTGACCGCCTCGAGGGCGAGGGCGTCGTGTTCGCGGTCTCCCGCAGTGGCCGGCACCTGCGCGAGAGCCTTGACCGCAGCGGCCTGGCGGCCCGGATCGGGGCCGATCACTTCTACCCGTCGGTGGATGAGGCGGTGCTGGCGCTCGGCCCGCAGACGTCGGCTGCTCAGGCGAGCATTTCGTAGTTGGCCGGACTCCAGGCCAGGAGGGCGAGGATCTGGACCATCGCGCTCTGATCGAGTAGCCGGAGCGGTCCGGCGCTGAGCGCAAAGCAGTCGTCCCGCCGGCGCCGCTCCTCCCAGGCGTGATCGGCGTAATCGCGCATCGCGCCCAGGATGTCGTGGCGGAGGCGTTCGTCGGTCGTGGCGGCGTGAAGCAGCAGCAGGTTGCGGAAGAAGATGGCGTGAAACGCGGCCGGCTGCTCGAAGTACCGGCCGGCATAGTGATCGAGCGCGCGGCGGGCAATCGCCTGTGCGCGCTGAAGGTGAACGGCCGCGGCGTCGCCGCCGGCGCGCGCGAGCAGCACGTTGAGGCCGATCATGCTGCCCTGGTTGTAGCTCCACAGCGCGCGATCCACCGAGTCATCGCCGCGGATCTTGTCCCAGAACAGCCCGTCCCCGCCGTGCGTCCCGCCGGCGGTCCCGGTGCCCAGGACAGAGAAGCCCGCGTCCAGGGTGAGGTTGACCCAGTCGTACATCTGCAGCGGGTCGGCGGCGGTGGGGTCAGGCGCCGGGGGGTGGCCGAGTTGGGCGAGATGCACTCCCAGCTGGGCGTTGGGGGCGTTGGAGACGGTGTTGCGGTCATGGTTGCGCGTGCCCACGCCGCGTCCCTGCTGCACCCAGAACACGCCGCCGGGGCTGGGCACGTCGGTCCGCCGGTCCCAGCCGTGGGCTGCGAAGCGAAACAGCTCGGCGGCGCGGGGCAGGCGTCCGGCCCCCGGCCGCATCCGCTCCAGCTGCACGAGGGCGAGGCCCACCCAGGCGTTGTCGTCGTAGTAGCGATCGCCGCCGAAGCGCGTGCCGGCGACGTCGGAGGAGTAGGCCGGCCACTCCCCGGCCGGGTCCCAGTATTGCTCCAGGGCGGCGAGGTGCTCGGCGATCCGGGCATCGGCGTCAAACCCGCCGGCGTGCTCCGGCGCCACACCGGCGAGGTCCAGGGTGGCCACGAACGCCCGGGCGAAGGGCCACAGGTGGGCCGCGCTCCCGGGAAGGCGCCAGCAACCGTCACGCCGGTAGTGGCCGCGCCGCGTCCAGAAGCGCCGCCGCATCGCGGTGTAGGCACGGACGGCCCGCGTCGCGAACATCGCGCGAGCCGGTTCTGGATCGCCACCTGCGGACATGCCGGCTTACGCCACCGGCATCGCGAAGACCTGACCGACCCACCCGTTGAGGTCAAAGGTGCTCGTCGGGCGAAAGCCCTGCCGGCGGTACCAGTCCACCAGCGTGGGGGCGCCCGCCCAGCAGTCCACGCGCAGCAGCGGCCGAGACGCCGCCCGCGCCTCGGCGACCGCCACCCGCACAAGCCGCCCACCGATGCCCCGTCCGGCGTGCCGACGCGAGGTCAGCAGCAGCTGGACGTACAGCTCCGCCGCTTCGGCCGGCGGCACGTACGCGGGCGCGTCGCCGACGACGAGGGCGCCCACCGGGACGCCGCTGAGCTCGGCGATGCGCAACCCGCCGCCACCACTGAGCTCGTCGACCTTGGCCCGTCCCTCCGGCCGGGTGGAGAAGGGCTGGCTGCCCCACTGGCCGGTCTGACCGCGGGCCACCAGCCAGGCCACCGCCGCGTCGAAGAGCGCGATCAGGATGGGGGCATCGGCGATGCTCCCGGGTCTGATCTGCAGCTCGCTGGTCATGGGCTCCTCGCTGACGGGTGGGCGGAAGGGCGGAGGCTACGCTCACGCGATGGTCCATTCGAGCCCGGAGGCGATCCGCGAGGTCCTCACCGACACCCGCACGTGGGCGGTGGTGGGCTGCTCGCCGGACCCGGCGCGTGACTCGCACCGAGTCGCCCGCCTGCTCCAGCGGCGCGGGTTTCGCGTCATCCCGGTCAACCCCGCCGTGGATGAGGTGCTGGGAGAGCGCGCCTATCCGAGCCTGCTCGACATCCCGGCGGAGGAGGGCGTTGAGGTCGTCGACATCTTCCGGCGCGCCGACCAAGCGGGGCGCCATGTCGACGAGGCCATCCGCCGCGGGGTCCGGGCCGTGTGGCTGCAGCTGGGCGTGATCGACGAGGCCGCGGCGCGGCGGGCGCTCGACGCCGGGCTCCTTGTCATCATGGATCGCTGCCCGGCGATCGAACTGCCGCGGCTGGCCGCCTGATGAGCATCGTCAAGATCAACGCCATCACCGTCCCCCGGGACCGGTTCGCCGAATTTGAGCGCCGCTTCGCCTCGCGGGCGGGACGGGTGTCCTCCGCGCCCGGCTTTGAGAGCTTTGAGCTGCTGCGGCCCAACGACGATCGAGACGTGTGTCTCGTCGTCACCCGGTGGCGCTCCGAGGAGGACTTCCAGGCGTGGGTGCGAAGCGCCGACTTCAGTGCCGGCCACGCTCAGCACCGTCAGGGGGGCCCGGTGGGCACCGCCAGCGAGCTGTGGTCGTTTGACGTCCTGGAGCGGGAGGCGCCGGCCGCCGAGGGCTGAGCAGCGCGGGCGGTGGCCGCCCGGCTTGCCCCGGGCTGTGAGCGGGCGTCGGCGAGCGTCGATCGCCGGCGGAAAATCCAACAGATGTCCAACCGCATGCAGTTCCGCGGTCAAGCTGCCGATACAGGTGCCCGAGATGCGTTTTTCGGCCCCTCTGGCCGCAGCGGCGCTCCTGTCGGCGCTGGTGTGCGGCTTCGCGCCGCCGACCGCGACCGCGGGGGTGAGAGGCAGCCTCACGGAAGCCGCGACCCCGGCCCGGCCCGGCGGGCCGGGACCGAGTGCGGCACCGAGCAGCGCGGCCCGCTCGGCGGCGCTGACCGAGATCACCGGGCTTGCCCCCAATCAGATCTCCAGTCAACGGGCATGTCCGGCGGCCGCGCCCGGCGTCGCCACCTGTGAGGCCCACGTCGCCGTTGTGCGGGCGTCGGGAGCGCCGGTCCGCCCCCGGGTGCACCGCGACCGCGCGATCACCGAGGTTCGCCCCCGCGCCGGCTCCCCGGCCTTCGCCTTCGGAGCGGCGGCCGGTCCCGCCGCGGCGGCCGCGCCGGCGGCGGCCGACCCCACGGCGGCGGCCGCCGGCCAGCCGGCGCCGGCGGCGGGAACCCCGGGATGGCTGCAGCAGGCCTATGACCTCACGTACCTGTCAAGCACCCAGGGCGCCAGCGCCACCGTGGCTGTCGTCGACGCCTACGACGATCCCGCGGCGCAATCGGACCTGGCCACGTTCCGCGCCGAGTACGGTCTGCCGGCCTGTGGGATGGGCTGCTTTGAGAAGGTCAACCAGTGGGGCTCGACCTCGTCGTTCCCGGGCACCAACTCCGGCTGGCTGACCGAGGAGTCGCTCGACCTCGACGCGGTCTCGTCGCTGTGCCCCAACTGCCACATCATCCTCGTGGAGGCCAGATCGGCGGGCGCGGCCGACCTGGCGCGGGCGATGCGCACCGCGGTCACCCTGGGGGCAACGGAGATCTCGGCCAGCTGGGCGCTCGTCTCGTCCACGCCGATCACCGCGTTCACCACCCCCACGGTCCCCACCGTCGCCGCCACCGGCGACACCGGCTATCTCGGCACCGCCAACGACGCCTACCCGGCCGCCATCCCCGGGTTCACTGCCGCCGGGGGCACGACGCTCTCCGGGGCGGCCGGCGGCCCGCGCGGCTACGCCGACACGGCCTGGTCGAACGCCGGGTCAGGCTGTGATCTGCAGGAGCCCAAGCCGGCGTATCAGAGCGATCCCGGCTGCGCCGGCCGCGCCTACGCCGACGTCTCCGCCGATGCCGATCCGAACACCGGCCTGACCATCTACAACTCCGCCCAGGGCGGCTGGATGCTCGCCGGCGGGACGAGCCTGGCCACGCCGCTGGTCGCGGCCTACGAGGCGGTGACCGGTGTGTCCGGGCTGACGCCGCAATGGGCCTACACCGACAGTTCGCTGCTCAACGATCCCATCTCCGGCTCCAACGCGGGCGCGTACGGCTCCTGCGCCACCGCGCTCGCCTACATCTGCACCGCCGGGACCGGCTACGACGGGCCCACCGGCGCCGGCGCGATCTCCGGGCAGGTGGCGAACGGCGGCCCCGGCATCGGCGGCCCCACCCAGGGCACCGCCGACAGCTACGCCGAGTCGGTCACCGCGACGGCGGCGACGCTCACCGGCGGGGTGTACCCCAACGGCAACGACACCACGTACTGGTGGCAGTACGGGCCGACCACGGC
>DASSZQ010000066.1:0-13483 GCA_035702755.1 Solirubrobacteraceae bacterium | reverse complement strand
GAGATCGCGCTCGATCAGCGGCGCGTTGTGGTCGTCCTGCAAGACCGTGAGCAGCGTGGCGTAGCCGTTGGAGATGTGGCGCGCCTCGTCGGACTGGACGCTCAGATACGTCGTGGGCAGCGTGAAGTCGCCGTTGCGGGCCGCGACGTCCGGTGTGGCGACGAACACGACGTTGGTGAATGCCGTCTCGGCGACGACCTGGAGCGTGAACGCGCACTGGATGGGGTCGCCGACGATGAAGTGCGAGAGCATGTTCAGGCCGGGGTTGGTCAGCACCGAGCCGGAGAAGGCCTTGGGACCCAGGTGCCAGCCGGCCGGGTCCGGGACGTTCTGCGCATACCAGCGGGCAAGCGCCATCTGCATCCCGGTGTGGCGGATCTCGTCGACGAACTGGACGTGGTAGCCGTTGCGCAGTTCGTTGTTGGGCACGGCGCTCATCAGCATCGACATGCACCGCCCGGCCGCGACCTCGGCGTAGTTGGTGATGACGATGAACGGCTTGAGGATCTCCAGCCAGCGCTCGTGCGCCTTCTCCGGCATGCCGGCCCGCACGGCCGCGTCGTGGCCGCCGTAGACGCGCTCGTCCTTCTCCAACTCCATCGGCAGGTACTCGCGCATGATGTGGCGCATCGGATCCTTGGCCTTATGCGGGAACCGGTAGCGGGTGGGGTAGCGGACGACCGGCTGGTGGTAGTCCGGCTCCCAGCCGAGCTGGGAGATGCGCTCATGGGTCTCGGTGATGCTTCGGCGGGGCATGGGGGTGAACCGTAAGACGGATTTGGTGAGGCGTCTGTGCCTCTGCACCACTTCCTGGGGCGACTCGTTTGTCACAATGTGACAATGAGCGAGTGGTCGGCGGAGCCGCTCCCGGAGGAGACGGTGTCAATCGTCCGCGCCGAGCTGGGGTCGCTCGTCGATAAAGTTGTCACCGCCGTGCAGGCGGGCAGCCCCGTCTACGGCGAGGTGCTGGCCGCGCCGGAGGGGATGGCGCTGCGCTTGGGGATCGAGCAGGCCATCCGCTCGTTCTTGAACGCCGCCGAGCGGGGGGAGCGGCCGGCGGGGGAGACCGACGAGCTGTGGCGCGCCCTGGGCGAGGCCGAGTTTCAGTCCGGCCGCCGGCTTGACGACCTGCGGGCGGCCTTCCGGATCGGCATCCGGGCCGCCTGGCGCGGGGCCGCCGACCTCGCCATCCGGGCCGGCGTCTCGGCACCGGTGGCGATCGCCCTCGCCGAGGCCATCTTCGTCTACGGCGATGAGCTGGCGAGCGATGTCGTCGAGGGCTACCTGCGCATCGAGTCCGACCAGGCGGGCGAGCGCCAGCGCCGTCGTCGCCGGCTGGCGGCGGCGCTGCTTGACCCCGCCGGCCAGGATCCGGACGTGGTCGCCCGCGCGTCTGAGCTGGCCCAGTGGCCGCTGCCGCGCACGCTGGCGGTGGCCGCGCTGGAGGGCGACGGCCCCGCGGCGGTGGCCCGGCGGCTCGACGCCGATGTTCTCGCCGGCGCCGACGCCGACGGCGCCTGGCTGGTGATCCCGGACCCGGATGGCCCCGGCCGCGCCCCGGCGCTGGACCGTGCGCTCGCCGACCAGCCCGCCGCCGTGGGTCCGACCGTGGAGCCAGCGGACGCGGCGCGCTCGTTGCGCTGGGCCCGCCTCGCCCTGGGGCTCCACCGCGAGGGCGTGCTGTCGGCGACCGGGCCCCTGCGCACCTCAGATCACCTGGCGACGCTCATCCTGCTCCAGGACCGGGACATGGCGCTGGCCCTGGCCGGCGACCGGCTGGCCCCGCTCGACGGCCTGCCCGCCGGGGAGCGCGAGCGCCTGCTGCAGACGCTGGGCGCCTGGTTGTCTCACCAGAGCCACACCCCGCAGGTCGCCGCCGAGCTGCACGTCCACCCGCAGACCGTCCGTTACCGCCTGGCCAAGCTGCGCGAGCTCCTCGGCGACCGGCTGGACTCGACCGCCGGGCGGTTTGAGCTGGAGCTGGCGCTGCGCATCGCAGCCGCGCTGGCGCGGTAGGTCACTCGTCCTCGTCGGCCATGGCCTCCAGCTCCGGCCCGGAGAGCGCCTCGACCTCGGCGGTGTCGGTCGGCAGGCAGGTGGCGCAGAAGTCGCCGCCGAAGGCGGTCAGCTGGATGCTGCGCCGCACCGTCTTGGCGCGCGGGGCGCTGTGCATCGCGTCCATCACCTCCGGCTGAGCCTCCAGCACCTGGTAGGCGATGGGATCGTCGAGCGGCTCGCGGGAGAACCAGACGAGCCCGAGGCGCTCGAGGTTGTTGAGGTAGGCCTGGATCCGGTCACGATGGCGGCAGCCGGCCTGGGCGCCGATCATGCTCAGGCCGCCGACGATCAGCTGCGAGCCGACGCCGATGAGGTTCGCCGACCGGACGTCGACCGACGGCTGCGAGCCCTCGGTGGTGAGCAGCCGCAGGATCCGGGCCTCGTCCGGGGCCAGCTCGGTGAGGATCCGAGCGTAGGCGGGATGGATCGGATCGTCGCCGTCGAGTTCGGCCGAGGCCCGCAGCAGACGGGCGCCGCGCACCCGGAGCGCCACGCGCCGGGGCAGGCGGGAATGGTGGGGGGAGACATCCGGCGCCAGATGAGCGACGCGCCGCTCCAGCTCGGTGATGCCGAGCAGGTCACGGGCATACCCGCGCAGCTCGTGGACGAGGTCGTCGACGACGTCGCGGGGGAGTCCGTGCCCACCCACCCCGGCCGCGGCGCGGGCCAGCCGCGCGCCCGTCCGCGCCGAGGCGCCGACGCCCCATTTGGTCGCCCGCCACCAGATGCCGCCGGCCACACGGGCGACGGCGGGCGCGTTGGCGATCAGCTGGGCCTCAAGCGAGGTCCCGGACTCGCGCAGCGGCTCGCCGTCAAGGTCGTACTGGAGCTCCTCGTCGACGATCTCGCCTTCGAGTGGCGGGTCGTCATCCGGGTCCGGCCAGAGGTCGCGGTCGTCGGTCATCGGTTATCCGAAAATGGCGAGGTGGATGAAGCCGCCGGCGAGGCCCAGCACCGCGCCGTGGAGCAGCAGCAGCCACTCATCCTCCTTGGTGGCCGTGCGCAACAGCTCGGCGAAATCGCGGGGGGCCATCTCCCTGATCCGCTCGGTGATCAGCCTGCGCATGGTCGAGCTCTGCTCGGCGCTGAACTGCGGGTCGGTGAGCGGCTCCATCATCTGATCGATCGGCTCGGTGGCAAACGACTGGCGGATCGACTCGTACTCGCGCTCGCCGAGGGCGACCTGAACCGCGGCTCGCGCCGGGCCCACCGCCCGGTCGACGGCGGGTCGCATCGCGTTCTCGATCAGCGTCCGGGTGCGATCGGACTGCGGCCCGTGCAGCAGTTCGGATCCGAACTCCGCGACGGTGAGGATCTCATCGGCGACGATGGTGGCGTAGACGGCGGCCACGTCCTGCTGGCGGCGGATGAACAGGCCGTGAACGCGGACCGGTCCCCACCGGCGCGGCTCGGCGGGCTCGTAGATCATCCACAGCGCCACCCAGTTGGTCACGTAGCCGACGAGCACACCCAGGATCGGCAACAGCCACCAGGCGCTGACGAAGTGCGTCAGCAGCGCGACCGGGATCCCCAGGGCAAAGCCGAACACGAAGCCGAAGTTCTTGATGAAGCGCAGCTCGCGCTGGCCCATGTCGAGGAACACCCGGTTGGCGAGCTGCGGATCGAAGCGCTTGATCACCATCAGCTTGACGTCGACGAGCTGATCGATGTGGTCGCCGATCTCGGCGGTCAGCTCGCGCACCACCTGGGGCAGCTGGTCAAGCACGCGGCGGCGGACGAGCTCCTTGACCTGGGCGGGAAGCTCGCGCCACAGGCGCGGCTGCTCGCGCTCCATGATCCCGTCGACGATGATCGGCAGCTCCTCGCGGGCGGTTGCGATGATCTGCTCGGCGATCTTCTCCGGCTCCAGCTCGTTGAAGAACTCCCGGGGGGTTCCGAGCTTGGAGATGCCGCTGTCGACGGCGAGGCTGCCCATCTTCGCCGCCCGGGATGGCACGATCCCCTGCCAGCCGATGCCGCCGATCATCAGGCCCGGGATCTGCTGCACCCGGTGGGGGAGCAGCCGGGCGAGCGGCAGCAGCCATGGCGCCCGCCACCCCTTGAAGTGCACGGGATAGAAGAGCATGAGCACGCCGGTCCAATTGGTCACATAGCCGATCACCCCAGTCACGATCGGCACGCTCAACAGGGCGATGGTGCTGTTGCTCACGAACGGCAAGCTACCCCTCCGCGCCCGCCTGGTATGCCGGTTCCCGGTTAGGCTGCACGGTCCATGGCGTTCGTGGCTGTCATCACCGGTGCATCCAGCGGCATCGGCGCGGCGACGGCGCGCCGGGTGGCCCGTGAGCCGGATGCGCGGCTCGTCCTCGTCGCCCGCCGCCAGGAGCGTCTGCGCGCCCTCGCCGCCGAGCTCGGCGGCGCCACCGTCCTCGCCGAGGACCTGACCGATCCGGGCGCCCCCGGCCGCATCCGCAACGCGGTGGCGGCCGAGCACGGCGAACTGCATCTGCTGGTCAACAACGCGGGTGCCGCCTGGCGCGCGCCGTTCGCCGACGGCGGGTGGGCCAACGTGGAGCGGCACATGGCGCTCGACTTCGAAGCGCCGGCCCGGCTGACCGAGGCGCTGCTGCCCCTGCTGCGGGCGACCGCCGCAGGGCGCCCGCAGCGCCGCGTGTCGATCGTCAACGTGTCCAGCACGTCCGGCCGGGTGGCGCGGCCGCGGTCCTCCGGCTACTCGGCGGCCAAGTTCGCGCTCGCCGGCTGGAGCGACAGCCTCTACGCCGAGGAGCGCCCGCACGGCGTTCACGTCGGACTGGTGCTCCCGGGCTTCATCGTCACCGAGGGCTTCCCGGCTGCTGAGCTGCGCCGCCGGCCGCTCACGCGCTGGCTGGTGTCCGAGCCGGAGCCGGTCGCCGAGGCGATCCTTAAGGCCGGTCCGGGCGGCCGGCCGGAGCGCTACGTGCCGCGCTACTACTGGGTGTTCGCGGCCCTGCGCATCCTCGCCCCGCGGCTCATCCGGGCCGCAGTCGCCGGTGGCGCATTCACCACCGCCACCGGCCGCTCCGCCGCGGACTAAACCGGCGCCCTCCGGCAACCCGCGTTTCCGGCCCGGCATCGGCGGGGATTGGTGGCCGGCGTCGGCGGGAATCCGTCGCGGGCGCAACCGGCGCCCGGGCACCTACTCGTCAGTAAGCTACAGTGGCGTAACTAACCGATCGAGGAGCCGCTAAAGATGAACACCACCGTCCGCCGCGTGGCGGTTCTGGGGGGCAGCCGCATCCCGTTCGCCCGCCAGAACGGGCCGTACGCCAAGGCCTCCAATCAGGACATGCTGACGGCCACGCTCGACGCGCTGGTCGCGAAGTTCGGCCTGGAGGGCGAGGTCCTCGGTGAGGTCGCGGCGGGCGCGGTGCTCAAGCACAGCCGTGACTTCAACCTGACGCGGGAGTGCGTGCTCGGATCGCGGCTGGCTCCTGAGACGCCAGCCTACGACGTGTAGCAGGCGTGCGGGACCGGCCTGGAGGCCACGGTCCTGGTGGCCAACAAGATCGCGCTCGGTCAGATCGACTGCGCGGTCGCCGGCGGCGTGGACACAACCTCCGATGCGCCGCTGGCGCTCAACGAAGACCTTCGCGACGTCCTGCTGGAGCTCAACCGCACCAAGTCCAACACCGGACGCCTGCGCACGCTGGCCCGGTTGCGCCCGCAGCAGCTCGTTCCGGAGATCCCCCGCAACGCCGAGCCCCGCACCGGGCTGTCCATGGGCGAGCACGCGGCGATCATGGCCCGTGACTGGGGCATCGGCCGCCAGGAGCAGGACGAGCTGGCGGTGACCAGCCACCATCGCCTGGCCGCCGCCTACGACACCGGCTGGATGGACGACCTCGTCACCCCGTTCCTCGGCCTGGAGCGCGACCAGAACCTGCGCCCGGACTCCACGGTGGAGAAGCTGGCCAAGCTCAAGCCCGTCTTCGGCGGGCCGGACGGGACGATGACCGCGGGCAACTCCACGCCGCTCTCTGACGGTGCCTCGGCGGTGCTGCTGGCCAGCGAGGACTGGGCCCGGGAGCATGACATTCCCATCCAGGCGTACATCACCGAGGCGCAGACCGCGGCCGTTGACCACGTGCACAAGCGCGAGGGGCTGCTCATGGCCCCCGCCTACGCCATGCCGACGATGCTGGCTCGTGCCGGGGCGCGGCTTGAGGACTTCGACTTCTATGAGATCCACGAGGCATTCGCCGCGCAGGTGCTGTGCACACTGAAGGCGTGGGAGGACCCGGTGTTCTGCTCGGAACGCCTCGGCCTCGACCAGCCGCTCGGCTCGATCGATCGCGACAAGCTCAACGTCCACGGCGGCTCGCTCGGCGCCGGGCACCCGTTTGGGGCGACGGGCGGGCGCATCGTGGCCAGCCTGGCCAAGGCGCTGCACGAGAGCGGCTCCGGCCGCGGCCTCATCTCGATATGCGCCGCGGGCGGCCTCGGCGTCACCGCGATCATGGAGGCGGCGTGATGGTGCGCGTGCCGCTGATCGCGAGCTTCACCACTGAAACCACCCCCGGAGGCACGGCGATGACCGACCGTTACCAGCAACTCGTCAACACGCCCATCGGCAAGCTCGTCACCAAGCAGATCGGCCTGCCTCAGCCGGTCCGGCTTGAGCGCTACCGGCCCGGGCAGCCGGTCATCTCCGGGCCGGTCCTGTTCGGCGGGGCGGGTGGTTCCGATGGTGCCCGCCTGGCCCCCGCGGTGACGAAGATCCTGGCCGGGGTCGGCGCCGAGGTGCTGACACCGATGGATGAGGACGTGCGCGCCGCCGCCGCCAAGGCCAAGCTCGACGCCGGCGTGTTCAACCCGGACGCCGCGCCCGCCGACCAGCGGTTCAAGGCGCTCGTCTTCGACGCCTCCGGGATCGATTCCAGCGAGGAGCTCGTTCGCGCCTGGGAGTTCTTTCACCCCTCGATCCGCCGCGTCATGCCCAGCGGGCGCGTGATCATCCTCGGCACGCCCCCGGAGGACGCCGGGACCCCGGAGGCGGCGATCGCCCAGCGGGCGCTGGAGGGGCTGGAGCGCGCAATCGGCAAGGAACTCAAGCGCGGGGCGACCTCGCAGCTGATCTACGTGCGGCCCAAGGCCGAGAACCAGCTGGAGTCGACGCTGCGCTTCTTCCTCTCGCCGCGGTCGGCGTTCGTCTCCGGCCAGGTCGTCCGGATCGGCGCGGGGGCGGCTCCGCACGGGCGGATCGACTGGCAGTCGCCGCTCAACGGCAAGGTGGCGCTCGTCACCGGCGCCGCCCGCGGGATCGGCGCCGCCATCGCCGAGGTGCTGGCCCGCGACGGGGCCCACGTGGTGGGGCTCGACGTCCCGCCGATGGCCGACGAGCTGGCTGACGTGGTCGGCCGCTTCGGCGGCTCCTCGCTGACCGTCGACATCACCGACGAGGGCGCGCCGGCGGGGATCGCCGGTCACCTGCTCGGCGAGCACGAGGGGGTCGACGTCGTCGTCCACAACGCCGGCATCACCCGCGACAAGACGATGGGGCGCATGAGCGAGGATCAGTGGCGGAAGGTCATCGCCATCAACCTGACCGCACCGCAGCGGATCACCGACGAGCTCCTGTCTCGCGAGGGCATCCGCCGCAACGGGCGGATCGTGGGTGTCTCGTCGATCAGCGGCATCGCCGGCAACGCGGGCCAGACCAACTACTCGACGTCCAAGGCGGGCGTGATCGGCTTCGTGCAGACACGCGCTGCCGAGCTCGCCAAGCAGGGCATCACCATCAACGCCGTCGCTCCCGGGTTCATCGAGACCAAGATGACGGCGGCGATGCCGATCGCGCTGCGCGAGGCCGGCCGGCGGATGAACTCCGTCTCACAGGGCGGCCTGCCGATCGACGTCGCGGAGACGATCGCCTGGATGGCGGCCCCGGCGTCGGCGGGCGTCAACGGCAACATCGTCCGCGTGTGCGGCCAGAGCCTGCTCGGCGCATGACCGATCGCCAGCTCACGTCCAGCCCGGCGATGCTGCCGATGTTCGCGCGCGCGGGAGCGGCGATGCTCCCGGGCGCGTCGCGGCTGCCGTTCGTCGGCGGCGGTGGCGGCCAGGTCCCGGAGCAGGCCCTGGTGCGCTCCGAGGTGGCCGTCGATCGCAACCGGCTGGCCGCCTATGACCGCGTGTGCGGGTTCGACGTCTCCGACACGCTGCCGCCGACCTACCCGCACATGCTCGCGTTCGGAATGCATCTGGCGCTCATGACCGACCCGCGCTTTCCCCTGCCCGCGATCGGTCTGGTGCACATCGCCAACACCATCACCGTGCACCGGCCGATCACCGCCGCGGAGACCCTGTCGCTGCGGGTGTGGGCGACGCCGCTCCAGGCCCATCCGCGCGGGCGCCAGTTCACCATCCGCACCGAGGCGCGGGTGGGCGACGAGCTCGTCTGGGAGGAGTCCTCGACGAACCTCAGGCGTGGCCGTGATGGATCCGAGGACGCGCCGGTGTCTGAGCCGCCGTCGGCCGAGGGGCTGCCCGCCTCCGCGACGTGGCGGTGCAAGGGCGATCTCGGTCGCCGCTACGGCGCGGTGTCCGGTGATCTCAATCCCATCCACGTTCACCCGCTCACCGCCCGGCTGTTCGGCTTCGCCGGTGCGATCGCCCATGGCATGTGGACCAAGGCCCGCTGCCTGGCGGCGCTCGGCCCCCGGCTCCCCGCCGCCTACACCGTGCAGGTCGCGTTCAAGCGGCCGATCCTGCTGCCGGCGACGGTCGCGTTCGCCGAGGCCGCCCAGCCAGGAGGGATCGCCTTCGGTGTACGCGACGCCCGCAAGCAGACCCCGCATCTGGACGGGCTGGTCAGCTTCGCGGCGGCTCGCCGGCGCGCTCGGACCCGGGGCTGAGCTCGTCGAACATCGCGCCGAGCCGGTCAAACACGGCGGCGGCGACCCGCAGCTCATCGTCGGAGAACTCGGCCAGCGCCGCCGCAAAGCGCGGCGCAAAGCGCGAGTGGCGCTCGGCCACCAGCGCCCGGCCGCGCTCGGTCAGCGAGGTGAGCACGACGCGGCGGTCGCGGTCGGAGCGCACGCGCGAGACGAGCCCGGACGCCGCCAAGCTCTCCAGCATCCCGGTGGCGGTGGCGGGCGAAAGGCCGGCCAGGCATGCCAGTTCGCTGGAGGGCAGCGCGTCATGGTCGCGCAGGCCGAACAGGAGCCCGTACTGCGCGTCGGAGAGCTCGTGCGGGGTGCAGCGTGTCTCACGGCCGCGCAGCCGCCGGACGGCCGCCATGCACCCCTTGAAGGCGCGGCCGAGATCGGCGGCCGCGGCCCGCATCGGCGTCTCCGGCGGGGGGTCCTCGGCGGCGGTCACCGCGGGGGAGCGAGGATCGGTCAGCGTCATGCCGCCATCGCCTCCGCCAGGGTGCCCTGGTCGACGCCCTCGGCGTCGCCCCGGCGCCGGGCTGCCCGCTCCGTGCGCGTGAGGATGATGCTGGGCACGATGGCCACGGCCGTCAGTCCGGTCGCCCACCAGAAGGCGCTGCCGTAGGCCGAGGCGGCCGAGGCGAGCACCTGGCCGGGCCCGGCTCCGTGGGCGGCCAGGGCCTGGGTGGTGTCCAGCCCGCGCTGGAGCACGACGGCGAGCACCGCGATCCCAATCGAGCCGCCCAGGCGCTGGAGCACGTTGAGCTGCGGCGTGGCGTCAGACAATTCGTCGTGGCGCAGTGCGGCAAACGCCGCCGACATCGCCGGCATGAAGGCAAAGCCGATGCCAAAGCCGCGCACGAGCATCCACAGGCACAGGCTGAGGATCGAGGTGTGGGCGCCGATCAGGGCAAACGGGATCGTCCCCAGCGTCGTCAGCAGGACGCCGACGACCGACAGTGGTCCGCCGCCGAAACGGTCGGTGAGCTTGCCGGCGATCGGCATCACGATCGCGGCGCCCAATCCCTGGGGAGCGACGAGCAGCCCGGTGAGCAGGACGCTCTCGTGGCGGACCGTCTGCCAGTACAGGGGCAGCAGGATCATGCCGCCGAACAGGGCGGCACCGATGCAGAACATGGCGATCGACGCCGAGGAGAACGTCGCCTTCTGATACAGGCGGACGTTGAGCAGAGGCCGGCGGGCGTGCAGGGCGTGGATGACGAACGCCCCGGTGAGCAGGAGGCCGACGATGATGGGGATGATCACCTTGGCCGAGCTGACGCCGCCCGTGGTGCCGATCTCGGTCAGGCCGTAGGTGATGAGCGGCATCCCGGCGGCCATGAGCACGAGGCCCAGGTAGTCAAGCGGGTCGGTCTTCTTGCGCTCCACGTTGGGCAGGATGCGCAGGGCGGAGATGACGGCGATGACGCCGATCGGCACGTTGACGAAGAAGATCCAGCGCCAGCTGATGTTGTCGAGGATCAGCCCGCCGAGGGTGGGGCCGAGGATCGGCGCCAGCATCGCCGGGACGGCCACGATGCTCATCACCCGGCCCATGCGCTTGGGCCCGGCCGCCTCGGCCATCATCAGCTGTCCGACCGGCAGGATCATGCCGCCGCCGATGCCCTGGAGCACGCGGAACACGATGAGCTCCGTGGTGGAGCCGGCCAGGCCGCACAGCGCCGAGCCGGCGGTGAACAGGACGAGCGAGGTCAGATATACGCGCTTGGCGCCGAACCGGCGGGCCGCCCAGCCGGTGACGGGGATGACGGCGGCCAGGGCCAGCAGGTAGCCGTTGGCCACCCACTGGATGTTGGCGATCGTCGAGTGCAGCTCGCGGCTGAGGGTGTCGAGCGCGACGTTGACGATCGTCGTGTCGAGGATCGACATGATCGAGCCGAGCACGACGACGGCGCTCACGCGCCAGACGTAGGCGTCGATGCGGTCGGCGGTGGAGGAAGAGGAGGTCACGGTTCTCTTGGTCCGAAAATTGGTAGGTGCCTAAAGATTCGGGGCCGAACTTTAGGCACCGAAGTATCGAGTGTCAACCCGCCGTCGTCAATGCGCAGCTATCTTCCGTGATCAATGACATCGTTTGCCGACCTCGGGCTGCAGCCTGAACTTCTGGAGGCGCTCGTCGACGTCGGCTACGACGCTCCCAGCCCCATTCAGGAACAGGCGATCCCGCCGCTGCTGGAGGGCCTTGACGTCATCGGCCAGGCCCAGACCGGATCAGGCAAGACGGCCGCCTTCGGCCTGCCGATGCTCCAGTACGCCGATCCGGACGAGGCCGACGTCCAGGGCCTGGTGCTCACGCCGACTCGCGAGCTGTGCATCCAGGTGACCCAGGCACTGCGCACCTACGGCAAGCGCAAGGGCGTCGATGTGGTGGCCGTCTTCGGTGGCGCGCCGATCCGCAGCCAACAGGCGCAACTGCGCGCCGGCGGGCAGATCGTGGTGGGGACGGTGGGCCGGGTCAAGGACCTCATCTCCCGTCACTCGATCGTCCTGCACACCTGCCGGTTCGTCGTGCTCGACGAGGCCGACGAGATGCTTGACCTGGGCTTTCTGGAGGACGTCGAGCGGATCCTCTCGCTGACGCCGTCCAGCCGCCAGACGGCGCTGTTCTCGGCCACGATGCCGCCGGAGATCCGGCGCCTCGCCGACCAGTACCTGTATGACCCGGTGACGATCAAGGTCAAGGCACAGACCCTGACCGTCGACACGGTGGAGCAGTTCGCCCTTGAGGTCTCTGCCCGGGACAAGGTGGACGCGCTGGTCGGAGTGCTGGAGGCCGAGCGCCCGGATCAGGCGATCGTGTTTGTGCGGACCAAGATCCGCTGCGACCAGCTGTACCGCGCCCTGCGCGACCGCCACTTCAACGTCCGCGCCCTGCACGGCGACATGACCCAGGGGGCCCGCGACGGCGTGATGATCGCCTTCAAGGGCGGCTCGGTGCCGGTGCTGGTGGCCACCGACGTCGCGGCGCGGGGGCTTGACATCTCCGGCGTCACCCATGTCGTCAACTTCGACGTGCCCACCTCCCCGGACGTCTACGTTCACCGCATCGGCCGCACGGGACGGGTGGGACGCAGCGGCCGCGCGATCACGTTCTACGAGCACCGCCAGGCGCGGGAGATCCAGGCGATCGAGCGCCATGCCGGGGTCAAGCTCTCTCCGTGGGTCAAGGACGCGCGGGTGGCACCGACACCGGTCCAGGCGCCGCCACGCCGCCACTCCAAGCCGAAGGTGTCGGCCAACGGCGACCGCCCGCTGAGCAAGCTCATCGTCTCCGGCGGCCGGGCCGCCGGCCTGGAGCCCTCGGACATCATCCATGCCATCACCGCGGCCACCGAGCTCGACGGCGAGTGGGTGCGCAACGTGCGCGTGCTGGAGCAGTTCACGTTCGTCGAGGTGCCCCAGGACGAGGCGGACCGCGTGGTGCGCGAGACGGGCGGGACCGAGGTGCGCGGCCACGTGCTCCGGCTGGAACTGGCTCGCGCGTGAGCCGTTTCTTGCAGGGATAAGGTTCCTGTCAGCGCCGTGACCGGACGGCGCGACTTCGGCTTGGCGCGCCGTGTTGGAAGGGAGAAGCCCCGTTGGCAACCCGTGCCAGACGGGCCCGGGCACCCCATGCCCGGCCGAACTCCAACCACAGGAGGTAGTCCTCTTGCGTTCGTTCTTTCGCCGCCGGCCGTCGCCGGCGATCGTGATCTCATCGGTCGCGCTGTTCATGTCGCTGGGTGGGGTCGGCTATGCCGCCACCCAGCTGCCGCACAACAGCGTCGGCAGCTGGCAGCTGCGCAACCATGCGGTCACCTACAAGAAGATCATGCCCAACGCGGTCGGCCGTGTCCGCGCCAACACCGGCCAGCTCCAGGCGCGCATCTGGAAGACGTGCGGACCCAACATGGCGATGAATGGCGCCCAGCGCGGCGGCGATCCCAAGTGCTTCAACACGCTGCCCGCCCAGGTCGGAACCACCAGCAACACCAAGGCAGTTCCGACGACGACCACCAGCCCCACTGGTATCGCCGCTGCCAACCTGACCGCCGGTGACACCTATCTCGGTCTTGCCAACCCCACGGTCACGGTCACCACGGCCAAGGGAGACACCAGCGCGGAGTCCGTCAGCGTCACCTGCACGCTGACCGTCGGCGGCAACACCGATAAGCGCACCATTGCGATCACGACGCCGACGCCGGCGTCGGCGACCGCACCGGCGACTGCCACCGCGTCAATCCCGATGCAGCTCGCCGGTTCCGGCGGCACCGCCG
Source organism: Solirubrobacteraceae bacterium (assembly GCA_035702755.1). GTDB lineage: Bacteria > Actinomycetota > Thermoleophilia > Solirubrobacterales > Solirubrobacteraceae > Palsa-465. The sequence goes on along the minus strand of DASSZQ010000066.1, from coordinate 273 downwards.
GCATCGCCTGCCAGAGCGCGTCGGCGAGCAAGACCCCGCCAAGCGTCGACGTCACGTCGGCGATCAACGCGATCCAGGTCCAGTAGCCACTCAGCGCAACCGCGCGTGAGCGGAAGCGATCCGGGGCGGCCAGGACGGCCGCTCCGGATCGCGGCTACTGTCAGGGCATGAGCACAGCCAACATGAACACATCGCTGGGCACCATCGAGATCGAGTTCTTCGACGATGACGCGCCCAAGACCGTCGCCAACTTCCGCAAGCTCGCCTCCGAGG
>DASSZQ010000039.1:0-26915 GCA_035702755.1 Solirubrobacteraceae bacterium | reverse complement strand
GCCCAGCGACGGCACCGGAGCCGCCGGCTCGGCCGCGGCCACGCGCACCCGCGCGTCGACGATGGTGGCGCCGTCCGGCCCGGCGACGAGCGGGTTGCAGTCAAGCTCGGCGATCTCCGGGTGCTCTCCGACCATCGCGCTCAGCCGCTGCAGCACGTCCTCGACGGCGGCGATGTCGCAGCGCGGAGCGCCGCGGTAGCCGTCGAGCAGTGGGAACGTCCTCAGCGAGCGGACCATCTCGGCGGCGTCGAGGTCGGTCACCGGCGTGATGCGGACGGCGACGTCCTTGATCAGCTCCGCCGTCGTGCCGCCGGCGCCGCAGGCCAGGACCGGGCCGAAGCTCTGATCATGGACGACGCCGACGATCAGCTCCACGCCGGGCGGCACCATCGGCTGGACGACGAGGGCCTGGAGCTCATGCCCCGCCTCGGCCACGGACGCCGCGATGTCGGCCGCCGCCGCCCGGATGGCGTCCTCTCCCTCCAGCGCCAGCCGCACGCCGCCGGCGTCGCTCTTGTGCACCAGCCCCGTGGCCTGCGCCTTCATGGCGATCGGCCGGCCGAGCTCGCGCGCGGCCGTCACCGCTGCCTGCGCATCCGCCACCACCCGGGTGGTGATCAGCGGCAGCCCGTAGCAGTCCAGCAGCTGTGCCACCCGGTCCGGGCGCATCCAGCCGGAACCGGCCGCCAGTTCCTCGCTGAGGATCGCCGCCGCCTCGTCGCGGCGGCACCCGCCGGCATCGAAGTAGCTGCCCTCCGGCGCCCCGCGCCACACGCCGTGCCGGGCGGCGAGAGCGATCGCCCGCGCGGCGTCCTCGGGGAAGCGGAAGGACGGCACCTCCACCCGTCCGCGGGCCAGTTCCGGCGGCGTGCCCTCGCGCGTCATGAACACCGACGCGATCGTGCAATCGCCGGCCTCCTGGGCGACCTGCGCGATCGCGGCGGCGACGTCGTGGGCCTGGGTGACGAGCGGTGGGACGAAGATGGTGACGATCGCATCGCAGGCGTCGGCGGCGATGAGCGTGCGCATCGCCGTCGCATAGTCCTCGGCGGATGCGGAGGCGATCAGGTCGACCGGATTGGCCACCGATGCGGCGCCGGGGAGGGCGCGCCGCAGCTGCTCGCGGACCGGCTCCGGCAGTTCCGGGACCTGCACGTCGTCGGCCTGGCAGGCGTCGGCGCAGATGATGCCCGGGCCGCCGCCGTTGGTGATGATGGCGATCCGGTCGCCCTTGGGGATCGGCTGCTTGGCCAGCAGCGCGGCGACGTCGAACAGCTCGTGCAGCGTGTCGGTCCGGATGACGCCGGCCTGATGAAACAGCGCGTCGATGGTGACGTCGGAGGCGGAGAGCAGGGCCCCGGTGTGGGAGGAGGTGGCGCGCGCGCCGGCCGCCGAGCGCCCGCTCTTGACCGCGACGATCGGCTTGTGCCGGGCAAAGCGGCGGGCCACCCGGGCGAACTTGCGCGGGTTGCCGAACGACTCCAGGTACAGCAACGCCACGTCGGTGTCCGGGTCCTGCTCCCAGTACTCAAGGAAGTCGTTGCCTGACAGGTCGGCCTTGTTGCCGACAGAGACGAACGAGGAGAGCCCGACGCCGAGGCGGCTGGCCGCCTCGATGATGGCGATCCCGACGCCGCCGCTCTGCGACAAAAAGCCGACGCGCCCCGGCGCCGCCTGGCGCGGCGCGAACGTCGCGTTCAGCGCGACGTCCGGGGCGGTGTTGATCACGCCCATGCAGTTGGGGCCGATCAGGCGCATGCCGGAGCGCCGGCAGACGGCGACGAGCTCCCGCTGGCGGGCCGCCCCCTCGGCGCCGGTCTCGCCGAAGCCGGCCGAGATCACCAGCAGCGCGCGAACGCCCGCCGCCGCGGACTCACGGGCGACGTCGACGACGTGCTCGGCGGGGACGACCACCACCGCCAGGTCGACCGCGGCCGGGATGTCGCCGATCGACCGGTAGGCGGGCAGCGACTGGACAACGTCGGCCTGGGGGTTGACGGCGTACACCGCACCGCTGAAGCCGCCGGTGACGAGGTTGTGCAGGACCTCGCCGCCGATCGTGCCCCGCCGGCGGGAGGCGCCGATGACCGCCACGGTGCGCGGCGTCAAAAACCGGCCGACGGCGGCCACCGCGGCCGTGCGCTCGCGCTCCTCGAAGCGCTCCACCGCCTCCGGTGACAGCGACGTGGGGAACTCAACCTCGATCGCGTCCCGCGTTGACCGGGTCCGCAGCGGGAACCCGCTCTGCCGAAAGACGTCGATCATCTTGTGGTTGGCGGGAAGCACCTCCGCGGTGAAGGTGGCGATCCCGTGGTGGGTGGCGACGGCGGCGAGGTGGGCGAGCATGACCGTCGAGATCCCCCGGCCCTGCCAGGCGTCGGCAACCAGGAAGGCCACCTCCGCGCGCTCGGCGTTGATGCGCACGTATGAGGCGTGGGAGACGATCTGGCTGGGGGTGCCCGTCTCGGCGATGAGCGCGAAGCGATCGGCGTAGTCGACGTCGAGCGACCAGTTGACGACCCAGTTCATGTCCGGGACGCCGAAGAAGCGAAAGCCGATCGACTCCGGGGAGAGGCCGGCGAGGAACTGGCGGATGGCCTCCTCATCGTCCGCGCGCACGGGCCGGACATGAATGGTGGAGCCGTCGCGCAGGACGATGTCGGTCTCGCGGTCGGCGGGGTAGGTGGGGGCGCTCTGCGTGTCGCTCATACCGCGAAATGTTCGGCAAAACCCGGAACTCCGGCAACCGGGGTTTGCACCCAGTGCAGGCGCGTGATCGTCCGGGGGGTTGGCGGCGGTCAGCGTGCGCCGACGGCTCGGAGGGCGGTGCGCGGCTGTGCGCGGCTGCATCCATCTACGGACGCGGGCGCGGGCTCCCGGCGGATTCGCAGGTGGGGCAATGGGCCGTACGGTCGGCTCATGACCACGACTGCCTCCTCATACAGCCAAGTCCCGCCCGGGCTAGAACCAGTGCGCGTCTTCGCCGACCTCTCCAGCGCCGATGTCGCCTACGCCGGCGGCAAGGGAGCCAACCTCGGCCAGCTCACCCGGGCCGGCCTGCCCGTGCCCCCCGGGTTTGTCATCGGCGCCCCGGCATACGCGGCGTTTCGCGACCAGAGCGGGCTGCGGGAGCGGCTGAACGAGCTGCTGAGCGATCTCGACGTCGAGGACACGGCCGCGCTGCGGGAGGCCGCCGAGCACGCCCGCCAGGCGGTGTCCGAGGCCGAGATGCCGCCGTGGCTGGCCGACGCGATCGCGTCGGCCTACGCTCAGCTGGCGGGTGACGATCCCCTGGCGCGGGTGGCGGTCCGCTCCTCGGCGACGGCGGAGGACACGGCCTCGGCCTCGTTCGCCGGGATGAACGAGAGCTTCTTGAACATCCGGGGCCGCGACGGCGTCATCGATGCCGTCCGGCGCTGCTGGGCGTCGCTGTTCGGCGCGCGCACCATCTACTACCGCGGCAAGCGCGGCTTTGAGCAGGGCGAGATGGAGATCGCCGTCGTCGTCGAGCGCCAGATCTCCTCGACGCGGTCCGGCGTCATGTTCACCATCGACCCGGCATCCGGGGACACGGGGCAGCTCGTCATCGAGGGGGCGTTTGGGCTCGGCGAGGCCGTCGTGTCCGGGCAGGTGTCGCCGGACCGCTACGTCGTCGACAAGGCGCGGCGGGCGATCACGGTGCGCTCGGTCCGCCCCAAGGAGCTGATCATCGAGGCCACCGAGGACTCCGGCACGCGCACGCGGGAGCTGAGCGCGGAGGAGAGCCACCGCGCCGTGTTGACCGACGACGAGGTGCTGGCGCTCGCCGACCTCGGCGTCCGCATCGAGGAGCATTACGGCTCACCGCAGGACACCGAGTGGGCGATCGACGCCGACGGCGCGATCTGGATGCTCCAGTCCCGGCCGGTGACGACGCTGCCGGAGGGCGTTTCGATGGGCGGGGCCAAGCCGCAGGCGGCGGCGGTGGTGGTGCGCGGCCTGGGGGCGGCGCCGGGGATGGCGAGCGGGGTGGCGCGTCTGCTGCGCTCGATGGACGACGCGGCCAGGCTCGGTGCCGGCGACGTGCTCGTCACCCACATGACCGCGCCGGACTGGGTGCCGCTCATGCGCAAGGCGGCCGCGATCGTCACCGACTCCGGCGGCATGACCTGTCACGCGGCGATCGTCTCCCGGGAGCTGGGCATCCCGTGCGTCGTCGGCACCGGCGACGCGACGTCAAAGCTGCGCGACGGCGAGCTGATCACCGTCGATGCCACCGAGGGAACCGTGCTCACCGGCGCGCCCACGGTGTACCCGCCCGCGCACGTCGCCGGGCGCGACGGCGCGGCGCCCAGCGGGGGGGCGGCGGGCGCGGTCACCGGCACCCGGCTGCTCATCAATCTCTCCGAGCCCTCGCAGGTGGCCTCCGCCTCCCAGCTGGATGTCGACGGCGTCGGCCTGCTGCGGGCCGAGATGATGATCGTGGAGGCGCTGGAGGGCACCCACCCGCGGCAGCTGCTGGCCGAGGGACGCGGCGAGGAGTTTGTGGAGCGGATGGCGGGGGCGCTGACGACGTTCGCCGCCGGGTTCGCGCCCCGGCCGGTCACCTACCGCACCACCGACTTTCGCACCAACGAGTTCCGCGGCCTGCGCGGGGGCGAGGCGTTTGAGTTTGAGGAGGCCAACCCCATGATCGGCTTCCGGGGCGCGCTGCGCTACACGCAAGATCCTGAGGTCTTCCACCTGGAGCTCCAGGCGATCGCCCGGGTGTGGGCGGAGGGCCATCACAACTTCCACGTGATGCTCCCGTTCGTGCGCACGGCGCGTGAGCTTCAGCTGTGCCGCGCCCAGATCGAGGAGGCCGGGCTGCTGCGCTACCCGGACTTCCAGCTGTGGGTGATGGCCGAGGTTCCCTCGGTGCTGTTCAACCTGGAGCGCTACGCCGCTCTCGGCGTCGCCGGCATCTCGATCGGCTCCAACGATCTCACCCAGCTGCTGCTCGGCGCCGACCGGGACTCCGAGACGCTGTCAGACACCTTTGACGAGCGCGACCCGGCGGTTGTCGACTACCTGCGCCTGCTCATCCCGCGGGCCCGCGCGGCCGGGCTGGAAACGTCGATCTGCGGTCAGGCGCCGTCGGTGCACCCGGAGTACGCCGAGCTGCTCGTGCGGGCCGGGATCGACAACATCTCGGTATCGGTCGACGTGCTGGAGCGGACGCGGCGGCTGGTGGCCGCGGCGGAGCGGCGGCTGCTGCTCGAGCACGCCCGGGGTTGAGGCACCTCGGCCGGAATCGTCCCGTGGATGCACGTGCCCTCGCCGGGCGCGGAGAAGATGTGGAGCTCGCCGCCGACCGCCTCCAGGCGGTCGTGCATGCTCCGGATGCCGATGCCGGTGGTCGCCGCCTGAGGCGTGATCCCATTTCCGTTATCGCTGATCGTCAGTTGGATGGTGCTGCCCCGGCGGGCCAGCGTTGCCGTTACGGCCGCCGTCGGTCCGACGTGCTTGGTGGCGTTCTGGACCGCCTCGCGGGCGCAGAAGTAGATCGCGGCCTCGACGGCGGGCGAGGCCCGGCCGACCCCCTCGTCGACGATGCGGATGGCGATCGGCGAGCGCTGCGCCAGCGCGCGGAGGGCGGCGGCCGGGCCGTGGTCACGGAGCGTCGCCGGGTGGATGCCGCGGGCCAGGGTGCGGAGGTCGTCGAGGGCGGCCTCCACGGCCTCTTCGATCGCCGTCAGTTCGTCGGCGAGATCGTCACGGGCGGCGAGCCGGCGCGCGGCGGCGAGTCGTATCTGGATCTCGACCAGCCGCTGCTGGGCGCCATCGTGGAGGTCCTGTTCAAGCCGCCGTCGTTCCCGGTCGGCCGCTTGGACGACCCTCAGCCGCGCCGCCCGCAGTTCCTCGGCGAGCCGTATCTCGTCGCCGGCGTACTCCACCTGCTCGGCAAGCCGGACCTCGTCACCGATGCACTCGACCTGCGTCGCAGACAACCGTCCGGTCGCGGCGTCACGCTCGCTCTGTGTCTCAAGCATTCTGGCGTCCCCTCGGCTCCACATTGGACCATGTTGGTCTACTAAAGTAGGCCAACATGGTATGGATGTCAAGCCACTGTGGTACAGTCATGCGTACCGTGGCCGACGAGACGAACATCGTCATGCGGCAGGCCGCCGGATCCCGGCGGCGGCCATTTTCCGCGCGGATGATCGCCGGGCGAGCGAGTCATCACGACGTGATCGCCCAGCTGGCGTCGGCGATCCAGCTGGGCTCGCTCCGGTTCGGAGATCGCCTGCCCTCCGAGCGCATGCTCGCCGAGCAGTTCGGCGTCAGCCGGGCGACGGTGCGCAGGGCCTGTCAGGTCCTGGCCGACGCCGCCGTCCTGGAGATCCGCTCCGGCCAGGGCCCCAACAGCGGCATCTTCGTGCGCTCAGACGTGGTCCCGGCCAGTCTGGCGTCAGCGGCGGAGGAGCTGCCGCTGGAGGAGATTGCCGGGGTGCTCGAAGCCCGCCGCCTGTTTGAGCCGCGGGTGGCGCAGATGGCGGGATTCCTCGCCACGCCGGATGACCTGGATGAGCTTGAGCGCATCATCGCTGCTCAGCGGGCCGCCGCCGGCGACACGATGCGCGTGCGCGGGCTCGACGCGTCCTTCCATCTCGCCATCGCCCGGGCAACCCACAATCTGACGCTGGTCAGCCTGATGCAGACCCTGCAGCAGCGCCTCAAGCTGGCGCGCCACCCCCTGCCCCTGGCTGACGAGGTCCGGGTGACGATCGACATCCACGAGCGAACCGTTCAGGCGATCGCCACGCGCGACCCAGACCTGATCGAGACCACGATGCTCGAGCACCTCGCCGTCCTGGAGGAAGCCTGGCGGCAGCAGACCGGCCGCGACGTGATCCGGCGCGCCCCGGGCTTTCTGACGGCGGGCCGGTGACGGCCGACCTCGCGGTCAGCTCTCGGCGGGCGGGCGGGGGACGATGAGCAGCGAGCACTTCGCCCCGTGCACCAGGCGCTCGCCGGTGCCGCCGAGGACGAGGCGGGCCAGCGGGCCCCAGCGACGGGAGCCGACGACGAGCAGGTCAAGCTCGGCGGAGAGCTCATGCAGCGAGGTCGCCGGGCGGCCGCGGGTCACCTCGATGGTGGCCGGGACCGCGGCGTCGGCGACGATCTCCTCAATCTCCTTGCGGAGGTTCGCCTCCTCGGCGTCCATCATCTCCTGCCAGGACTCCATCATGGTCCCGGCCCACACGTTCGGCCACCCCAGCGTGGGGACGCGGTCATCGACGACGCCGCGCACGACGAGCTCGGCGCCCGCGCCGGACGCGATCCTCGCTGCGGCGCCGAAGGCGGTCCGGGCCTCGGTCCCGCCGTCGTAGCCGATGCCGACACGCCGCAGCCTCAGCGGCGCCCGGCGGCTGAGGCCGCGCGGGGCGATCGCCAGCGCGCACTTGAGGTCGTCCATCAGCTGCCGGGTGCGCCCACCGATGCAGATGACGCCCTCGCCGCCCCGCCGGCTTGAGCCGACGATCAGCATGTCGCGATGCTGGGACCGGGCCAGGCGCTCCAGCCCGCGGGCGACCGACAGGTCGCTGGTGACCTTGAACCGGGCCTCCGGCGCGAGCTCCTGGCGGGTCTGGCGGAGCATCGCCTCGGTCTCATGGCGGACCTGGTCGCGCTGGATGCCCGGGATGAGCAGCGGCAGGTCCGGCTCAATCGTCAGCAGCATCAGCTCGGCGCCGGTGGCGTGGGCGAGCGCGGCGGCCAGGACGGTGGCGTCGCGGCCCTCCGGGTAGGAGTCGACGGCCGCGGCGAGGCGGGCCATGGATGTCGTGGGTGTCGCCTGCGTGGTCATACTGAGATCCAACCGCTGATCCGCCAGCCCTCCATCCGTAGGCGCCCGTATTCCCGCCGGTGGCCAAGGCCCGATGCCGCGCTCCCGCACGGTGGGTCATGCTCCGGAGGGCGATCAGCCGATCCGCTTCGTCAGCGTGCTCTTCTTCCATCACCCCTCCTCGCGGCGCCACGACCCGCGCGCCCTCGCCCCTGACCATCCGGACAGTCCGGAACGGGTGGCGGCGATTGAGGCCGCGCTCGGCGTCGCGCGCCCGGCGGGGCTGCGCCAAATCGCCGCCCCCGCGGCCACCCGTGATGAGCTGATGCTCGCCCACAGCGCGGCCCACATCGACTTCATCCGCTCGCTGTGCGAGTCCGGGGGCGGGCGCATCGATGACGACACGACCGTCGGCGAGGCCTCCTATGACGCGGCGCTGCACGCTGCCGGCGGCGCCTGCGCGCTGGTCCGCACGCTTGCCGCCGACCCCTCAGAGACCGGGTTCTGCGCGCTGCGCCCGGCCGGGCACCACGCCGACCGTGACCGGGCGATGGGCTTCTGCCTGTTCAACAACGTGGCCATCGCCGCCGAGCTGGCGGTGCGCGAGCTCGGCGTGGAGCGGGTGCTGATCGTCGACTGGGACGTGCACCACGGCAACGGGACCGCGGAGATCTTCCGCCGCCGGGCCGACGTGATGGTGGCCGGCATCCACCAGGCCGGCCTGTTCCCGGGCACCGGCGCGCTCACCGACACCGGATCCGGGGAGGGCCGCGGGTTCACCGTCAACGTTCCCGTGCCGGCGGGCTCCGACGACGAGGTGTGGCTGTCGGTGCTGGAGTATGTGATCGTCCCCATCGGCCGCGAGTTTCGTCCGGGGCTGATCCTCATCTCCGCCGGCTATGACGCGCACCGGGACGATCCGCTCGGCGATTGCCGGCTTGACACCGCCGCCTACGCCCAGATGGCCTGCCACGTGCGGGACCTCGGTGCCGAGCTGGGGGCGCCGGTCGGCGCCGTGCTGGAGGGCGGCTACAACCTGGAGGCGCTCGCCGACGGGGTGCTGGCCACCGTCCGCGCGCTCGCCGGCGAGGGGGAGGCGGACTCGATCGCGCCGGATCCGATCGTCACCCCGCGGGTCGCCTCGCACTTCGGTCACGTCTGGGCGCTGTAGCGCCACGGCCGGCCGTCAGGCGATTCGGACGCCCGGCTGATCCAGCCCCAGGTGCGGGCTGAGAAAGCGGGCGGCGATCTTCGGCACCTGCTCGCCGTGCTCAAGCGCGGTCAGCCCGGACGCGTCCCGTCCGGCGGCGGACTGCCCGCCATAGACGTAGCGCCGGCGCCCCCCGGTGAGGAGCACGCCCTGGAAGGTCGGCGAGAACGGCTGCGGTTGCACGTCGGCGCCGGCCAGCGCGGCCACGCCCAGGGCCGCCGTGTCGGCCAGCTGGGCGGCGACGCCCCCCTGCTTGAGCGGGTAGTCGGTCGCATCCCCCGCCGCCCACACCGCATCGAGGCCGGCGACAGCGCCGTACTCATCGACTGGAATGAACCCGTCACCGTCCTGGGGCAGCCCGGCGATCCCCGGGCCTGACAGCGCCGGCAGGGAGACGATGCGGTCGGCCCGCTCAACCCGCCCGCCCGGGTGCACGACGATCGTCTGGGCCTGCGGGATCTCGCAGTAGGCCGAGGTGACGACATCGACGCGGCGCGCCGCCAGCAGGCGGGAGAGCTGCTTGCTGGCCTCGGCCCCAAACACGGCGAGCGGCGCGGTCTCCGGCGTGAACACGACAAGGTCCATCTCCGCGCGCATGTCCCAGGCGCGCTCGGAGGCCATCAGCGCCAGCTCATACGCCGGCAGCGGCCACGGCATCGGCGCGGGCACGACGATCGCCAGGCGCCGGACGTAGCCCTCCTCCACATCCTGCACGAGGCCATGCAGCAGCTCATCAAGGTGCGCGTCGTCAAAGCGCGTCGTGTGCTCGTAGGGGTGGTGGGGGGTCGCGCCCGGGCAGACGAGCAGCGCGTCATAGGCGAGCGTCTCTCCGGTGCTCGTCGTGACCTCGCGACGGGCGGGATCAACTCCGGCCAGCGCGCCGGACACAAGTTCGGCACCGGCGGCGGCGGTCAGGTCCGTCAACGGATAGCGCCGGGCGTGGCCGGAGGTGAACGGCTCGCCGATCGCCATCGGCCGGTAGACGAACTCGGCCCCGGGGGCGAGGATCCGCAGGTTCACACGGTCGCCGGCAAACTCCCTGAGCGCGAATGCTGCCTCCAGGCCGGCCACCCCGCCGCCGGCGATCAGCACCCGCAGAGGGTCCCGCGAGGACGCGGCGTCGGCGCTCTCTCTCGACTGCATCATCGGCTTCCTTGTGGTCTGAGGTCCCGTGCCCGTGCACGACGGCACGCTAGGGAGAGGCGCTTCGCGCGCCATCCGCAATCACTACGCGCCGGATTTTGGATCGATCCCTCAGTGCGCTCCGTAGTTCCCGTCCGGAGAGGGTCGGCAAGGTCCCGATGGCCGGCGGTCACGCCCTGACGATGCTGGCGCCATGCCCAACCTGGCGCGCCGCCGGCTTGCCGTCACCACGCCGTCCGCGCCGTGATCCTCATCGCCTACGACGGGTCCGCGGACGCGACGGCGGCCATCGCCGACGCCGGGAAGGTGCTCGCCGGGCATCCGGCGGTGGTGCTCACCATCTGGGAGCCCCTGAGCGAGCTGATGGCCCGCACCCCGGCGGGGTTCGGCCTGATGGCCGGGATGAGCAATCCGGATGACGTCGACGACGCGACCCGCCGGGCGGCCGAGCGCGTCGCCGAGGAGGGCGCCGAGCTCGCCCGCCGCGCCGGCCTTGACGCCTCTGCCCGGGCGCGGCCCGCCAACGGCACCGTCGCCGACTCCATCCTGGAGCAGGCCGACCGGGCGAACGCGACGGCGATCGTGATGGGCAGCCGGGGCCGCACCGGGCTGCGCTCGCGGCTGCTCGGCAGCGTCTCGCAGTCCGTCGTCCAGCGGGCCGACCGGGCGGTGTTCGTCGCGCCCTCGCCGGTCGTCGCCGAGGTGCGCCGCGAGCGGCTGCGTCCCGGGCGCGGGTCGGAGGCATAGGCCGGCGCCGGGGAGGGCGCCGCTGACACTCAGCCCCGGCTGTGCGGGTGCCGGTGGCGCGCCGCCAGGTAGTCAAGCGCCATCGTCAGCCACTGGCGGGCGTGGCTCTGCCACAGCGAGTACTGGTGGCCGCCCGGGTAGACGGCGAAGGTGTGGGTGATGCCGGTCCGGCGCAGGGCGGCATCGAACTGCTCGTTCATCTTGAAAAAGCGGCTGTCCTGGCGGCCGACGTAGAAGCCGATGAACGTCGGCCAAACGGCGAGCCGGCGGCGCAGGCGGGGGCCGTGGGGGACGGTGGCCGCCTCCTGCTCGGCGGGCGAGCCGAGATCGAGGATGTGGTCGCCGCTGGGGTCGGTGGCCTCAAAGTAGCCGCTCCAGGACTCGACGGCGGCGAACTGGCTGAGGTTGTGCAGGCCGACGTTGGCCGCGCCATATCCGCCGGCCGACAGGCCCATGAGCGCGCGGCCGGTGCGGTCGGCGATCGTGTGGTAGCGGGAGTCGATGCAGGTGGTCAGGTCACGGGAGATCGCCGCCGGCCAGTTCTCCTGGGGACTCCAGTCCAGGTACTCACGGTCGCTGTTGGTGCTGCGCGCGCCCTGCGGGGCGACGACGATCGCCGGCTCGTGTGCCGCCTGCAGTGCGGCGGCGACAAAGCCGTTGTTGGTGTAGGACTGAGGCCCGGCCGGCAGGCCGTGAAGGAAATAGACAACCGGATAGCGCCGCCCGTGGCCGCTGTAGCCCGCGGGCAGGTACACCTCGGCCGGGAGGGAGCCGTCGAGCGACGGGGAGGGGCAGGTGATCGACACCGTTCGGGCGGCAGAGCGGTGCGCCGCCCGCGCGGTGCGCATGCGCGCGAGCACGCCGGCCACGCCCGCGGCCAGCGACGCGAGCAGGACTCCAGTCATCATCGCCGTGAGCAGCAGGCCCCGGCGTCTGGCCCATCCGCACATCGCGGGCGATTCTTTCAGCCACCGCATCCTCAGGTGCCGCTCACGGCCCCCGTGGTCAGTCCCCAGACGCAAACAGGGCCGTAACGTACGCTCGCGTAAGCTCGGTGTATGGCGGCGACGTTCTCACGAGTCCTGAGAGGCGCCGGCGGTGCGACCGTCGCGTTCCTCGTTGTCGTCGTCGGCCTGTTCGCCGGCACCGGCTGGGTCTATGTCCTGCGCGGACTCGGCTGGCTCGACGTCGGACCGCGGATCGCCGACTCGCTGCCTCTGCTGGCGCTCGCCTCGTTCGACGGTCAGCCGCTGCTGCGGGTCATCGTGGCGTGGCTGCTCGCCGGGGTGCTGGTCGGCATCGCGCTGATGCGCATGTCCCCGGGGCGGCGCGGGCTCGTCACCGGCGTGCTGGGGCTCGTCATCCTCCTGGTGGCGGCTCAGGCCGCGGATGCGCTCACCCGCAACCTGAACTTCGGCCAGACGCTGTTCTCGCACTGGCCGGGCCTGGGGCCCATCCTGGAGGCGCTGGCGTTTGCGGCCGGCAGCGCGCTACCGGGTGTGGTGACCGACCGGCACCGCCACGGGCTCGGGCGGGCGCTGCTGGAGCGCGTCGGCGGGATCGGCCATCGCGGCCTGCGCGGCGGCTAGCACCGGGATCCCGGCGAGCACGATGGCGATCGCCGCCACGTGCGTGGTCGCCGCCATCGGATCGATGCCAAGCGACTCGCCGAAGGCGAGCATTCCGCAGGCGAGCGCCGCCAGCGCCGCCATCCCGGTCATGAGCGAGATGGCCGCCACCGGCCGCCGGCCCTGGAGCGCGGACTGGAAGGCGAGGAATCCGGCGAACGTGGCCACGGCGGCCACCGCCGTCCACCCGGACCACAGCGCCGCCGGCCCGTGGGCACCCCAGCCCAGCGAAACGGCCTTGATCGCCGCGTCGGCGATCCCGTAGAAGACCCCGGCGGCGATCGCCCGCGTCCATTCGGCCGCGGGCCGGGCGACGATCAGACCGGCCGCGGCACCGGCCGCCACGGCCAGCGTGAGCGCGTCGGGATTGAGGTGGTCGCGGGCGGTGGAGAAGCCCAGGGGCAGCGCGGCCAGGCCGGCGGCGATCGCCAGCACCGCCAGCAGCTGCGTGCCGGTGATGGGCTGGCGGAAGATCCCGGCGGCCACCGGCACCGACAGCGCCAGCCCGCCGGCGGCGAACGCCTGGACGAGTGACAGCGGCGCGATCGCCACGGCGACGATCTGGGCGGCGAAGCCGATCCAGCCCAGGGCCTGGCCGGCGAGCCAGGCGGGGTCGCGCAGGGCGCGCCGCAGCCGGGAGAGCATTCCGCCGGACCCGGCGTGGTCCAGCCCGCGATGCTGAAGCAGAAAGCCGGTGTTGATGAGCGCCGCCGAGACGAGCGCCAGCAGCAGGCCCGGGATCATGCCACCGGCCCCTGTGCCGGCCGCAACCGCCGCCGGTGGTGCCCGCGCTCCCGGCGCCGTCGCACCGGAAACGCCGGCGCGGCCCGCAGCGCCGGCAGGCTCGCGCCGGAGGGCGGCCGGACTGGGGCACGGCGGGGGTGGTGGCGCCGACCTGTCCCAAACGGGATGGGGACGACGCCCGGCGTGAGCGTTCTGGCCGCTCCGCGACCGGCGCGCAGGGGCGCGCTCGTATCCCGCGAGGCGAGGATGAGCATCTGGTTCAGATGGGCGTGCCACAGCTGCCAGTCATGGCCGCCGGGATACAGCGCGTAGCTGACCCTCGCCCCGGCCGCCGCCAGCGCCTGGGCCATCGGCTTGGTCTGAGGGCTTGAGTTGTCGTCGCGGCCGATGAACAGGAAGGCGCGCACCGGGTCCCGCGCGATCACACCCCGCAGGCGGCCGACGTAGTCAAGCGGGCTGTTGGCGGCGATCTGGGCGGGGGAGGCTCCGGCGAACACGCCGGTCCGCGTCTCCAGGTAGTAGCCGGACCAGGACTGGAGGTTGGCGAAGGTCCGGATGTGGTGCAGCAGAACGTTGGTGGCGCCGTAGGCTCCGGCCGAGAACCCGGCGAGCACGCGGTCGCGCCGGTTGCGGATCGTGCGGAAGCGCTGATCGACGTTGTGCACAACGTCGATCACGTACGACTCATAGGCGCCGGCGCGCGTGTTCGCCCATTCGGAGTCAGAGAACGTGCTGCCGCCGATGCGCCCGTCCGGGAACACCAGGATCATCGGCCGCATCCGCCGGCGGCTGATGAGGTTGTCCATCCGGACCGGGAGCCCGGCGATGTCCATGTACACCTGAGGACGTCCGGGACTGCCGTGCAGCAGGTAGTAGACCGGGTAGCGCCGGTTTGTGCGCGCGTATCCGGGAGGGAGGTAGACGAGATAGTCGGCGCGGCGGCGCAGCGCCGCGGAGTAGAAGCTCACCGTCTCCAGTCGTCCATGGCCGGCGTGGGGGAGGAAGGCCACGGTGGCGAAGCCGCGGTGCTGGTAATAGGACTCCCAGTAGCGATAGGCGCCGATCAGGCCGATGACGGTCAGCGCCAGGGTCAGCGCAACCGTGACCGGATGGCGTTTCGTCGCCCGGCTCACCGCGGCTCGCCCAGCGCTCCGCGCTGCCGCGCCCGGGCGGGGAACAACCGCGGAAGGGCGGCCAGCAGCAGCGACGGCCGGGGCTCAGGCAGGTAGCCCTCGGCCTGGAGCACGCGCAGGATGGCCCGCGGCAGCGCCGTCCGCGACTCATACACCAGGTAGCGCGGGCGCCACTGGGGCGAGAACTTCTCGTTGAAGCGCACCAGCCGGTCCATCTGGAAGCGCCGGTGCAGCGGCGCCAAAGCCAGGCGTGTGAGCGCCCGGCCCAACCGGCTCCGGCTCGGCTCGCCGCGGACGAGATGGGCCAGCCCGGCGTAGTTGAGGCTGACCTCGGCGATTCCCCGCTCACGGGCGACCTCGAGCGCGCGGACGACGAGCGCCTCGTTGAGCCCGTTGGGGGTCTCGCCGACGCGGTGCATCGTGTCCAGGGACAGGCTGCCGGCGTAGCCGGCGAAGCGCATGACCGCGCCGAGCTCCCCCTCCGGGGAGCGGGCGAGCACATACACGTCGTCCGGGCGCATCGGGGAGGGGTACTGGCCCATGCCCATGGCGAAGCCGTGCAACTGGGGGTGGTCCAGGCGCCAGCGGTCAGCCAGCGCCTCGATCTCCGCCTCCAGCGCGGCGTCGACATCCCGGCCGTCATAGGCGTCGATCGTCCACCCGCGCCGGGTGATCCGGTGCACGGACTGGCGCAGCTTGCGCACCGCCCGGCCCTCCAGGCTGAACCCGGAGGGGTCGACAAATGCCTCCTCGCCCACGCAGATGGCCCGCAGGCCGAGCCGGCGGTAGGCCGCCAGGTGCCGACCAGAGGCGCCCCACACGGCGATGTCCCAGCCCTGGCGGCGGGCCAGTTCCTGGAATCCGGCGAGGACGTCGCCGGCGCCATCGCCGGGCGCCACCGGATCGGCGGACACGACCGCGGTCCCACCGATCACCCGGTAGGAGAGCACTCCGTCGGCGGCGAAGGCCAGGGCCTTGTCCGGCCGCAGCAGAAACGGCGTGAGCGAGTCGGTGCCGTGCGTGTCGACGATCGCCCGCGCCTGGAGGTCCTCGTGCTCGGAGTGGCCGTCCGTCGCTCGCGCCGGCGATACGAGCGACCGCACGGCGAGCACCGAGCTGACCGCGGCGGCGGCAATGAGCACCTCGATGAGCTGGCCCCAGGCCCCGGCCAGCCACGCTGTCCCGGCGGCCAGGTGCACGGCGGGGGCCGCGGGATGGTGCAGGACGTGGGCGAGCACGTGTCCGGCGGCGCTGCGCACGAGCGGCGCCAGCAGCAGGGCGCCGACCGCCAGGCCCCAGGCCAGGGCCGCGGCCAGGACGATCGCCGGCCGGGGCCGGTTGGAGCACCCCAGGCGAAACGCCCGCCGGCTGAGCGCCAGCATGAGCGCCAGCCCCGCCTGCAGCGCGGCGGCCGCCGGGCGGCCGTGCCCGGCGTTGAGCACGGCCAGCGCGACCAACCCGGCGATCGTCAGCGTGACCGCGGTCCGCGTCCCCCGCCACAGCCGGGGAGTGAGGACAAGCAGCGCGAGGCCCACCAGCAGTGCGGCCGCCCGCACCGCTCCGCTGATCCAGGCGGCGTGGAGCCCCCCCAGCGCGCCGGGCGAAACGTCGCGCCCGCCGAGCCCGTAGAGGACCGACTCCAGCGCCAGCACCGCGACCGCGAAGGCCGCCGGGCGGCGCAGATGGATGAGGTCAAGCCGTGCGCCCACATGGGTCATTCTGCTCCGGTCGGCAGCGCAAAATCAGGGCTTGAGCGGCAACACACGGGGCCGTAACAGCGGCGTCACCTTACAGAAACATGACACGAACGAACGTCATCCCCGCGCCCGTTTGATAAGCCATGACCAATCATCTGCGGGGCGCCGCCGGGACCTGCGGGGCGCCCTTTATGTCTAATCTTGGCGCGATGCGGATCCTGATCACCGGTGCCGGCGGGATGCTTGGCACCGACGTGCGGCGCGCAGCCGAGCGGGCGGGGCTTGACACCGTCGCCCTGACGCGCGCCGATCTGGACATCGCCGATGCCGATGCCGTCACCGAGACGGTGGCCGCCGCCGCACCCGCGGTCGTCATCAACTGCGCCGCCTGGACCGACGTCGACGGCGCCGAGGCGCACGAGGCCGAGGCCGAGGCGGTCAACGGTGCCGGCGCCGGTCACGTGGCCGCCGCCGCGGCGGCGGCCGGTGCCTGGACGATCCACATCTCCAGCGACTACGTCTTCGACGGGCAGCACTCCGAGCCCTACGTCGAGTCTGACCCGGTCGGTCCCGTCTCCGCCTACGGCCGTTCGAAGCTGGCCGGCGAGCGGGCGGTGGCCGCGGCGGCCGGCGACCGCTCCACAATCGTGCGCAGCTCCTGGCTGTTCGGCGCCCACGGCAAGTGCTTTCCGCGGACGATTCTCCGCCTGGCCGGCGAGCGCGACGAGCTGTCGGTCGTCTCCGACCAGGTGGGCTGCCCCACGTTCACCGGACATCTGGCGAACACGCTGGTGGGACTGGCGCAGCGTCCGGCGCCGGGTGTGCTGCATGTCGCCGGCGGGGGCAGCTGCTCATGGTGGGAGCTGGCCGCCGCGGTGGTCGCGGCCGCCGGCCTGCCGTGCGAGGTCCGGCCGATCGGCACCGAGTCATATCCCACGCCCGCGCGGCGGCCCGCCTACAGCGTGCTTGGCTCCGAGCGCGGCGCGCCCCGTCTGCCGGCATGGGAGCAGGGCCTGGCCGACTTCCTGTCCGAGCTGGCCGTGGTGAGCGCATGAAGCTGCTCGTCTGCGGCGCCGCCGGCTTCATCGGCTCCACATTCGTCGAGCTGCGCGTGCGCGAGCACGGCGACGAGGTGACGGTGCTCGACGCCCTCACCTACGCGGGGCGCAAGGACAACCTGCGCGCGGTGGAGTCCGACATCCGCTTCGTCCACGGCGCCATCGAGGATCCGGAGGCGGTCGCCGACGCGATCGCGGGCGCGGAGGCGATCGTCAACTTCGCCGCCGAGACCCACGTCGACCGTTCGATCGCCGACCCGTTCGCGTTCAGCGTCACCAACGGCCAGGGGACCCACGTGCTGCTGGAGGCGGCGCGGGAGCGCGGCCTGCGCTACGTCCAGGTGTCCACCGACGAGGTGTACGGCTCGATCGAGGCCGGCTCCTTCACCGAGGAGTCGCCGCTGCGGCCCTCCAGCCCGTACAGCGCCACCAAGACCGGGGCCGACCTGCTGGTGCTCAGCTACTTTCACACCTATGGGCTGGAAACACTGGTCGCCCGCGGCTCCAACAACTACGGGCCGCGCCAGTATCCGGAGAAGCTCATCCCGCTGATGGTCCTCAACGCTCTGGCCGGCGACCATCTGCCGGTCTATGGCGACGGTCGCAACGTGCGCAACTGGCTGTTTGTGGAGGACTTCGGTCGCGGCATCGGCCACGTCCTTGAGCACGGGCGTCCCGGCGAGGTCTACAACTGCGGCGGCCCGGACGAGTGCGAGAACATGGAGGTCGTTCGGCGGATCCTTCAGCTCACCGGGGCCGATGAGTCGCTGATCGAGTACGTCACCGATCGTCCCGGCCATGACCGCCGATACTCGCTCTCGTCCGAGAAGCTCGCCCAGCTCGGCTGGCGGGCGCAGACCCGGTTTGAGGAGGGACTGGCGCGGACCGTGGAGTGGTACCGCGAGAACCAGTGGTGGTGGGAGCCGATCCGCTCCGGCGCCTACCGCGAGTACTACGAGCGCCACTACGGCCGCTCGCTGAAGGCCTAGCCGCCGGTGGCCGGCGCCGCGCAGGAGGCCTGACGGCGATGGCCACGGCCAGGGGCCGCCATGCTCCGCCGCCGGAGGTGCGACTGCCACTCCAGCGCGAGCGCCTGCTGCGCGCCGCCGCGCTGGAGTTCGCCCAGCTCGGCTACGCCGGAGCCAGCTCGGAGTCGATCAGCCGCCGCGCCGGGATGTCGAAGGCGACCTTCTACGAGCACTTCGCCAACAAGGAGGAGTGCATGCTGGCGCTGTTTGACATGGGCGCAGCGCTCGTCCAGCGCCAGATGGCTGAGGCGGCGGGCAACGCGCCCACCGGCGACGCCCGCGAGCGGCTGAAGGCCGGGACCCGGGCCTTCCTCGGCGCGCTCGCCGAGCATCCGGAGTTCGCCCAGACGCTGCTGGTGGAGATCATCGGCGCCGGCCCCCGGGCCGCTCAGCGCCGCGACCAGGTGCTCCAGGCGTTCGCCGCCGTGCTCGACGCCGAGAACGCCGCCGCCGCCCGGCGGGGACTGATCGGCCGCTTCCGCTCCGAGCATGACCCGTTTGCGATCGTCGGCGCGATCACCGAGCTGGTCTCCCGCCAGGTGCGGCTGGGAGTGCCGACGGAGGTGCTCGACCTCGCGCCCGTTATCGACCGGCTCATCTTTGGGCTGATCGACGCGTCGGACCCGTGAGCCGCGGCGACAGCCTGGCGCGGCTGGAGGACGAGATCATCACCTGCCGCCGGTGCCCGCGACTCGTCGCCTGGCGTGAGGAGGCGGCCCGGGTCAAGCGCAAGGCGTTCGCCGAGGAGACCTACTGGGGGCGCCCGCTGCCCGGCTTTGGCGACCCGCAGGCGCGGGTCGTGGTCCTGGGGCTGGCGCCGGCCGCGCATGGCGGCAACCGCACCGGCCGCATCTTCACCGGCGATCGCTCCGGCGACTGGCTGTTCGCGGCCCTGCATCGCGCCGGATACGCCAACCAGGCAACCTCGCGGCACCGCGACGACGGCCTGCGGCTGACGGGATGCTGGGTGTCCGCCGCCGTGCGCTGCGCGCCGCCGGACAACAAGCCCACGCCGGCCGAGCGCGACACCTGCCTGCCCTATGCCGCCCGGGAGCTTGAGCTGCTGCCCCGGGCCCGGGTCATCGTCTGCCTGGGCGCGTTTGCCTGGGACGGCGCGCTGCGCGTCCTGCGCGCACGGGGGATGCAGACACCGCGACCGCGCCCGCGCTTCGGCCACGGTGCCGAGGTTGGGATCGGCCCCTACATCCTGCTGGGAAGCTTTCACCCCAGCCAGCAGAACACGTTCACCGGCCGCCTCACCGAGGAGATGCTCGACGCCGTGTTTGACCGGGCGCGCGAGTGCACCGACACCGGATCCCGGTAGGCTGCCCGCGGCCGCCGACGATCACAGCAAGGAGAGGCACGATGGACACTGAGCGGGCTTCCGGACTGACACGCCGTGAGACCCTGGCCCGGGCGGGCGCCGCGGGCCTGGCCGCGACGACCCTCGGCGGCGGGCTGGACGCGCTGCTGGCCGGCGCCGCCGACGCCGCGCCGCGCCATGGCTCGCTGCGCGACATCGAGCACGTCATCTTCCTCATCCAGGAGAACCGCTCGTTCGATCACTACTTCGGCACGCTGCGTGGCGTCCGCGGTTTCGCCGACAAGCGCGGCGCCCGGGCGTTTCGCCAGAGGAACCCGCAGGGCCACACGGTCCTGCCGTTCCACCTCGGCATGCAGTACTGCATGCCGGACATCACCCATGACTGGGGCCCCCAGCACCAGTCCTGGAACCACGGCCGGATGGATCGGTTCGTCAGCGTCCATGAGCAGGCCGACACCCCCGCCGGGGCGGGCATCGAGACGATGGGCTACTACAAGCGGTCGGACCTGCGCTTCTACTACGCCCTCGCCGACGCGTTCACGATCTGCGACGGCTATCACTGCTCGGTCATCGGACCCACCGACCCCAACCGGATCATGTCGATGAGCGCCACGCTTGATCCCTCCGGCGCCAAGGGCGGGCCGCTGGTGCAGACGCTGGTCGCCACCCGCGCCGCGATGGCCGGCACCTTCCGGTGGACGACCATGCCCGAGCGCCTCCAGCACCAGGGGGTCAGCTGGAAGGTGTATATGGACCAGACCGGCGGCGGCATTCTCGACAACGTCCTCACCTACTTTGCGCCGTACAACAAGCCGGGCGAGCTCGCCCAGCGCGGCCTGCACACCAGCTACCCGCACGACTTCATCTCCGACATCCACCACAACCGGCTGCCGTCGGTGACCTGGATCCTGACCAACCTGCGGGCGACCGAGCATCCCGGCTTCTCCTCGGCGAACGCCGGTGAGGTCGCCGCCGCCCAGATCGTCCGGGCGGTCATGTCCAATCCGAAGGTGTGGGCCAAGACCGCGCTGTTCATCACCTGGGATGAGAACGGCGGGTTCTTTGATCACGTCGCGCCGCCGGTCGCGCCCCCCGGGACCAAGGGCGAGTACCTGACCGTCTCGCCCCTGCCGGCGGCGGCCAACGGGATCGCCGGTCCCATCGGCCTCGGCTTCCGGGTCCCCATGCTCATCGTCTCGCCGTTCACCCGCGGCGGCCTCGTGTGCTCCGACACGTTCGATCACACCTCAATGCTGCGCTTCATCGAGACCCGCTTCGGCGTTGAGGTGCCGAACCTCAGCGCCTGGCGCCGCCACGTGACCGGCGATCTGACGAGCGCGTTCAACTTCGCCGCCGCGCCCAAGGACGGGCGGCCGCGGCTGCCCGCCCCCAAGGCCGGCACCGTGCAGCAGTGCAACTCCCCCGGCCCGGTGCAGGTGCCCAAGCCGTCGTTCCCTCGCCAGGAGCCGGGGCGCCGGCCGCGGCCGAGCGGGATCGCCAGATCGCACGGCCGGGGCCGCCACCACCGCTGAGGGCGGAGCTGCTCGGTATTTGGCCTAACGTGTGATCTCGTGTCCACGCACGGGGAGGCGAGATCGTGAAGGCCGTGCAGTTCAGCCGCTTCGGCGGCCCTGAGGTGCTGGAGATCGTCGAGGTTGAGGATCCGCACCCGGGCCGCGACCAGATCCGGATCGCGGTGCGCGCCGCCGGGGTCAACCCCATCGACTGGAAGGTGCGCAGCGGCGCCATGGGCGGGGATCTGCCGCGCCGCACCGGGGTGGAGGTGGCGGGGATCGTCGATGAGCTCGGCGAGGGAGTCGACGATGTGGCGATCGGAGACCGGGTGTTCGCCAGCGCGGCCGGCGGAGCCGCCGAGCTGGCCCTGTCTGGCTTCTACGCCCCCATCCCGGAGGGACTTGACTTTGTGGCCGCCGCGGCGCTGCCGGTCGCGGCCGAGACCGCGGTGCGCACGCTCACCCTTGTCGGCGCCGAGGCCGGGCAGACCCTGGTGGTCAACGGGGCGTCCGGAAGCGTCGGCATCGCCGTCGTCCAGTTCGCCCGCGACCGCGGTCTGCGGGTGATCGGCACCGCCGGTCCCGCCAACCAGGACTACGTCGCCTCGTTCGGCGCCGAGCCGACGACGTACGGGGAGGGGCTGGTCGACCGTGTCCGCGCCCTGGCGCCCGACGGCATCGACCGGGCGATCGACGCCGCCGGCGGCGGTGCGCTCCCGGCCCTGGTGCAGCTGACCGGCAGCCCGGAGCGGGTCATCACCATCGCCGACTACGCCGGCGCGCAGCAGACCGGCGTGCGGTTCACCGGCGGCGGCGGCGAGGAACGGGCGCGCGGCGCGCTGCGTGACGTCGCCGCGCTCATCGAGGGCGGGGGCTTTGAGCTCCCCGTCGCCCAGACATTTCCGCTGAAGCAGATCGCCGAGGCTCACCGGATCAGCGAGACCGGACATCCGCGGGGCAAGCTCGTGCTCACCGTCCCGTGAGCCGCCCGCAGCTCGCCGCCCTGCAGATCGCCGATGCGGCGACGGCCTGGGCGGCGCTGGGATTCACCGTGACCGACGACGGGGTCGTCGCCCTCGGCGGGGTGGAGCTGTGGCTCGACGCGGCCGGCCGGGGAATCACCGGCTGGACACTGCGCGGGCTCGCCCGCCGCGGCGACATCGACGGGCTGCCGACCGGCGAGACCACCGACGCGCCGCCGCCGGCGCCGGCGGAGCATCGCAACGGCGCGACCGGGATCGATCAGGTCGTCGTCACCACCCCGGATTTCGAGCGCACCGCGGCGGCACTCCAGGACGCCGGCATGCCGCTGCGGCGAGTTCGTGATGCGGGAGGGTTCCGGCAGGGGTTTCGCCGCATCGGCCCGGCGATCCTGGAGCTCGTCGAGGTTCCGCACGGCCCGGCGGGTCCAGCGCGGTTCTGGGGCCTGGTCGTCGTCGTGCCGGACGTGGAGGCGCTGCGCCAGCGGCTGGCGCCGCTGGTGGGCGAGGTCCGTGACGCCGTCCAGCCCGGGCGTCACATCGCCGCACTGACCCGGGAGGCCGGCCTGACCGTGCGGGTCGCGTTCATGGATCCGGAGTAACCCCTCTGGCCGCCGGCGCGGCGGCCGCTTAGGATGCGCGGGACCTCGCCCACCCCGGGGGCGTGCCGGACGATTAGGAGGAACCGATGCGCCGACCGCTGATCCTCGCCGCCGTGAGCGCGGTGTGCGCCCTCGGCGGGCTGGCCGGCGGGGTGAGCGGCGCGGCGGCGGGCGTTCCGCAGAACCCCTTCCTGGCGCCGAATCCGTTCTCCAACATCCACAACGACACGTGGATGACCAACGCGTACTCCATCCCCGGCCCCACGGCCGGGGCCCGGGCCACGTTTGGCCCATACCCTCCGTCGGTCTGCGGCAGCCTGGCGTTTGACCGGTGGGGGCGGATCGTCACGGTCTGCCCGTCTGAGCTGGCGGCGCCGCAGGCCCGGATCATCGATCCGACAACGCTGGCCGTCCGCGCCACCTACACCCTGCCCCGGGCGCCGAGCCCGCCCGGCACCGTCGGATACCAGGACTTCACCGGTGGCGGCTACTTCTACCTGGACGCGCGCGACCGCGTCTGGAGCTCCACCCAGACCCGGCACCTCGTCGTCCTCGCCGTCACCCGCCGCGGCTTTCGCCGGGTTGCCGACTACGACCTGACGAGGTACCTGAGCCGGTCTGAGCGCCTGACCTCAGCGCTGCCTGACTTCCGCGGCCGCATCTGGGTCGTCTCCCGGCGCGGCGGCGTCGTCGGCGTGCTTGATCCCCGCACCCGCCGCGTGCGCATCACGCACGCCGACAGCGAGATCGAGAACTCGTTTGCCGTTGGCCGCACCGGCGTCTACATCGTCTCGGCCCGCTCGATGTATCGCTTCGACGTGGGGCGGGACGGTCGCCCCGTCGTGCGCTGGCGCGTGCGCTATCCCAATTCCGGGATCCACAAGCCCGGGCAGGTGGACGCCGGGTCCGGCACGACGCCGGCGATCCTGCGCGGTGGCTACGTCGCCATCACCGACAACGCCGATCCGATGGACGTCGTCGTGTACCGGACGGCGGTGCGCCTGGCGCCGGGGCAGCGCCGCGTCGTCTGCCGGGTCCCGGTCTTTCACCGCGGCGCCAGCGCGACCGAGAACTCGCTCATCGCCAGCGGACGCTCGCTCATCGTTGAGAACAACTACGGCTACCGCGGCTTCTCCGGGCCGGAGGCCAATGCGCTGACCGCTCCCGGTTTCGCCCGCGTCGACATCCGCCCAGGGGGCGCGGGATGCCGCCGGGTGTGGCAGACCTACGCGCTGAGCGCGCCCTCGGCGGTGCTCAAGCTCTCGACCCGGACCGGGCTCATCTACACCTACGTCCGCCTGCCGGGGGCCGGCGCCCCGTGGGCGTGGGCGGCGCTCTCCTTCGCCACCGGGCGCACGGCGTTCCTCGTGCCCACCGGCGAGGGCACGCTGTACAACAACAACTACGCGGGCGTCGCCCTCGGTCCCGGCGGCGCCGCCTACCTGGGCACGATCGGCGGCATCACCGCGCTGCGCAATCCATGAGGCGCGCGCGCCGCATCGCGCCGGCGGTGGCCGTCGTGCTGGCGTCGGTGGCCGGGGTGGGGCCGGCCCGCGCCGGGCCCGGGACGGGGGCCGGGGCCGGGGCGGGGGCCGGGGCCGGGGCGGGCGCCCTCACCCCGGCGCGGGTCCAGGCGCTGGCGGGGCGGGCGTACACGTACGGCTACCCGCTGCTGGAGTTTGAGCGGGTCCGCCGAATCGCCACCAGCGTGCGCTGCCCGGATGCGCTCGGCGACGCCCCGCTCAACATGTTCAGCACCGCCGCCGGGTTCGCCGGCCCGTCGAACCGCACCGTCGTCGCTCCCAACGTCGACACGCTGTACTCGATCGCCCAGCTTGACCTGGGGCGCGGCCCGGTCGTGCTCAGCCATCCGGCGATGGGCCGGCGCTACTTCGTGTTCGAGCTGCTGGACCCGTACACCAACGTCATCGCGTACGTCGGCTCGCGGACGACCGGAGCGGCGGCCGGACGCTTTGCCATCACCTGGTCGGCTCATCCGGGCCGGCGCGTCCGCGGCGCCCGGGTCATCCGCTCGCCCTACCGGCGCGTGTGGCTGATCGGCCGGACCCTCGCCGGGGGGCGGGCCGACCAGCGACGGGCGCTGGCGCTGATGCGCCGCTACACGCTCACCCCGCCGGGCGGGCGCCGGCGGGTACCCGCCGGGTGCCGGCCGGGACGGCCGCGGACGGTGACGCTGCCCGGCGGCCTGGCCTTCCTCCGGGCGCTGGGCTCCGCGCTGGTCCGCAACCCGCCGCCGCGCCGCGACGCCCCCCTGCTGCGGGCACTGCGGTCAGTCGGCGTCGGCCCGGGCTCCACGCCGGCCCGCGCGCTGTCGCCCGCCCTGCGGGCGGTGGCGGCGGGGGCGGTCGACCGGGCGGCGGCCGCGCTCCCGGCGGCGGCCCGGCTGGCCGTGCTCCACGAGGCCCAGCGGGGACACGGGTGGGCGATCCCGGAGCGCAACACCGGCGACTACGGGACCGACTACGCCTACCGCGCCGAGGTGGCGGCGGTCGGACTCGGCGCCAACACGCCGGCCGAGGCGATGTATCCCATCGCGCTGACCGACAGCGGCGGCGCACTCCTGGACGGCGCCACCCACAGCTACGAGATCACGTTCGCCCGCGGCCAGGCGCCGCCGGTGCGGGCCGCCTGGTCGCTGACCCTGTACGGCGCCAGCGGCTTCCTTGTGGCCAATCCGATCGACCGCTACGCGGTCGGCTCCAGCCACCCGCCGCTGGTTCGCCGGCCTGACGGCAGCACGGTGGTCGTCGTCTCCGCGCGGCGGCCGGGCGAGCCGAACGTCAACTGGCTGCCGGCGCCGGCCGGGCCGTTCCGGCTCAACCTGCGCCTGTACGCGCCACGGCGGGCGGCGCTCACCGGCCGCTGGCGGCCGCCGCCCGTGATCGCGCTGCCGGCGTCGTAGCCCGCCCGCGCCCCGCCGGCCGGGGACTACCCTGAGAAGGGCTGTGTCCCTCGACGTCTTCACCCCGCGCACGCGCGAGTGGTTCACCGGCGCGTTCGCGGCGCCGACGCCGGCCCAGGCGCAGGCGTGGCCGGCCATCGCCTCCGGCGAGCACGTGCTCATCTCCGCCCCCACCGGGTCCGGCAAGACGCTGGCGGCGTTCCTGTGGGCCATCGACCGGCTGTCCGCCGAGAAGGCCCAGTCGGCAGCGACTCCGAGTTCGCGCAGCGAACTCGCAAGCGGAAATGCTCGCATTTCCGCCGTATATGTGTCACCGCTGAAGGCGCTCTCCTACGACATCGACCGCAACCTGCGCACGCCGCTGCGCGGCATCGGCGCCGACCTCAAGGTGGCCGTCCGCACCGGCGACACCCCGCAGCGCGAGCGCCAGGCGATGCTGCGCGAGGCGCCGGACATCCTCATCACCACCCCGGAGTCGCTGTACCTCATGCTCACCGGGCAGGCCCAGCGGCTGTTTGAGGGCACGCGGTGGGTGATCATCGACGAGATCCACGCCGTCGCCTCCACCAAGCGCGGCTCCCATCTGGCGCTGACGCTGGAGCGCCTGAGCGCGGCCGCGGGACGCGACGTGCAGCGCATCGGCCTGTCGGCCACCCAGAACCCGCTGGAGGAGGTCGGCCGGTTCATGGTCGGCCCGCACCGCCGCTGCCGGATCGTCGACACCGGCGTGCGCAAGGAGCTTGACCTTCAGATCCACGTCCCGGTCGAATCCATGACGGAGCCGGACGACACGCCCGCCCCCGCGCTTGACCCGCTGGAGGGCGGGGAGGCGACCCGCCGCTCAATCTGGCCGGCCATCTACCCGGAGCTGCTGGAGCTCATCCGCGCTCACCGCTCGACGATCCTGTTCGTCAACAACCGCCGCGGCGCCGAGCGCCTGGCCATCCGCCTCAACGACCTCGCCGGCGAGGAGCTGGCCCGCTCGCACCACGGCTCGCTGGCCCGCGAGGAGCGCACGGTGGTGGAGGAGATGCTCAAGGCCGGCGAGCTGCCCTGCCTGGTGGCGACGTCGTCGCTGGAGCTCGGCATCGACATGGGCGCGGTCGACCTCGTGCTGCAGGTCGAGTCGCCCAAGTCGGTCGCGCGCGGGCTGCAGCGCATCGGCCGCGCCGGCCACAAGGTCGGCGACACGAGCAAGGGCCGCATCTTCCCGAAGTTCCGCGCCGACCTGCTCGAGTGCGCGGTCGTCGCCCGGCGCATGCGCGACGGCGAGATCGAGACGACCGTCGTGCCGCGCAACCCGCTCGACGTGCTCGCTCAGCAGATCGTCTCGATCGCCGCCGCGGCGGAGCAGGCACCTGACGGGCCAAACCCACA
>DASSZQ010000276.1:0-2441 GCA_035702755.1 Solirubrobacteraceae bacterium | reverse complement strand
GCGCGCCGACGGCGTGACCGTGCTGATGTCGACGCATTACATCGAGGAGGCCGAGCGGCTGGCCGACACGGTGGCGGTCATGTCCGGCGGGCGGATCATCGCCCAGGGCACACCGGCACAGCTCATCGCCGCCCATGCCGGTCAGGAGGTGCTGGAGGTCTACGGGCCGCCGGCCGAGCTCGCCGAGCTGGAGTCCGAGGCGGGGCAGCGCGGCTGGCGCCACCGGCGCACCGGCCCGGCTGTGGCCCTGCTGGAGGCCGAGCGCCTCAACGGCGACGCGCCGGCCGGCGTGCGGCGGCCCGCCAACCTGGAGGACGCGTTCGTGGCCCTGACCGGGCAGGACATCGAGTGAGCGCCGCCGAGCCCGCCGCCGAGGCGGCGGTCACACCCCCCGTCCCCCGCCGGGTGCGGCGCCTGGAGCCCGCGGCGCTCGCCGGCGTGATGTCGCGCGACATCGTCCTGTTCCGGCGCTACTGGCGGGCGACCACGTTCTCCTCGGTTGTGCAGCCGACCATCTACCTGCTCGCGTTCGGCGTCGGCTTTGGATCCCTCGTCCCCCACATCCACCACGTCGTGTACGCCCAGTACGTCGCCACCGGCGTGGTCGCCACCGCCGTGCTGTTCTCGTCGGCGTTCCCCGGCATGTTCAACACGTTCATCCGCTGGCAGTTCCAGCGCACCTACGACGCGCTGCTGGCGGCACCGGTCGACGTCGAGGAGCTGATCACCGCCGAGATCCTGTGGATCGCGGTGCGCGCCGGGGTCTATGGACTGGCTCCCCTGATCGTCGGCTTTGCGTTCGGACTTCAGCCGGTGCCGGGGATGGTGCTGGTGGTGCCGATCGGCATCATCACCGGATTCGGCTTCGCCTCCTTCGGCGTGCTGATCGCCGCCGTCGCCAAGACCATCGACAACTTCAACTACGTCACGAGCGCGGTGCTGACGCCGATGTTCCTCGTCGCCGGCACCTTCTTTCCGATCACGACGCTGCCGCCCGTCCTGCGCGGGATCGCGCGGTTCAACCCGCTCTACCACTGTGTCGCGCTGGTCCGCGACGTCTCGCTGAACCTGTACTCGCCCGCCGACATCGGCCACGTCGCGTGGATCGTCGGCTTCGCCGTGGTGCTGTGGCGACTGGCGGTGTGGCGGCTGGAGGCGCGCCTCATCGACTGACGGGCCCGTCTGGCGCCGACCGCGGGGCGCCGCCCGGCGGCCGGGTGGGGTCAGAGATCAGATAGGATTTCCTCTCTCATGGCGCGAGCCGCATCCACGGCGAGGGCGGCGACCACCAAGCAGCAGCGGGTCTACGAGGCGCTGCGCGAGCGCATCCTCAGCGGCTCCTACGGCCCGGGCTTCCGCGTCGTCATCGACGCCGTCGCCGCCGAGTTCGGCGTCTCGCCGGTCCCCGTGCGCGAGGCGATCCGTCGCCTCGAGGCCGAGGGGCTCGTCGTCTACCGGCCCAACGCGGGCGCCCAGGTCACCCCCGCCGAACCGGGGCTGTTTGAGCAGGAACTGACGGTGCTGGCGCTTCTTGAGGGATACGCCACCGCCCTGGCCGCCCCCTGCCTGGCCCCCGCCGACCTGGACCGTCTGCGCGCGACGACCGACTCCATGGCGGCCGCGATGCAGCGCATGGACCCGCTGGCGTTCGGCCGCCGCAACCACGAGTTCCACGAGATCGTCTACGAGCGGTGTCCCAACCAGGCGCTGGTGGAGATGCTGCGCGACGTGGGACGGCGGCTGGACGCGATTCGCCGGACGGTGTTCACGCACATCCCCTACCGGGGGGCGGAGTCGATCGCCGAGCACCGGGCGATCATCGACCGGCTCGCCGCGGGCGCTCCGGCGGATGAGATCGAGCAACTGGCCCGGGCGCACAAGCTGCGGACGGTGGAGAGCTTTCGCGCCTGGCAGCGCGACCATGAGGGCGAGCCGGCGCCCGCGCCGCCGGCCTGACCTCGCTTCTGCGCCCGGTCAGCGCGACGGCCCCGGAGGGCGGGTTGCAGTGAGAACCCCCGTAGGGTCACGTCTGTTCGAAATTCGGATCGGCGCTGAGAATCTCGAACGCAGCTGCCGCCAGAGGCCACCTACGGGCGAAATCGCCCGGCGCGATCCGAATCTCGCACAATCCAGGCGCTCCGCCCCCCGCCCCGGCACCCATCATCACCGTCGCCGTCGTTTACTGAGACCCCGCCGGGCACCGACCCGGCCGCGGGGGTGGGGCAGGAGCCCGGCGCCTAGGCCGGAACCGACTCGCCGGCCGTGACCCGTTCCAGAAACGCCGACACGCGGGCCTTGTACGGCTCGCGGTCGGTCGCCTTCAGAAGCGCGCCCGCCATCCGCACCGGGTCGCCGAAGAAGTAGTACTCGTACAGGTTCTGGCGGCCGGCAAAGCCGGACACCGACAGGTCCCAGGCGAGGCGAAACAGGCGCACCCGGTC
>DASSZQ010000273.1:0-27316 GCA_035702755.1 Solirubrobacteraceae bacterium | reverse complement strand
CGGCGGAATGTAGGAGCGGCCCTCGTTCATCCATCCGCGCATCGCGGGATCGAGCGACAGGTACTGGACGCGGACCAGGACCTCCCCATCGCCGGGCTCGCCGACGGGCTCCTCGGTGTGTGTCCAGTCGCTGTCCTTGGGGAGGCCGACGGGCCGCGCGGCGAGACGGACCTGATGGTTGACGGCGGCCATGGCCGGGAGCCTACGGGATGAAGCGGAAGAGCCGGTCCATCCGGCTGAGCTCAAACAGGCGCTGGACCGCCGGCGGTCCGGGGCGCAGCACGATCTCCCGCCCGTCATCGGTCAGCTGCCGCTGGGCGTGGACGAGGACACGCAGGCCGGTCGAATCCAGAAACTCCAGGTGGCCGAGGTCGACGATGACCGGACCGGAGCCGTCGGCCGCCGCCCCCTCCAGCTGCTGTTGGAGAGCGGGCGCGGAGGCGAGGTCGAGTTCACCGGAGAGCTCCAGGGTCACCTCATCCGCGTCACGGTGAATGCGAATGACGAGTTGCCCGGACTCAACCTTCTCGGTGATGTCTCCGTCGTCGTCGGCTGTGGTTGGCATCTGGGAGGGCACCTTAGCCGCGAATCTTCCTCCAAACGCCGGCTCCGCGCATTTCGCCAAGTCCGAGCGCAGACGTCTGCATGAGGACGTGCATTCCCGCGTGGGCGCGGGCGCCCCCGGTCCGGTCGGCGCGCGCGCCGGCGGCGGCGGTCTGGCTCTGCACGGGAATTGCCCCGGAAGGCTGCAGAAGACCGGTTCACGGTGAGCTGTCACCGACCGCCGCGGGCCTGCGTCCGTAGAAAGTACGGATCAACTTTCCCGGGGCCCCGGACGATCACCGCCTCACCCAAATAAAACCCGCTATTTGCGAGGCGCGCCCACATCCACATTCGTCACCGGGGCCTGGCCGGCGATGTGCGGGAGACCCAAGGAGGTTACCCCTGATGCATCGTTTCAAGAGGCGCTCACTCCTCGTGGCCCTCGTCGTCGTCGGCGCGCTCGCCGCCGGCGGCGCCGCGTACACCAACTCGATCAGCGGCACCGGCACGACCAACAACACCGCCGGTTATGCCGCGATCAGCGTCGCGGGCGCGACCCTCACCGACGCCAACTACACGCTGGACAGCACCGGTGCCAACATCACCGCCGTCAACTTCACCTTCAGCGGCAACGTGAGCGGCAACACGCTCCAGTTCGCCTTCAACGGTGGAACGGTCGGCGACTGCACCGACGCCTCGGCGACGAACCCGCCCTCCAATGGCGTCATTCCCGCCGCCGACTACACCTCCGGCAGCCCGGGAAGCACCGCGGTCACCTGCCTGGTCAGCCCCAGCCAGTCAACGTCCGGTGCCAACACGCTCAACGTGGTGGTCACCAACCCGTAGGCATTCGACCGATGACGGAGGGCGCGGCCCCGCGTCGCGCCCTCCGCGGTCGACCAACCCGCCCACTGATGTGACGAGCCACCGTGGCGCCACCCAGAGTCCGCTCCGCCGTTCTCACCGGGATCGTCGTGATCCTGGCGGCGACGGCCTGGCTGTACCTGGCTCCCCCGGGAGTCGGCGGCTCGACGACGTATGTGGTCACGCACGGCGTCAGCATGGAGCCGCACTTTCACACCGGCGACCTGGCCCTCGTCCGGCCGGCGGCGGACTACCGCGTCGGCGACGTCGTCGCCTACCGCAGCTCGCTGCTGCATCTCGTCGTCCTGCACCGGATCTACGCCATCCGCCACGGCCGCTACACGTTCAAGGGCGACAACAACCACTTTCTCGATCCCGTCCATCCCACCCGCGCCCGGATCGTCGGCAAGCTGTGGCTGCACATCCCCCACGGCGGCTGGATCATCCAGTCGCTGCACACGCCGTGGGTGGCCGCCGTCCTGGCGGGCGGCCTCGTCCTGCTCCTGACCGCCGGGACAGGCGCGCGGTATCGCCGCGGCCGCCGGCCGCAGCGTCCGGGGACGCGATCCGGTGCCCAAGGAGCGCGGCCGATGCGAGCTGAGGAGCCGACGCTCGCCGGCTCGGTCAACCTCCGCCGGCTGCTCGTCGGCGCGGGCGTCGCCGCCGCCCTGTGCCTCGCCGCCACCATCCTGGCGTTCACCCAGCCGACCGGGCGGCCGGTGACCCACTCGCTGCCCTACACCCAGACGACCCGGTTCACCTACCACGCGCCCGCCCCCGCGGGGCCGGTGTATCCCACCGGGGCCGTCGCCACCGGTGACCCCATCTTCCTCCAACTCGTCCACCGCCTGGGGGTGGACCTTGACTATCGCCTGACCAGCCCCACCCCGCCGGTCGTGCACGGGACCGACCAGCTGTTTCTCAGGCTCAGCGGGTCGACCGGCTGGAGCCAGCGCATCGCCCTGACCGGCGTGCGCCCGTTCAGCGGCAACGAGGTGCGAGCGACGGTGTGGATCGACATCCCCGCCGTGCAGGCGCTGCTGCACCAGGTCGAGCAGCAGACGGGCATCCCGGCGACCGGCTCGACGATCGCCGTCACGGCCGCCATCCGGGTGCACGGACTTGTCGACGGCCGGCCTGTCACCACCAGCTTCAGCCCCGGGCTCAGCTTCCAGCTTCAGCCGATGCAGCTGCAGGCGACCGGCGCCGGCGTGGGCACGGCCGGTCCAGCGGGCGGCGCCGCGCCCGCCGACGGGGGCGGGAGCGGGAGCGGCTCCGCCGGCTTTGTCGCCACGCAGAACGCCTCGCTGCACACGGGCGCCACCTCACCGAACTCGCTGAGCGTCCTCGGCGTCAGCCTCGGCGTCACCGCGCTGCGCCTGCTGGCCCCCGTCGCCCTCATCATCACGCTCGCCAGCAGCCTGCTGCTCGCCGTCCTCGTCATCCGCAGCGGCCCGTTCGGCGAGTCGGCCCGCATCCAATCCAAGTACGGCCACATGATCGTGCCCATCAACGCCGGCCGGGATCTCGGCTGGCCGGCGATCGACGTGGCCAGCATGAAGGCGCTCGTCCGCCTGGCCGAGACGAGCGGGCAGCTCATCCTCCACAGCCACGGCGAGGAAGCCGACACCTACCTGGTCAACGACGAGGGCAGCGTCTACCGCTACACCGTCGCGCTGCCCAAGGTTGTGTGGGGTGAATGGACCGCGCCCACCACTGAGCTGGCCGCCTCCTAGCGGATCGGCCTGCCGCGGCGCGGCGTCAGGCGGATTCGCCGGCGGTCCACACCTGCGGGTCCTGCCCCTCGCGCCACAGCCCCCGCGGCATCGCCGCGGTGACGAACGGCAGCGCGGCGGTGCCGCCGGCGTCGAGCGCGATCAGGCCCCCTTCGCCGCCGAGCCCCTGCACGTCGGCGAGCACCGCGGCACAGGCGTCCGGGAGGCTCTGGCCGTGGGCGACGAGCGCCGCGACGGCGTGCGCGGCGCCGGCGCGGACGAAGAGTTCGCCGTCGCCGGTGCAGGACACGGCCACGCCCGCGTCGGCCCACGTCCCGGCGCCGAACAGCGGCGAGTCGCCCACGCGGCCCGGCGGCTGACCGCTGATCCCGCCCGTGGAGGTGGCGGCGGCAAGGTTGCCGGCCGTGTCGAGGCAGACGGCGCCGACCGTGCCATGGCGGTCGGCGTGGACGCCGCTGCGCAGCGACTCGCGCTGGCGCTCGGTGATGAACCAGTCGTTGGGCACCTGCTCAAGCCCCGCCTCGGCGGCCAGCTCGTCGGCGCGATCGCCGATGACCAGGACCTGATGGGTCTCCAGCACGTGCCGGGCGGCGTCGACGGGCTGACGGGTTCGCCGGGCGCCGGCCACCGCGCCGGCGCCGCGATCGCACCCGCGCATCACCGCCGCGCTCAGCTCGGCCGATCCGTCCGAGCACAGCGCGGCGCCGCGGCCCGCGTTGAACAGCTCGCAGTCCTCAAGGACCCGCACGGCAGCGGTCACGGCGTCGACCGCGTCCCCGCCGTCCTGAAGCGCGGCTCGTGCCGCCGCCAGCGCGTCGTGCAGCGCCTGGCGGCAGCTGGCGTCGTGGCCGCGCAGGCTGCGGCCGGCGCCGGCGCCGCCGTGGATGAGGACGACGGCCATCAGTCGCCGGGGGTGTGTGATCGCAACGGGAGCACCGCTCCGGGATTCAACAGGTTCCCGGGATCGAGCGCGTTCTTGATGGCCCGCATGGCGGCGACATCGCCGGCGCCGCGGGCGCGCTCCAACCACCCGGCCTTGGTGATCCCCACGCCGTGCTCGGCGCTGATCGTCCCCCCGCAGCGCACGGCGAGCTCCAGCACGGCGTCGTCGGCGCGGTGGTCCTCAGGCGCCGGGCCGAGCAGGTTGACGTGCACGTTTCCGTCACCGAGGTGGCCGAACAGGATGACCTGCGCGCCCGGCGCGGCACCCACCGCCGCGCCCACCACCTCCTCCAGGAAGCGGTCAAGCTCGGCCAGCGGGATGCCGACGTCGAGCTTGTGGGGAATGCCGGCGGCATTGATCGCGTCGGTGTGGCCCTCCCGCAGTTTCCACAGGCGCGCGCGCCCGGCCGTGTCGTCGGCGACGAGCGCGTCCTCGATGCCCGCCTCCTGCAGCGCGCCGGCCAGCTCGGCGGTCGGATCGGCATCGGCGGCGGCCTCGGCGAGAACGTAGAGCGGAGCGCGGCGCGCGAGCGGCGAGGGGCGCCGCTGGTGGCGCAGCACCAGCTCCAGCCCCTCGTCCAGGAAGAAGTCACAGCTCTCCAGCGACGGGGCGCCGGCGCGGAGGGTCCGCATCAGCCCCGCCGCCTCACGGGCACCGCGCAGGGGCACCAGCACGGTCACGCGAAAGCGCCGTTGCGGCACCAGGCGCCAGCGGACCCGGGTGATGATGGCGAGCGTGCCCTCGGACCCCACCAGCAGCGCCGGTACGTCGTAGCCGGCGTTGTCCTTGGCCAGCCCGGCCAGGCGCGTGACCACCGAGCCGTCGGCGAGCACCGCCTCCAGCCCGGCCACACGGGCGCGCGCCGTGCCGTAGCGCAGCGCCCGGGCCCCACCCGCGTCGCACGCCACCAGCCCGCCGACCGTGCACGAATCCCGGGCGGCGATGTCCAGGCCGGCGTCCTCACCGACCGCCCGGGCCGCCGCCTGCACCGCGGCCAGCGTCGCTCCCGCGCCGACCGTCACCTGCCCCACCGCGCGGTCGACCTCGCCGACGGCATCGAGGCGACGCAGGGAGACGACGACCTCCCCGTTGCGGGGGACGCTCGCCCCCACCAGCCCGGTGTTGCCGCCCTGCGCCACGACGGCCGCGCCGTGGCGGGCGCATGCCGCCATGACCCCGGCGACCTCGGCGGTGTCGGCGGGACGCACGACGCAGCGGGCGGGCGCGCCGAAGCGACCGGTGTAATCGCGCTCATACGACGCCGTCAGCTCCGGGTCGCGCAGGACGTGCGCGTCGCCGACGACCTCCGCGAGCTCGCGCTCCAGTTCGGACACGGTTGGCGGCTACCCTAAAAACCCGCCGGCGGACCTATGCCGCCGGACCGTCGGCCGAGGCCGCCGACCGCCGGGCGACGCCGCTGGCCTCGGCGGCGCGAGCGACCGCCGGAGCGACCGCGCTCACCACCTCGCGGTTGAACACGCTGGGGATGATGTACTCGGCGTGCAGCTCGTCCTCGGAGACGACTCCGGCGATGGCCCGGGCGGCGGCGAGCTTCATGTCCTCGTTGATCATCCGCGCCCGCACGTCGAGCGCACCCCGGAAGACGCCGGGGAAGGCGAGGACGTTGTTGATCTGGTTGGGGTAGTCCGAGCGGCCGGTGGCCATGATCGCCACCGCCTCGCCGACCTCCTCCACGCGCACCTCAGGATCCGGGTTGGCCATGGCGAACACGATCGGCCGCGGCGCCATGGTGAGCACGGCGTCGCGGGAGACAGCGCCCGGGCGTGAGACGCCGACGAGCACGTCGGCGCCGGCCAGCACATCGTTGGCCATCCCGCGCTCGCCGGCGAGGTTGGTGCGCGCGGCGAGCGAGCTGAGGACGGGGTTGAGCCCCGGGCGGCCGGCATAGATGGCGCCGTCGATGTCGCAGACGATGATGTTGCGCACGCCGTGGGCGAGCATGATCTCGGTGCAGGCCACGCCGGCGGCGCCCGCGCCGACGACGACGATCTTGACGTCCTCGGCGCGCTTGCCGACGACGCGCAGCGCGTTCATCAGGGCGGCCAGCACGACGATCGCCGTCCCGTGCTGATCGTCATGGAAGACCGGGATGTCAAGCTCGGCGCGCAGCCGCCGCTCGATCTCAAAGCAGCGGGGGGCGGCGATGTCCTCAAGGTTGATCCCGCCGAACGCGGGAGCGGCCATCTTGACGAAGGTGATGATCTGCTCCACGTCGGTGCTGTCGACGCAGAGCGGGAACGCGTCGACCCCGGCGAACTCCTTGAACAGCGCCGCCTTGCCCTCCATCACCGGCATCGCCGCGGCCGGTCCGATGTCGCCCAGGCCGAGCACCGCGGTCCCATCGGAGACAACGGCGACGGTGTTGCCCTTGATCGTCAGCGACCACGCGTCCTCCGGATCCTCATGGATGGCGAGACTGACCCGGGCCACGCCCGGGGTGTAGGCCATCGACAGGTCATCACGGGTCTTGACCGGCACCTTGGGGTTGACCTCCAGCTTGCCGCCGAGGTGCATGAGGAACGTGCGGTCGGAGACGTGCTCAACCTCCACCCCCGGGATGGCGCCGACGGCGGCGACCACCGCCCGGCTGTGGGCGAGGTCGGCGCAGGCGACGGTGACATCGCGCACCACCTCCCCCTTCTCCACCCGGACGAGGTCGATGGCGCCGAGGATCGCGCCGGTCTCGCCGACCGCGGCGGCGACCCGGGCAAACGAGCCCGGCCGCTGCTCAAGCCGCAGGCGCATCGTGATGCTGTAGGACGCCGACGGGTGCAGCGCCAGCGGGGCTGCCGCGGCCGCCGCAGCCTCCGGCGAAGGGGTCGATGTGTCGTCGATGGCCATCCGCTCGCTTCCCCCGCGGTCACGATAGCGCCCAGCCCTCCGGATGTTGGACCGGGGCGCGGCTGCGGCCCCCCACGTGGGGGGAGCCCGCCGGTGCCGATCAGCTGTCCTGGTAGACGGTGACCTGCTCGGTGTAGAACTCCAGCGCCGCCCGGCCCTGCTCATGCGGGCCGAAGCCGGAGTCCTTGATCCCGCCGAAGGGGACGTGGACGTCGGCGCCGGCGGTCTGCGAGTTGATGTGCACGATCCCGGTCTCAAGGTCGTCGACACACCGCTGCGCCGTCGCCAGATCGCTCGTGAACACCGACGAGGACAGGCCGTAGGCGACGGCGTTCGCCCGGCGGATCGCCTCCGGGAGCTCATCGAAGCGATACAGCGTCGTCACTGGGCCGAACACCTCCTCGCAGGAGAGGAAGGCGTCGTCGGCGACGTCCTCAAACACGGTGGGCGCGATGAGATACGCCTCCGGATCGGCCCGCTCCCCGCCGGTCAGCACCCGTCCCCCGTCCTGGCGGCCGCGCTCGATCCCGGCCAGCACCGTCTCGAACTGGCGCTCGTTGACAATCGGCCCCACCTCGGTCGCCGGATCGGCCGGGTCCCCCACGCGGCCCTCGGCCACCCGCGCCAGAAGGCGGTCGCGAAACTCCGCATAGACCGGCGACTGGATGAACATGCGCCGGGTCGCCGTGCACTTCTGGCCCGCCGACCAGAACGCGCCGGCGTACGCCGCCTCGGCGGCGCGCCCCAGATCGGCGTCGGCGGTGACGATGAGCGGGTTGTGGCCGCCGAGCTCCAGCTGGACGCGCTTGCCCAGCGCGGTGGCGCGCTCGCGCACCCCCCGGCCGACGGGGACCGAGCCGGTGAACGAGATCGCGCGCACGCGCGGATCCTGCACGAGGGGCGCGCCCACCTTGGGCCCGGTGCCGACAAGGACGTTGAGCACGCCGGCCGGCAGCCCCGCGTCGTCAAACGCCCGCGCCAGGTGCAGCCCGGTCAGCGGGCTGTCCTCGGCGAGCTTGAGCACCACCGTGTTTCCGTAGGCGAGCGCCGGCGCCAGCTTCCAGGTGGGGATCGCCGCCGGGAAGTTCCACGGGGTGATCAGGCCGACCACCCCCACCGGCCGGCGCCGGGTGTAGATGACCGAGCGGACCGCCGACTGCTCAAACAGCTCGCCCTGGGGGCGCCAGCCCTCGCCGGAGAAGAAGCGCAGAATCGTCGCCGCCCGGCCGGCCTCGCCCCGCGCCTCCCGCAACGGCTTGCCCATCTCCCGGGTCATCTCCTGCGCGATCTCCTCGGCCCGGGACTCGATCACGTCAGCGGCACGGCGCAGCATCTCTCCCCGCTGGGCGGCGGGCAGGCGCGACCACTGCGGCAGCGCCTGCTCGGCGGCGGTGATGGCGGCGTCGACGTCCTCGGCTCCGGAGTCCGGAAACGGGCCGAGGATCTCCGCCGGGCGCCACGGATTGCAGCGCTCAAACGTGCCTCCGGCGCGGCTGGGGCTCCAGTCTCCGGCGATGAAGTTCACCGGGCGCTGCCCGGCAGCCGTCTCAGACAACGTGACCTCCGTATGGGTTTCTGGGATCGCCTCGGTCGTCAACGGACATGGTCGCCGATCGGCGGCGCCGGCGGCGTGGCCGGGCACGCGGCCCGCGCCCGGCGACGCCGGCGGCGCGTCCGGACACGGGGCCCGCGCCGTCCGTCACCAGCTGAGCGTGCCCGGCGGGCCCTTGAACGGGCCAACGAGGTTGGAGGTGATCCAGCCCCCGTAGAAGTCGCTCTCCTGCGCCACCACGCGCTCATCCCCCAGCCATGCGGCGTCAAGGCGGCCGGGATAGAAGGCGATGTGGTCGCGAAGCGCGCTGTAGCCGGGCGAGGGGTCGAGATAGCGCCAGGCGATGTGCTCAAACCGCTGGCCCTCGATGACCGCGTCCAGGTAGCGGGCGACGCCCTTGAACTCACACCACGTCGCCCGGACCCGGCTCTCGGTGAGCAGGTCGACGCGCACGTCCCCGGGCGGGATGTAGATCGCCGGGGGGTGGCTGCGCTCCAGCACCCGCAGCGCCCGGTCGGTGTCGGCCACCATGACTCCGGCCAGCTCCGCCCGGACCCGTTGCTCGCAGGCCACCACCGCCGGCGGCCGCGGGTAGTCCCACACACGCTCGGTCATCGCCTCCGATGTCATACCGCCACCAGCTCCGGGTCCTCGGCCACCGCCCGGCGCAGCGCCTCATCAAAGCCGGCCGGCTCGATCTCAAACCCCGCCATCCCGGACGGATCGGTGACGACCGTGGGCACCGCCAGCCCCTCAATCAGCGGGCGCGCCACCCCGGCATCGACCGGCGTGACGAGCCCGATCCACAGCGACGAGAGCCACGGCGTGATGAGGGGCACCGGGATCCGGGGCCGGTGACGGATTCCCAGGACCGTCGCCATCCGGTCGAGCATCTCGCCGTAGGTGAGGACATCCGGGCCGCCGATCTGGATCTCACGGCCGCGCGAGGCCTCCACCTCAAGGGCGGCGGTGAGGTAGCTGAGCGTGTCGTCGATGGCGATCGGCTGGGTCTGGTTGGCCAGCCAGGCCGGCGCGATCATGGCCGGCAGCCGTTGCACGAGATAGCGCAGGGTCCGGTAGGACTCGCTCTGGGATCCGACCACCATCCCGGCGCGGAAGTAGGTGAGCGGCGGCCCCTCCCGGCGGAGCAGCAGGGCGGTTTCGTGCCGGCTGCGCAGATGCCGGGAGTGCGGTCGGTCACCCAGGCCGCCGAGGTAGACGACGCGGTCGATGCCCTCGGCCCGCGCCATGCGCGCGAACGCGATGGCGGCCGCGCGCTCGGCCGCGGCGAAGTCGCCGGAGCCGCCGCGGCCCATCGCGTGGATGAGGTAGTAGGCGACCTCGATGCCGCGCCCGGCGCCGCGCAGGGTCTCCGGGCGCAGCGCGTCGCCCTGGTGCAGATCCATGCCCTGACGCTCAAGCTCGCGGGCGCGATCGCTGGACCGATCGCGGACGACGCAGCGCACCTCCCGCCCGGACGCGGCGAGCCCCGCGGCGAGGCGGCCGCCGATGAACCCGGTCGCCCCGGTGACAAGCACCCCTCCGCTCACGTCACGCGGGGGCGGTCGCCGGCATGGGCTTCAGCGCCGTGGCCAGCCGGCGTGCCTTCGCCGGCGTATAGGCACCGCTCTCCACCCGGAGAATCCGGCCTGACGGCTCAACGGCGACGGCAGCGACCGTGTCGGTCCCGGCGAGGCCGAGGTTGGCGACGACCGCGGCGACATCGGTGTAGACGGTGATCGTGCGGGCCCGGGCGCCGGCATCCGGGATGCCCCGCGTCATCCCGCCGTCGATGAACCACCGCGCAGGGCCGTACGCCGAGGAGAGGACCGGAACCTCAAACACGGCCAGGTCCGTCGCCTCGCGCTCCCGCTTCAGCGCCCAGGGCAGCCACTCGTCGATCAGGCTCTGCTGCTCGCGCTGGAAGGCGACGAGGAGCAGGTTCCGGCCCGCCGGCAGGTCCGCCGGGAGCTGATAGGAGCGACCGTCCAGCGCCCGTCCGCTCAGCGGGTGCAGCACGTGACTCTGCTGGGGCCCCAGCTGTTGCGCCAGCCCGGCGCGCGCCCGGTCCCCAATGCGCCGCAGCGCGATGCCGAGCACCGGATCGGCCAGTCGCAATGGCCCGCGCAGCCGTAGCTCGGCGTCGTAGCCGATGCGTGTCCCGCCATCCGCCGTCGGCTCAAACGTGATCGTGTCGGTGGACAGGACGCTGCAGTTGGCGCCGGACAGGGTGACCGCGCGCGGGGCGTCATGGGCGACGATCCGGTAGGTGAGCGACGTCTCGCGGCCGAGCGACGTCACCGTCACCCGGAACTCCGAGCCAAGCCCCGGGGCGCCCGGGGTCAGGCGTTCGGCGTGGACCACGCCGGGGTCCCACTCCGCCGTGGTGGAGAAGTCGCTGAGGTAGGCAAACGCCTCCGTGGGCGGGAGCGGCGTGAAGATGGTTGCGCGATAGCGGGCCATGACGGATCTCCTTCAAGCTTCGACAGAAGCTGTACGAACTATCGACAACAGTAGCGCCCGCCGTCGATTTATGTCAAGAGTCTGTCGAGAGTCTGTATGATGTTCTTATGATCACCGCCTCCGGACCGCACCGCATCGGTGAGTTCGCCCGCCGCGTCGGCGTCAGCCCAGAGCTCCTGCGCGCCTGGGAGCAGCGCTATGGCCTGCTCTCCCCCGTGCGCTCGCCCGGGGGATTTCGCCTGTATGGCGACGAGGACGCCGAGCGCGTGGCCCGCATGCGACACGGCCTTGACCAGGGGCTGTCGGCCGCCGAGGCGGCGGCGGCGGCGCTGCGCCCGGGGCTTGCGTCCGACGTCAGCCCGGCCGCGGCCTCCGTCGACCGCCTGCTCGACGCGTGTCGTCGCTTCGACGAGGATGCCGCCCACGCCGTGCTTGACGGAAGCCTGGCCGCGTTCGGCGTCGACGGAATGCTGCGCGAGCTGGTGCTCCCCGCGCTCACCCAAATCGGCGCGGAGTGGGAGGAGGACTCCGGCACGATCGGCGTTGAGCACTTCGCCAGCAATCTCATCCGGGGGCGCCTGCTGGGACTGGCGCGCCTGTGGGGCCGCGGCGGCGGGCCGCTGGCGCTGCTCGCCTGCGCGCCGGGCGAGGAGCACGACATCTCGCTGCTGGCCTTCGGTCTGCTCCTGCGCTCCTACGGCTGGCGGATCGTGTTTCTCGGAGCCGACATCCCGGTCGCCAACGTCGCCCAGACCGCCCAGCTGACCGACCCGGAGGCGATCGTGATCACCAGCTTCCGCACGTCCGCGTTCACGGGCGAGGCCACGGCGCTGCGCCGGCTGGCCCGCAGCCACCGCCTCCTGCTCAGCGGGCGCGGCGCCGACGCCGCCGTCTGCCGGCGCATCGGTGCCACGCATCTCGACGGCGACGTCTTCTCCGCCGCCGCCGCCCTGGCCCGGCCCCCCGGCGGCTGACGCCACCAAGCCCGCGGGGACCCTGACAGACGTCCGTCATCGACGTCCCGTCCCCGCAGCGAGCGCCCCCGGCCACCTCCTCGGCCGGGGGCGTCGCAACCTGGGGTGACCGGGAGCTCCCGCCCCATGGCCGGCCCTGCCGGTGATCCGAGCACCT
Source organism: Solirubrobacteraceae bacterium (assembly GCA_035702755.1). Classification (GTDB taxonomy): domain Bacteria; phylum Actinomycetota; class Thermoleophilia; order Solirubrobacterales; family Solirubrobacteraceae; genus Palsa-465. The sequence continues at coordinate 15,222 of DASSZQ010000273.1, read as the reverse complement.
AGGATGGCCGCGTGCAGCCGCGGATCACCGTCGTCGGATCGGCGAACGTCGACCTCGTCGCCCGGTGCGAACGGCTGCCGCGCCCCGGGGAGACGGTGACCGACGCCGTGTTTGAGCGGGTGCCCGGGGGCAAGGGGGCCAATCAGGCGGTCGCCGCGGCTCGGCTGGGGGCCCGGGTTCGCTTCGTCGGTCGCATTGGGCAGGACGACCTCGTCCTGCGCTCGCTCCAGGCCGAGGGCGTCGACACCACCGGTGTCGTGCGCGACGACGGCGAGAGCGGCGTGGCGCTCATCCTGGTGGACGCCTCCGGGGAGAACGTGATTGTGGTCGCTCCGGGAGCGAACCGGCGCCTGACGCCGGATCAGGTGGAGGTCGGCGATGTCGATGCCGTCATCTGCCAGCTGGAGATCCCGGCCGCTGCCGTCGCGGCCGCGGCGGCCGAGGCGCCGTTCTTCTGCCTCAACGCCGCGCCGGCCCGCGGCCCGCTGACGCTGACACCGGACCTGCTCGTCGTCAACCGCTACGAGCATGAGACGGTGGGGCGATACGAGGGTCTCGTCGCCCTGACCTGCGGCGCCGAGGGCGCCGTCCTGCTGGAGGGCGGTGAGGAGATCGCGCGGGCCCAGCCGCCGCGGGTGGACGCGGTGGACGGCACCGCCGCCGGCGATGCGTTCTGCGCGGCGCTGGTGGTCGGCCTGCTGGAGGGACGGCCGCGTCAGCAGGCGCTCACGCGCGCCTGTGCCGCCGGGGCCCTGGCCGCCTCGCGGCGCGGAGCTCAGCCGTCGCTGCCGACGGCCGCCGAGGTCGACGCCGTCCTCGCCCCATGACCGCGATCATCCTCGCCCCGTGACCGCGATCATCCTCGACTGCGACCCCGGCCACGACGACGCCATGGCGCTCCTGCTCGCCGTCGCGGCCCCGGAACTGCGGCTGCTTGGCGTCACCACCGTCGCCGGCAACCAGAGCCTGCCCAAGACGACGGCCAACGCCATCCGCATCCTTGACCATGCGGGGCGCGCGGACATCCCGGTGGCCGCGGGCGCCTCCCGGCCACTCGTCCGCGAGCTCCGGGCGGCGCCGGAGGTGCATGGAGAGAGCGGGCTCGACGGGCCGGTCCTGCCCCCGCCGTCCCGCGCGCCGGAGCCGCGGCATGCCATCGACTGGATGGCGCGCACCCTGGCCGCCGAGCCGGAGCCGGTCACGCTCATCGCCACCGCGCCGCTGACCAATGTGGCGCTCCTGCTCGCCCGCCACCCGGAGGCTCAGGAGCAGCTGGCGCGGGTCGTGCTCATGGGCGGCTCGATCGGCGCCGGCAACGTCACCCCGGCGGCCGAGTTCAACATCTGGACCGACCCGGAGGCGGCACGGCGCGTGTTCACCAGCGGGATCGAGGTGACGATGGTCGGTCTGGACGTCACCCACCGGGCGCTGATGACGCGAGCCCACGCGCAGGCCCTGGCACAGTCCGGCGCCGCCGGACGGCTCGTCGCCGACCTCTATGCCTTCTACGTCCGCTACCACGACCGGACCTACGGGTGGCCGGGCGCCCCGGTGCACGATCCCGTCGCCGTCGCCCACGTGATCGACCCCACCCTGCTTGAGATCCGCCACTGCGGAGTGGCCGTCGACACCACCGACGGGCTGGCCCGCGGCGCCACCCACGTCGACCTCCACGGCGAGGCCGGCTGGACCCCCAACTGCCATGTCGCCGTCGGGATCGACAGCGAGCGGTTCTTCGACCTGCTCATCGGACGGATCGGCGCGCTGTAGGCGCCGCAGCGGGGCAGGTCGGCGAGCGCGAGGCGCCGCCGCGGGCGGAGCGTCACCCTGTCCACCCCCCGGCACCTCCCTTTGTCAAAAAGTGATAACCGCAGGTGGCATCTTGGGCGGCTTTCCGGCGTCAAGCGCTCCGCGCGGGCGGGCGAGCCTCGACTTGGCGCGACGACGGGGCGGGGGTTGGGATATTTCCGGCGTACAGCACGGGTAAGTCCCCAAAACCCCTCGGGTCCTCACGCCTGCACGGGCGGTTTTCGTTATCACGTTTTGATAATTCCGCCGAGCGGCATCGCGACGGGCCGGCTCGCTATGCCGCTGCCGCGCCCGCCGCGGGCCAGATCGCCGCCGCGGCCGACCCTCTAGGCTCCGGGTATGCCCGCTGCCGTCAACGCCGAGCTCCTCGGCCGCGCCTCCGCCGTCGGCCGCCTCGGTCTCGGCGCCGGCCTGGTGGTCGTCCCCCGCCTGCTGACGCGGGCCTGGATCGGCGCCGACTCGGCTCGGCCCGGTTCCCAGGTCCTCAGCCGGGCCCTCGGCATGCGCGACCTCGTCATCGGCGCCGGCACGCTGACCGCGCCGCCCCCGGAGCGCCGGCGCTGGCTGATGGCCGCCCTGGCCGCCGACGCCACCGACCTGACGGTCACGCTGGCTGCCGGGGAGCGGCTGCCGCTGCGCGGCCGGGTGATCGTTGCCCTGGCCGCGGGAGCCGGGATCGCGATGGGCGCCGCCGCCCTCGCCGGACGGCCCGCACCCGCTGGGACGGAGCCGACGTGGCCACCCGCCGGGCCGGAGCCGACGTCGCCGCCCCCCGGTCCGCCGCCGGCCGCACCGGCCGCCGCCGGCTGAGCGCCCCTCACTCCAGCTCCTCGGCGAGCCCCAGCCAGGCCTGCTCCAGCTCCTCCCGCTGCGCGGCGAGCGCCGTCAGCTCCCCGGAGAGCTCGTGGAGGCGCGTGGCGTCGGTGGCGGCGGCCGCCATCGCCGCCTGCAGCTCGACGTCGCGCGCCTCGGCCCGGGCCAGCTCGCGCTCCACCCGCGCCAGCTCCTTCCGCGCGGCCCGGCGCCGGGCTCCGGGCGGCGCCGCCGCGGGCGCCGCGGGCGCCGCGGGTGCCGCGGGCGCCGCAACGCTGGGCGCCGCCGCCGTCTCACCACCGGCCGCCGCCGACAGCTCCAGGTACTGATCGATCCCGCCCGGCAGGTGGCGCAGGCTCCCATCCCCCGGCAGGGCGTAGACGTCGTCGCACACCCGCTCCACGAAGTAGCGGTCGTGGGAGACGACGACAAGCGTGCCCGGCCAGCCGTCGAGCAGGTCCTCCAGGGCGGTCAGCGTGTCGATGTCAAGGTCGTTGGTCGGCTCGTCGAGCAGGAGGACGTTGGGCTCGGTGAGGAGCAGGCGCATGAGCGCCAGTCGCCGCCGCTCGCCGCCGGAGAGATCCTCGGTGCGGGTGGCGAGCCGCTCGCCGCGAAAGCCGAAGCGCTCGGCGAGCGTGCCCGGAGTCAGTTCCTCGCCCCCGCTCGTCGTCGCCCGCCCGCGCACCTCGGCCAGCGCCTCAACGACCCGCCGCCCGTCCGGCAGCTCGGTCGCCTCCTGGGAGAGCTCGGCGAGCGCAACCGTCGCGCCCCGCTCCACCTCCCCGGCATCCGGCTGGCGGTCGCCGGCGAGAAGGCGGATGAGCGTCGTCTTGCCGCTTCCGTTGGCGCCCACCAGTGCCACCCGCTGGCCGGGCCCCAGCCGCCAGGTGACATGCGAGAGCACCGGCCGGTCGCCGTAGGTCACCGACACATCGACGGCGTCGATGACCCGGTCGCCGAGCCGCGCGGTCGCGAACCGGAGCAGCTCCACGCTGTCGCGCGGCGGCGGCTCGTCGGCGATGAGGGCGTTGGCGGCGTCGATGCGGAACTTGGGCTTGGAGGTGCGCGCCGGCGGCCCCCGCCGCAGCCAGGCCAGCTCCTTGCGCACCAGCTGGCGGCGGCGCGACTCCCGGGCCGCCGCCTGCCGGTCGCGCTCGGCCCGCGCCAGGACGTAGGCCGAGTACCCGCCCTCGTACTGGCGCACGGTGCCGTCGCCGACCTCCCAGGTGCGATCGCAGACGGCATCCAAGAACCAGCGGTCATGGGTGATGACGAGCAGCGTCCCCCGGTGCTCGGCCAGGAACCGGGCCAGCCAGTGGATGCCCTCCACGTCGAGGTGGTTGGTCGGCTCGTCGAGGAGCAGCAGCTGGGGGAAGGCGACCAGGGCGCGGGCGAGCATGATCCGCCGCTGCTCACCGCCGGACAGCTCGGCCACCGGGGTGTCAAGGCCCTGCGACAGGCGCTCCAGCCCCACCCCGCCGAGCAACCCGCCGAGCACCGCGCGCAGAGCCGCGTCCCGGGCCCACTCGTGCTCCGGGCGGGAGCCGACGAGCTCTTCGCGGACGGTGTGCGCAGGGTCAAGGTCGACGCGCTGGCCGACGAGGACCGACTCCAATCCGGTCGTCCGGGTGACCGCGCCGGCATCCGCCGGCTCGGTCCCGCCGATGAGCCGCAGCAGCGTCGACTTGCCCGCGCCGTTGTCGCCGACGACGCCGATGCGCTCGCCCTCGCTCACCCCCAGGGTGACGTCGCGCAGCACCGAGCGACTTCCGTAGCCCTTGGCGACCGATTTGAGGTTGACGAGGTTGCGTGGCGGGATGTGAACAGATCTAGCGAACCCGCGCGCCGGCTGCGCCCCGGCCGCGGCGAGTTCGGCGCCGCCGGGGAGTGACGTCCTCGCACCTGCGGGGTACCGATAGCCCGTGGCGTCCCCGCCAGACAGCCTCTCCGTTGCCGTCACCGGGCCGACCGGAACGTTCGGCTTCGGCCTCATGCCGCTGCTGGAGGACGAGCCGCGGGTGCGCGAGATCGTCGGCATCGCGCGGCGGCCGTTTGATCCGGCGGCCCACGGATGGACCAAGATGCGCTACCGCCGCGGCGACGTGCGCGACCCCAACGCCCTGCGCGAGGCATTTGCGGGCATCGACGTCGTCGTGCACCTCGCGTTCATGATCACCGGCACGGCCAGCCCGGCCACCATCCGGGCCATCAACATCGACGGCACCGTCAACGCCTTCCGCGCCGCCCGCGACGCGGGGGCGCAGCGGTTCGTCTATGCCTCGTCGGTCGCCGCCTACGGGTTTCATCCGGACAACCCGGTGGGGATGACCGAGGACTGGCCGACGCGCCCGGCCGATCGTCTGTTCTACGCGCAGGAGAAGGCCGAGCTTGAGCACGTGCTCCAGCAGGAGGCGGCGGCCGCTCCGGCGCCCGCCCTGTTCCTCCTGCGGCCCCCCATCGTCCTCGGCCCGCACGCGGTTGGGGCCAAGGGGACGGTGCCCGCCCCGGTGGCGGGGGCCGGTCGCCGCCTGCTGGAGGTGATGCACGCCCTCCCCATCCCGCTGCCGATGCTCGCCCCGGACGTGGAGCTGCAGTTCATCCACGAACAGGACGTCGGCCGCGCGCTGCTGCGGTGCGCGCTGGGCGAGGGGCCACCGGGGGCGTACAACATCGCCGGCGAGGGCGTGCTCACCGGCGCCGACATCATCCGCGAGCTGGGACTGGCGCCGGTGCCCCTGCCCGGCGGGCTCGTGCGCCGCGCGGCCCGGGCGGCGGCCGCGCTGCCCCGGCCGCCGTTCGTGCCCCCGGCCGCCGACTGGGTGGAGGCCTTCAGCCACCCGGCGATCATGGACACGACCAAGGCCCGCACCCAGCTCGGCTGGACTCCTCGCTACACCGGCCTTGAGGCCCTGCGCGAGACGATCCGCCGCACAACCTAGACGGCGCGCTCAGCCCGACGGCGGACCAACGCGGCCGCGCCGCGCCGTCCGGTACATGTTGACCGCTCCCATGACGAGCGCCGCCCATCCGAGGATGAACAGGATGACGAGCACGGCTGGGCCAGCGGCGATGCCGACGATGATCAGCACGGGCAGCAGAAGCACGAACAGGGCGACAGTGATGAGCAGTGGCATGAGGGCCACCTCCTGGTTCGTCTGACCCTGCCGACGCTACGCCCCGGGGCGACGAGCGGCATCCGGAGGCGGGTGCACCGTCTTGCCAGACACTGCCGTCGACCGTCCGCAGTTGATCCGCACCCGGGCGAACCGTCCGGCGCGGCGGCTCCGGCGCGCCGGTGGCGCCGGCGGTTGTCCGAGACGACTCTGAGCGAAAACCGGCCGGATCTGGGCCGGATCTCGCTCAGAGTGGCGGACCCAGCCACACCCGCGGGCGCCCCACCCGCACAGCGCGAGCCGGCTCACTTCGCGTTCAATGCAGGCATGAGCACGATTCGCACCGTCACCATCGGCGTGGGCGCGCCCACATTTGAGGACGTCATCGCCGTCGCCCGGGACGGCGCCGCGGTGGAGCTGGCGCCCGAGGCGCTGGCCGCCATCGACGCCGGGCGCGAGGCGATCGACGCGCTGGTGCACGACTCGCGCCCGCACTACGGGGTCTCCACCGGGTTCGGCGCCCTCGCCACCCGCCACATCCCCAGCCAGCTGCGCACCCAGTTGCAGCGCTCCCTCATCCGCAGCCATGCCGCCACCGCGGGGCCTGAGGTGGAGCGTGAGGTCGTCCGCGCCCTCATGCTGCTGCGCCTCTCAACGCTGGCCACGGGCCGCACCGGGGTCCGGCGCGCGACGGCGACGACCTACGCCGAGCTGCTGTCGGCCGGCATCACGCCCATCGTCCGCGAGCACGGATCGCTCGGCTGCTCCGGTGACCTCGCGCCGCTCGCCCATTGTGCGCTGGCGCTCATGGGCGAGGGCCAGGTGCGCGACGCGGCCGGACACGAGCGCTCCGCCGCCGAGGCATTGGCCGACGCCGGCATCGCTCCGATCGAGCTTGTCGAGAAGGAGGGGCTCGCCCTCATCAACGGCACCGACGGCATGCTCGGCATGCTCGTGCTCGCCATCCACGACCTGCGCCGGCTGCTGACGACGGCCGACCTCACGGCGGCGATGAGCGTGGAGGCGCTGCTCGGAACCGACGCCGTATTCGCCGCTGACCTGCACCAGATGCGCCGCCAGCCGGGCCAGATCGCGTCGGCCGCCAACATCCGGGCGCTGCTGGACGGCAGCGAGATCGTGGCCAGCCACCGCGGCCCGGAGGACACGCGCGTCCAGGACGCCTACTCGCTGCGCTGCGCCCCGGCGGTCGCCGGCGCGGCCCGGGACACGCTGGACCACGCGACGCTCGTCGCCGAGCGTGAGCTGGCGGCGGCGATCGACAACCCGGTCGTCACGCCGGACGGGCGCGTGGTGTCCAACGGCAACTTCCATGGCGCCCCACTCGCCTACGCGCTTGATTTCCTGGCGATCGTGATCGCCGATGTGGCGAGCATCGCCGAGCGCCGGACCGACCGCTTCCTCGACCCGGCGCGCAACGTCGGCCTGCCCGCGTTCCTGGCCGACGACCCCGGTGTCGACTCCGGGCTGATGATCGCCCAGTACACCCAGGCGGCGATCGTCTCCGAGCTCAAGCGCCTCGCCGTCCCCGCCTCCACCGACTCGATCCCCAGCTCGGCGATGCAGGAGGACCACGTCTCGATGGGCTGGTCGGCGGCCCGCAAGCTGCGCCGGGCTGTTGAGGGCCTGCGCCGCGTCCTGGCCATCGAACTGCTCACCGCCGCCCGCGGCCTGGAGCTGCGGGCCCCGCTTGCCCCCGGACCCGCGACGGCCGCGGTCCTGGCCGAGGTGCGCACCGCCGCCGGCGGCCCCGGCCCGGACCGCTTCCTGACGCCGGAGATCGAGGCCGTCGACGACCTGGTGGGCTCCGGGGCGGTCATCGCCGCCGCCGAGACGGTCACCGGCGGGCTGGCCTGACGCGCTCGCCTCAGACCAGGCGCGTGACGTCGGCGCACTCCAGCCGCAGCTCCCGTGGCGGGGTCCGGTCAAGTCGCACCCACGCCTCCCGGCCGCGCAGCTCCAGCGTCGCCACCTCGTTCTCAAAGAACGGGCCGTGCTGCATGCGCCAGCGGATGGGCGGCCGGGGCACGCGCGCCAGCCACCGCAGCAGCTCGCCGATGCGCGTCAACGGCCGGCTGAACGAGATCCGGTTGGCCAGCTCCATCGGCGGGCTGAGGCCGTGCCGAAACGGCGAGCACACCGCCTGGTAGATGCGGGTCGGCGACGGTCGGCCGGGGAAGCCCGCCTCGGCCAGATACGCGTAATGGACGTCGCCGGACAGCAGCACGATGGAGGCCGGCGCTCGCCCGCGCTCACCGCCGGCGACCTCGCGCAGCGCGCCCGCCATCCGGGCAAACGAGGACCGGAACGCCGCCCAGTGCTCGAGGTCGACCGCGCGGCGCAGCCGCTCCCCCAGCGCCGCCGCCGCCTGTCCCCACACGCCGTCGCACACCGCCTCGTTCCAGGCCTCCAGGTCATGGATGGCGTGCGGCAGCAGGTAGGGCAGCGAGGTGGCGATGAGCAGGTGGTCGACGTCGCCGGTGAGCCGCTGCTCAAGCCACGCCCATTCCTCGTCGTCAAGCATCTCCCGCCGGTCCTCGGTGAGGAGCCGCCCGGCCCGCGAATCGACGACGACGAGGCGGGTCCCGCCGAGCTCCCGGCTGTAGCTCCAGCGGTCGCCGGCCGTGGTGCGCTCGGTTCGCAGGGCAAACTCGCGCAGCAGCGGCTCGCCGTCCGGCGCGGCCCGCACCTGGGCGTACAGCGCGTTGTCGCGCAACTCGGCGGGCGACAGGTTGCCCAGATGCTGGTAGATCCAGTAGGAGCTCAGCCCGCCGGCGATCCGGTCCGCCCACCATGGCGTCGCCGCCATCTCGCGCTTCCACGCGGCCGAGATGTTCCAGTCGTCGACGATCTCGTGGTCGTCGAAGATCATCGCGCTCGGCACCGTGGACAGCAGCCACCGGATGAGCGGCTCGGTCCAGGATTCGCGGTACAGCTGCGTGTACTCCTCAAAGTCGGCGACCTCATCACCCGGCGCCACGTCGGTTGAGCGCCGCCGGGCGATGAACTCGCGCGTCTGCGGCGAGGCGTCGTCGGCGTAGACCTGGTCGCCGACCATGAGCAGCAGCGACGGCCAGCGCTCCGGCGGCTCACCGGCCATCCGCTGGGCGAGGGCCATGAGCGCGTCGACGCCACGGCCACTGGTGTCCTCGCGGCGTTCCCGCAGCCACGGCCCCTGATGCGGGGCGGCGACCCGGCAGGAGCCAAACGCGATCCTCAGCTCCCGGCCGGGCGTCAGCGGCGTGATCCGGCTCGGCGGCAGCCCGCTGTCCGGCACCGGCCAGCGCCGCTCGCCGTCGAGGGCCACCGCGTATTCGACGCCCTCCGGCTCAAGGCCGTCGATTTCCACCAACGCGTAGTGGTGGCCGCCGACGTGGAAGGTGGAGGCCCGCCGGCCGAGCACCTCCACCTCGCACGGCTCGTCGGTCTCGACCCACACGGTGGCGCTGGTGGCGTCGGCATAGCGCAGCAGCGGGCCGAGGATCAGCTGGGGCATGCCGGCTCCGTTTGTCTCCCCTTCCCCCCGCCGCCGGTGGGTGTGGTGGTGGCGTCGAGGAACACCTCGGTGACGTCCGGCACCACCTCGCGCAGGTGCCGGTCGATGCGCTCCGAGGCGCGCTCCACCTCCGCGTCCTGCAGCCCGTCGGCGAAGTCGACGCGGGCGGCGACGAGCAGCGAGTTGGGTCCCAGGACCATCGTCAGCACCTCCAGCACGTTCTCGATCTCCCGGCACTCCCCCAGCACGCGCTCAAGCGCCGCGCGCTCAGCCGGCCGGGCCGCCCCGCCGACGAGCAGCTCGGAGGTGTCATGGGCCATCATCGCCGCCACGCCGATGAGCAGGATGCCAATCGCAACCGAGGCCGCCGGGTCGAGCACCGCAGAGCCGGTGAGCTCACCGAGCAGGATCCCGGCAAACGCGAGGGCGATCCCGAGCAGCGCTGCGGTGTCCTCAAACAGGACCATCTTGACGTTGGGATCGCGGCTCTCACGCACGTAGCGCAGCAGAGGCAGGTCGGCCTCGGCCGCCTCGCGCCGCGTCTGGCGGACCGCGCGCACCCAGGAGCTGCCCTCGGCGGCGAGCGAGACACCGAGTGCCGCATACGCGGCCACGTACCCGCCGCTCTCCCCACCGGAGAGGATCTGGTAGATGCCGTATCCGATCGCGAAGATCGCCCCTGCCAGGAACATGGCGATCGCCGCCAGGAACGTCCACAGAAAGCGCATGCGCCCGTAGCCGAACGGCTGCTCCGGCGTCGGCTCGCGCACCGCCAGGGCCAGCGAGACGAGCAGGAAGCTCTGGTTGGCCGTGTCCGCCAGCGAGTGCGCCGCCTCGGCGAACATCGCCGCCGATCCGCTGAGCAGCCCGCCGGCCAGCTTGGCCACGGCAACCGCGGCGTTCGCGGCGAGCGCGACGAGCACGGTGCGCCGGCTTTCCGCCACCGTGCGGCGGGACCGCAGGACGCTGCGCCGGCTCGTACGCGCCGCTGAGATCCCCGGTCCGCTGCTCATCGCGTCGGGTCTACCCGGCACGCCGAGGCTCACTCCCGCAGGGCGTGCGCTTCTTTACGCCGACCATAGGGCTGCGCGTCCTTGACAGAGGCGTGACTCTGAGCGAGGATCAGTGGCCGGAGCTATCCGGAAAGGGGCTGAGGAATGACCGGGATCCTCTATGGCCTTGCGCGCTTCTGCGTGCGCCGCCGCTGGCTTGTGCTGGCGGTCTGGCTCGTTGTCGCCGTCGGCGTTGTCGCCGTCTCGCATCGCCTGGGCGACAACACCAACGACAACCTGTCGCTGCCGGGCACCAACAGCTACCAGGCGACGAGCGTCCTCGCCCGGTCGTTCCCGGATCAGTCGAACGGCACCAGCCCCATCGTCATCCACGCCAAGAGCGGGAAGCTGACCGATTCGACGTACGCCAACGCGGTCAACCAGGCCGCGACCGACGTTGCCAAGAAGCCGTTCGTCGCCTCGGTCGTCAACCCGCTCACCCAGCAGGGGGCGGCGCAGCTGAGCAAGAACCAGGCCACCGGATACCTGTCGGTGACCCTGTCCGTGCCGCCGGGGCAGTTGTCGATCACGCAGGCGCAGAACATCATCAACGGGGCTCAGCCGGCCCGCGCCGCCGGCCTGCAGGTCCAGACCGGCGGGCAACTGGGCCAGAAGGTGTCCCAGCCGGCGACCGAGTCAAGCGAGCTGATCGGGATCATCGCCGCGGTGATCATCCTCACCTTCACGCTGGGCACGATCGTGGCCGCCGTGCTGCCCATCCTCTCGGCGATCATCGGGCTCGTCATCACGCTGGGGATCATCCGCATGCTCGAGCACGCTCTGACCGTGCCGACGGTGGCGCCGACGCTGGCGACGATGATTGGGCTCGGCGTCGGCATCGACTACGCCCTGTTCATCGTCACCCGCCACTTCCGCGGGATGAGCGACGGCCTGCCGGTCGAGGAATCGATCGCCCGGGCCACGGCCACGTCGGGGGGAGCGGTGTTCTTTGCCGGATGCACGGTGACGATCGCGCTCCTGTCGCTGCTGGTGGCCGGCATCCCGCTGGTGACGACGATGGGCGAGATGGCAGCCATCGCGGTGGTGGTGGCGGTGATCGCCGCGCTGACCCTGCTGCCGGCGATCCTCGCCCTGCTCGGCCCGCGGATCAACAGCCTGCGGGTTCGCCCGCACGTGAGCGAAGCCCAGGCGCGTCAGGGCCTGTGGGCCAAGTGGGCGCGCGAGATCTCCAAGGTGCCGGTCGTCGCGCTGGTGGCGGCGCTGGCCATCCTCATTCCGCTGATGATCCCGCTGTTCTCGCTGACCCTCGGCCAGCAGGACACGGGCGCGTTCTCCACGTCGACGACCGTCCGCCAGGCCTATGACCTCATGTCCGACAACTTCGGTCCTGGCTCAAACGGTCCGCTGCTGGTCGCCGTCTCGTTGAAGTCGCCGGCCCAGAGCACCAGCGACTCCCGGCTGACGACGCTTCAGAAGGACATCTCCGGGACCTCCGGCGTGGCCGCGGTGACGCCGATCACCCTCAGCAAGGACGGCACCACCGCCTTCTTCAACGCCGTGGCCACGACCGCCCCGTCGGCCAACGCCACCGCCACCCTCGTGTCAACGCTGCGCAACACCGTCATCCCCAAGGCCGAGCAGGGCACCAACATGAGCGCCTACGTCGGCGGCAGTACCGCCGGCTACGTCGACCTCGCGTCGCAGATCTCCAGCAAGCTGCCCCTTCAGATCGCGGTCGTCATCGCCCTGAGCTTTGTCCTGCTGATCCTGGCGTTCCGGACGGTCATCATCCCCGCCCAGGCGGCGGTCATGAACGTCCTGTCGATCGCCGCCTCCTACGGTGTGCTCACCGCCATCTTCCAGTACGGGTGGGCCAGCGGCCTGATCGGCCTCAGCAGTGCGGTGCCGATCGTCTCCTACGTCCCCCTGTTCATGTTCGCCATCCTGTTCGGCCTGTCCATGGACTATGAGGTGTTCCTGGTCAGCCAGATTGAGGAGCACGTTCACGCCGGAGAGCGCAACCGGGACTCGGTCGTCTCCGGACTGGTCACCAGCGCCCGCGTCATCACCGCGGCCGCCGCCATCATGGTGTTTGTCTTCGGCAGCTTCGTGCTGAACGGCAATCCGACCGTCAAGCAGTTCGGCATCGGCCTGGCGGTCGCGGTCCTGCTCGACGCCACCGTCGTCCGGTGCCTGCTCGTCCCCGCGCTCATGGTTCTCATGGGCCGGATCAACTGGTACTTCCCGGGCTGGCTGGAGCCCGTCGTGCCTCAGATCAGCATCGAGGGCGCCGAGTTCTTCCACGCCCGCGACGAGGCGGCCGCCACCGCCGGCGCCGACGCGGCGATCCTGGCGGGGGCGGCGCCGGAGCAGAACATCTGATCAGGCCGCGGGGCGCTGGGTGTGCGGCGGCGGGTCCGGTGACTGGTATTCCCTGGTCACCTGCGCGGGACGCTGCGAGGACTCGGCGACGCTGAGCGGGTGTGGCAGCTCAGCTCCGCAGTAATGACAGTGGTCAGTATTTGACCAGTACGCCGTCGTGAACGCGGTGCGCCCACAGGGCTCACATTCCACATACGCCATTGGCGTTTCTCAGAATCATGTCCCGTCCCCCTGAGATGCCCGCGCTGGGCACGAAAACACCTGGAGCTGAAGATCTCCCGCCCCCGCTGTTGGCTACCAACTGTTCCGGCGGTCGTTCGCCGTGCGCCCCGCCCGTCGTGTCACCGCTCAGCACCGTGCCCAGATGCAGCGTGGCCAGGTGAGGCCGCATGACCGGGGCCGCATCGCTCAGGCGCAGACAGCTCACCCGGGGGGTCTCAGTGCCCGGCCCGCGGCGGCCCAACCGGTGCCCGGCGACTACGTCGTCTCACCACCGGGTAACACCTTTGAGCGGATGCACAACATCCTGACTCTGGCGGCGAAGGGACTCTGTGGCGGCCTGCTCGTCGTCGCCTTTGCGCTGCTGTCGGAGGGCTTGAGCCCCAAGCGGTTCGCCGGGCTTTTCGGCGCCGCTCCGTCGGTGGCCATTGCTGGGTTGTCCATCACGTTGATCGCCCAGGGAGTCCCGGACGCTCACAAGGACACCATCGGCATGATCGCCGGCGGCATCGGCATGACGGCCTACGCGGCCGCCGTTGTCCCGCTGCTGCGCCGCTGGGGCGCCAAGCGTGCCGCCTCAGGAGCTCTGACCGCATGGATCGCCGCTGCGATCGCCGCCGCCATCCCCCTGCTGCTGACGTGAGCACGACCACGGAACACAGGACTCGTGAGCCGGTGCAGGAGAGCCCGTCCCTGGATGTCGGCAAGGCGCTCCGCGCCGACCCGCGCGCGATGGCGGTGCGGTTCGCCGCCGGGGCGCTCACCTCGATCGTGGCCGGCGTGCTCACGTTGCTCGCCGGGCCGCGCATCGGCGGGATCATGTTGGCGTTTCCCGCCATCCTGGTGGCCAGCCTCACGCTCATCTACCGCGAGGAGGACGCCCATGAGGCCCGCGAGGACGCGCGGGGGGCGATTGCGGGGGGCGTGGCACTGACCGCGTTCGCCGTCGTCTTCACCGCGCTCGTCGGCCACACCAGTGGTCCGGTGACGCTGCTGATCGCCGCGGTGGCGTGGCTGGCGGTCGCGCTGGGGCTGTACCGGGCGCTGTGGTGGCGCTAGTCGCCTCACCGGATGCCGGCAGGCGCGGGCTGACGTTGCTGCACCCGCGGGCGGGGCCGACAACGCCACGTTCACGCTGGCCTCACGCTCGCTCCGGAGCGTGAGGTCAGCCGTGATGACGCAGCGTCCAGTCGCTCCCGTCTCCGGACACGGTCCCGCTCGCGACCCGCCGCTGCAGTTCTTGGACCGCGCGCGCGTGGTCGGCCGCTTCGGCCGCGCGCCGGCGCAGGAGGCGCTCGGCGCCGTCGCGGCCCGGCCCCTGCTGCTGATCGGCCATGCGCGTCAGCAGTCTGCTCCGTTCCTCGAGGCTGCGGATGACGATCCAGATGTTGGCGTGGGGAGATGAGTGAACCGACACGTGTCGGACTCCCTTCGGTTGGGGTGCGCTGCGGCCTGGAGACCGGTTGAGCTCCAGCAGCGAGGCCCGGTGAATGGCGGCACGGTATGCGCGTGCCGCGAAAAGTGATACCCGCGGGCGCCGGCCCCACCCTTCATGTTGTGATCCGGGTTGGGATGCAACCGAGGCCGGTGAGCGAAATCGTGTGATTCGCGGGACGCGGGGTAAAGCCATCCAAGCCATGGCCAGCGAGGAGGTCGTGATCGTGCCCTACCGCGACGGGCCCTACCTGGTGCGGGGGCCACTCGTCCTGCGGGACCAGGACGGCCGCGAGATCGCGGCCGGCCGGCGCACGGTCGCGCTCTGCCGGTGCGGGAAGTCGCGCCTGCGGCCGTTCTGTGACGGCTCGCACCACCTGGTGCGGTTCCGCGCCCCGTCCGGCCCCGAGACCCGCGGCAGCGATCGCCCCCCGGAGGCGAAGGGCACACAGACTCCGATCCTGCGAGACCCGCCGGCGTCCAGCTCCCGCCTCGCAGCCGCCGCAGCTCACGATGAGCTGGCGGCGGTCGACGGCGATCTGGCCCGGCTCCGGCGCCGCCTCGAGCGAATCGCGCAGGACGGACTGACCCTCGGTGCCCACGCGGCCCTCGCCGAGGCGGCGCGCTCACTGGCGACAGCCACCGCCCTCCTTCACGAGGGACTGCCGGGGGTCGACCCGGAGGCCTCGCGATGACCGCCGTCCAGCCCCGGGCGAACGAGCGGCGCGTCGTGCTTCCGGATGTCCGCGGACCGTGGACGGCCTCGCTGTACCGCGTGCTGGGTCGCGAACCGGGCGCTCTCGCCGTTGAGCCGCTGATGCGACGACGAGCGACTGGAGCCGGTGTGGCGACTGGCCGACGACACCCTCCCGGTCATCGTCCACGCCGGCCCGGAGGTGACGACGCTGGGGGCTCACCGCCCTGG
>DASSZQ010000164.1:0-7073 GCA_035702755.1 Solirubrobacteraceae bacterium | reverse complement strand
CTTCACCGGCTCAAGCGCATGCACCAACCCCACCTGATAGCCACCCTCAGACACCACATCCCCCGGCACCAGATCCGACCCCGACGCGATATCCACCTTCAACTCCCGCGTCGGCACAAACGGCAACCCCGCATTCGCGTTATAGGCCAAGAACACCGCCACCAACACCACCAACACCGTCATCGCCCCCACCAACACCGGATTACCCAACGCCGAGGGGCGGTTCGTTCGCTTGTTGGCGCGGGTGGAGCTCATGGCGCCAGGAGGTAGTTGAGAAGCTGCTGGGCCTGGCCGGCGGTTCCGGAGCCGGAGCTTGACCCGGAAGTCGCGCTCTGAGACGAGGAGCCGGCCGGGACCGAGGCGCCGCTGCCGCTGCCGACCGTGCCGGCGAGGATCTGGCCGACGCTCTGCTTGAGATTGATCGGCGGCGCGCCGGGGACGGGGGGTGTGGCGGCCGGCGTGGTCGTGCTCGCGCTGGTGGTGGTGGAGGAGGACGACGAGGAGCTCGACGTGCTCTGCGCCGACCGGGCCGTCCTGGCCGTGCGGGCGCTGGCCTGAGCGGCCTGCACCTCGGCGGCGGTCAGGCGGGTCGCCGACGTGCTGGGGCCGGGCTTGCCGGGAGGCGCGCCGCCCGGATCGGGCACCGGAGCGTTGGGGTTTGACGGGTCAGGCTCGTTGACGCCCGGCTGGTTGGGCCCAAGCCAGGAGTAGCACTGCCGGTAGGCCGGCCCGTACTGTTTGAGCATCAGCGCGATCGACGCCGGCGTCGCGTACGGCGAGCACATCGGGCTGAAGAAGGCGTCGACGGCCAGCATGTGGCCGAGCGGCCCGTAGGTGTTGACCGCCAGCGTCTGGTTGAACGCGTACCACAGCAGCGCCTGCAGACCGCTGAAGCCCTTGCCGCCGGGGCTGCGCGGGTCAGGCTCCACGGCGCGGCTCTGGGTGTCAAGGTCGTGGCCGACGATGGCGAGGTTTCCGGCCAGCTCCGGCGTTGGCTTGGCGAACGCGTTGAGGTCCTTGACCGTCGGCCGGGCCGCCGTCACCGCCACCTTGCCCGTGACCGAGGCCTGACCGAGCGACTTGATGGCCGGCCGCGCCGAGCGGGAGAACGCCGGCAGGTCGGTGAACAGGCGGTTGATCTCGCCGGAGGCCTGGTGGAGGTTCACCAGGACCGGCTGGTTGGTGATCATCGTCGTGCGCAGCTGCGCCATCGCCGGCCGCAGCTGCTCCAGCAGACCCGGCATGCGGGCCAGGGTCCCGCGCAGGTTCTGCTGCTGGCTGGCGGTGGCGACCGCGGTGCGGTTGGCCTCGTCGATGAAGCGCTTGACGTTGGCGCTGTTATTGGCGAGCGCGGTGATGACCTGGTTGGAGTCCCGGGTGAGGTTCTGAAGCGTCGTCGAGTCGTTGGAGAGGACGTTGAGCAGCGCGTCGGTCTCGGTCAGCGCGGGCACGGCCCGGTGCAGCGCCGCCTGCAGGTCGCCCCCGCGGGCGGCGACGCCCGCGCCCAGCTCGTTGATGAGGATCGTCATCCGCTCGCGGTAGGGCAGGCGCATGATGTTCTGCAGCAGGTCGGCCGGGATCGTCGAGCGCGTGTTGGTCACCGGGATCGTGGAGCCGGGCTTCAGGACCTGGCCGGCGGACCCCGGGTTGCAGTCGACGTAGTACTCGCCGATCAGCGATTCCGGCCGCGATTCGCAGTTGGCATCGGAGTGGAACTGGCCGAAGCCGGGCTTGGTGACGTTGACGGTGACGACCGCGTGCAGGTTCTTGGGATCGAGGCCGATCGACTGGATCGTGCCGGCGGGCACGCCGGAGACCTCGAAGTTGGCGCCGGTGACCAGGCCGAACGCATTGTCGAACTCGATCTTGTACGTACCCGCGGCCGACTGCTGGGAGGCGCCCGTGGCCAGGACCACAAACACCGCCGCAGCCGCCAGGAGCACGCCGGAGATCAGGATCCGCTTCATTTGCCCGACGGCACCTCAGACGGGTTGCACGGATACCCGCTCTCCGGGTACCAGACGGCGCCCCGCTCCATCGAGCCCGGGCAGCGGTCGCCCTGACCGGTGGTGAGCGCCCCGGTCCCCGCGGAGTTGGAGCCGGAGCCGCCGGAGCCGGCGCCGGAGGTGCCGCCCAGCCCCAGAGCCGAGCCGATCCCGCCGAGGGCGAGGACGCTGCGCAGCGTGGGGTTGCTGAAGGCCGGCAGGATGTTGAGCGCCCCGTTCTGGATGGAGCCGATACCGACCACGGGCGCGATCCGGCTGGCGCCGCCGTTGGCGTCCTGGGTCCCGGGATGGGTGTAGCCCTCGAACCATCCCGTGAGGTCGACGGCGTACGGCCGGTCGGTGGCGAGTTCCGGCGTCGAGTCGTTCAGCGCGGTCACCGACTGCGGGAAGGCACCGGGGCGGACCTTGCCGTTGGCGTTGATGTTGCGGACGGTGGCCGCCGACAGCGGCACGCCGAGCTTGACGAGCTCGATCAGGTCGTTGTTGGGCCCGGGCCGGCTGATGATGTCCGAGAGGTCGTTGACGGTCGGCACGGCGTTGCGGGCCAGCGGGCGCAGCTGGACGAGGAGCTTCTCCAGCTTCGGCGCGACCGGCTTGGAGTCGTCGACGAGCGGCTTGAGCGTGTCCAGCGCGCTGCGCAGGTTCACGAACGTCGTGTTGGCCAGGCGCATGAACGGCGGCAGGCGCTGCAGCGAGGCCGCCAGGTTGGTGCGCTGGTGAGCCAGGGCCTCGGTCGTCGTCGACAGGTGGGAGACGAGCCCGCTCAGGTCGGCGCTGCGAGTGGCGACGTCGGAGACGAGCTTGCTCGTCTTGGTGACGAACTTGGTGAAGTTGGCGCCGCCGTTGCGGTCGATCTGCTGGAACAGCATGCTCGAGGCGGCAACCGCGGGGTTGAGGTAGGCGAAGGCGGCCTGGGCGAGCTTGCCGGAGCCCTTGTATTCGGAGGCCGAGCCCTGGAAGACGTTCTGCAGGCCCTTGAGCGTCGGACCGTTGAGCGTGTTGAAGATCTGGTCGAGATCGACCTCGCTGGTGGTGTTCGTCGTCGGGATGACGCCGTTGTTGGGAATGGTGGCCTGCCCCGGGGGGCCCGGCTGCAACTCGACGTAGCGGCTGGCGATCCCGGACAGCGAGAGCTCGCGGACGGTTGCCGTCGTTCCCTGACGCAGGGGCTGGTAGCTGGAGTTGGTGATGTTGAGCGTCAGCCGCGCCTGGCCGCTCGGCGTCAGCGCCAGCCCGGAGACCGTGCCGATCGGCGTGCCCGCCACCTCAACCTGGTCTCCAGACACGATCTGACTGGCGTTCTGGAACACCGCGCTGACCTGGTAGGTCTTGCCGTTTGAGAGCAGGATGACGGCGACAGCAACGATCGCGACGACGACCGCGGCCACCGCGGCAATCCGGCCGATCACAGTTGAGTTCTGCACCGCCGCGGACTACGCACTGGGGACCTCCGTAATCCCGGCTGCGGAGGGGTTTGCCGGGGAAGCTTTCGGCGAACCTAGCAAGGCCTACATTCCGGTGTCAAAAGGGAACCGTTCGCCGGAAAAACCCGGAAATGCTTGGCTGCGGCGCGCCCAATCGCTAGCGTCTGCGCCCCCGCCCGGGTGGTGGAATTGGTCAGACACGGTCGCCTTAAGAGCGACTGCCTTCATGGCATGAGGGTTCGAGTCCCTCCCCGGGTACCTCCGCATTTCCACCGTCTCTCTCCCTGTCGATCCCTTCCGGTCCCGTCGCCTCGTCTCCTGGACGGGGATTCCCGGCCTGCAATCCGCCTAATCCGGCGTCGATACTTCCCCGGACTGGCGCAACTTATGCGCTGCTACGGTGTCGAGGGGACCGATAGGCGAAGCCTCGTCAGGCGGGTGGATGGAAGTCTCGGCGCTGAAATACTCTGGGGGGATCGGCCTGCATGGGCGCTCGCCCCTGCTCAGGCTGCAGTCGGATGAGCGGCTGATCGCGCTCCTGCGGCGCGGCAACATGGCCGCCTTCGAAATCCTCGTGTCCCGCTACGAGACCCGGCTGATGGCGTTCTGCCGCCACCTGCTCGGCTCCCGCGAGGACGCCGAGGATGTCCTGCAGGAGGTCCTCACCGCCGCGTTCAACGCAATCCTCGCCGACCAGCGGCCGATCAACGTCCGCCCCTGGCTGTACCGGATCGCCCGCAACCGCAGCCTCAACCATCTGCGGCGGATTCAGGCGATCGGCGTCGACTCGATGGACCACCATCTGTCCGAGCACGGCGCCAGCACCGCCGACAAGGTCCACGAGCGTGAGGAGTTCCGCCTGCTCGTTGGGGACATTCACGAGCTGCCGGAGACCCAGAAGACGGCGCTCGTGCTCCGCGAGATGGACGCCCTCTCCTACGAGCAGATCGCCGAGGCGATGGAGACGACGGTCCCCAGCGTCAAGTCCCTGCTGGTGCGCGCCCGGGTGTCGCTGGCCGAGGCGGCCGAGGCGCGGCTGCTCTCCTGCGACGAGGTGCGCATCGAGCTGGCCGAGGTGGCCGAGGGACTGCAGCGCCGACCGAGCGCGCTCGTGCGCCGCCACCTGCGCAGCTGCAAGCGCTGCAGCGAGTTCCGCGCGCAGCTGAAGGTGACCAACAAGGCCCTGGCCGCGCTGCTGCCGGTGGGTCCGCTGGCGATGTTCCACAAGCTGCTGTTCATCCACCTCGGTCACTCCGCCGGCGCGGGCTCCAGCGCCGCCGGCACCAGCGCCGGAGCCAGTGCCGTGGGCGCGGGCGCGGGCGCCGCCGGTGCCACCGCCGCCGGCGCGGGAGCGGGCGCGATGGGTGCCGGAGGCACGCTGGCCGCGGGATCCGGGGCGATCGCCGGCTCCAGCGGTTTCGTCTCGGCCGGACTGGGCGCGTTTGCCGGCAAGGCCGCGGCCGGGCTGGCGGCGGCCGCCCTGGTGACCGCCGGAGCCGTCGAGGCCGACCATCCCGTCACCCAGCACCACGCGCCTTCCCCCCCGGTCACCCAGGCGAGCACGCCGTCCCCGGCTGCGTCGGAGGTCACGCATGCGCCCTCTCCGGCGCCGGCCGCCTCTCCGTACGCCGAGCCGCGCTCCACGCTGATCGAGCGGCATGACACCCGGTCTTCGTCCGCGGCATCGACCTCGCATAAGGCCAAGAGCACAACCCAGATGAAGAAGGCGATCACCGTCGCCGACACCGGCAAGTCCGCGACCCCGGCGCCGACAGCGACGACCCCGGCCGCCTCCCCCACGCCGCAGACGCCGTCCGGGCGCACCCAGACCCAGTCCGATCCCACGGTCCTGTCCTCATCCTCCACCTCCACCTTCACCCCCACGCCCGGCTCCGCCACCACCGGGAGTGGCGGCGCGGCCGTCGATCCGTATCCGGCCCAGACCGCGCAGGCTCCAGGCAGCAGCTCCTCGACGACCTCCACGTCCTCCAGCCAGCCCGCGGCCGGCTCCGGTGACGGGACCTCGACCACCGCCACCACGCCCACCGGTACGACGACCGATCCGGGCACGACCACCACCGGCACCACGACGACCCCGGGCACGACGACGACGGGGACGACGACCACGGGCACCACGACCTCGCCGGGGACGACGACCACCGGGACCACGACCACCGGGACCACGACGACCCCGGGCACGACGACCACGACGACGACCACAACCACGCCGGGTTCGACGACGACCACCACCCCGGGCACGACCTCCCCGTCTGCCGGCGGGACGGCGCCGACTGCGGCGCCGGCGGCCAGCATGGAGAAGCTGGTGCGCCGCCTCGAGCGTCTGCGGCACGGGTGATCGACTTCGATCACTTTCAGGCGGTCGACATGCGCGTCGGCCGGGTCATGGCAGTGGACGATTTCCCGGAGGCCCGCAAGCCGGCGTGGAAGCTGACGATCGACTTCGGCACCGAGCTGGGGATCAAGCGCTCGTCGGCCCAGATCACCCACTACGACCGCGACGAACTGCAGGACACGCTCGTCGTGGCCGTCGTCAACTTCCCCCCGCGCCAGATCGGCCCGTTCCTGTCAGAGGTGCTCGTGCTCGGCGCTCTTGACGAGGAGCGGGGAGTGGTGCTTCTGCGGCCGGACCGGGGCGCCGAACCCGGGTCGCGCATCACCTAGCCAGGCGGGCGCCGGGCGTGGCCCGGCATCATGCTCCCCAGCTCATGCCGATCGCGCTGCTGACCACGTACCTGAGCGGCTACCGGCTGCCGCTGTTTCGCCTGCTCGCCCAGCGCCATGACCTGGAGGTGCTCTGCTACGGCGGCGGCGAGCGCTACGTCCCGGCCTGGCAGGCCGACCTCGACGCGCAGCTGGCCGCCGCCGACTTCCCGGCGCGGCGCCTGGACGGCCTCGGCGAGGCGCTGCGCCTCGGCCGGGACCACGCCGCGGTCATCGCCCCGTTTGCCGGCGGCGCCCTGCTGCCCGCCGCCTACCTCGGCGCGCGCCGCCACCGGCGGCCGTTCGTGTTCTGGGCCTCGATCTGGCATCAGCCGCGGTCGCTGACCCACGCGCTGGCCCTGCCCCTCACCCGTCACATCTATCGCCACGCCGACGCCGTCGTCGCCTACGGCGAGCACGCCCGGCGCTTCGTCGGCCGCGTCCGCGGCCATGACGAGGACATCTTCGTCGCGCCCCAGTCGGTGGAGCCGGAGCTGTTCGCCCGGCCGGTCACCCCGGCGCAGATCGCGGCGTTTCGCCGCGAGCACGGGCTCGGCGACGGCCCGCTGGTGCTCTACACGGGGCGTCTCGTCGCCGAGAAGGGCATCGAGGTGCTCGCCCGCGCCTGGCCGCAGGTCCGCGGGGAGGCCACCCTCGTCATCCTCGGCGAGGGCCCGCTGCGCCCGGCGCTGCTGCCCCTCCCCCGCACCCGCGTCCTGGAGCCCGTGCCGCGCGAGGCGCTCGCCCCCGCCTACGCCGCCGCGGCGTTCACGGTTGTGCCCTCCATCCCCACCCCCCGCTTCCGCGAGCCGTGGGGCCTGGTCTGCAACGAGGCGATGCACCAGGCCCGCCCGGTGATCGCCACCACGGCGGTCGGCGCGGCCGCCGGCGGCCTGGTCCGCGACGGCGCCACCGGCCTCGT
>DASSZQ010000250.1:0-2959 GCA_035702755.1 Solirubrobacteraceae bacterium | reverse complement strand
GTCACCAACGTCGTGTCGCTGGCGATGTACTTCGGCATGTTCGGCTCGATCTTCTTCCTCAGCCAGTTCCTTCAGAACGTGCTCGGAAATTCTCCCCTGGAGGCCGGGGTCAAGCTGCTGGTGTGGACGGGCGCGACGATGCTCGTCTCGCCGCTGGCCGGCTTCTTCTCCGAGCGCTACGGCAGCCGTCTGTTCATGGCGGCCGGGCTGGCCCTCCAGGCGATCGCGCTCGGCTGGCTGGCGACGCTGGCCGGCGTCCATCAGAGCTACGTGAGCATGATCGGCCCGTTCCTGCTCGGCGGTTCCGGAATGGCGCTGGTGTTTGCGCCGTCGGCCAACGCGGTGCTGGCGTCGGTGCGCACCGATCAGGCCGGCCAGGCGTCCGGGGCGACCAATGCCATCCGGGAGCTTGGCGGCGTGCTGGGCGTCTCGGTGCTGGCCACCGTGTTCACCAGCCACGGCGGCTACGCCTCCCCGCAGGCCTTCGTCGCCGGTCTGGTCCCGGCGATGTGGGTCGGTACGGCGGTGCTCGCCGCCGGAGCCCTCATTCCCCTCCTGCTCCCGTTCAGCACCCGCGCCTCGGCGCTTGAGCACGCGGCGCAGGAGTCCGCTGCCGACGGGGCGGTCGCCGGCCGGCTCTCCTCGGCGGCGGCCTGACCGTCACGTAGCATCGAACCCCATGTCCACCTCCACCCGTGACACCAGCCCCTCTCGTCAGCGCGTCCCGGCCGCCGAGCGCCGGGAGGCGCTGATCGAAGCGGCGATCCACGAGTTCGCCCATGGGGGCCTGCACGGCACCCCCGTGGACCGGATCGCGCGGCGGGTGGGGGTGGCCCAGCCGTATGTGTTCAGCCTGTTCGGCTCCAAGCGCGACCTGTTCCTGGCCGCCGTCGAACGGGGCTTTGCCGAGGTGGCCGAGGCGTTCACCCGGGGAGCGGCCGAGTTTGACCCGGCGGCAGCGCTCCCCGACGCCGACGTGCTCAAGGCGATGGGCAACGCCTACGTGGAGATGCTGAGGACCAATCGCGACGCGCTGATGCTCCAGCACCAGGCCTACGCCGCCTGCGACGACGACGTGATCCGCGAGCGCGTGCGCGGCGCCTTCGCCCGCCTGGTGGCCCACGTCGAGCAGCTCTCCGGCGCTGACCGGGAGCGAATCGATGACTTCTTTCGCTACGGCATGTGGCTCAACGTCGCCGCCGCGATGGGGGTGGAGGATCTCTCGGTCGGCTGCGAGTGGATGAAGGCCGAACTGGACTCAGGCGGCGCGGACTCCGCGTAGCACAGCGCCGTTCAAGCGCCCGCCGAGCAGCGCCGATAGCGCTGGTGTGGACGCCCGCAGCGACCGTCTGATCGTCGCAACCAAGGCCTTGGCCACCCTCGGCGCATGCGCCGCGGCCGCCTGGGTCGTCCAGGCGATCACGGCCAGCGGCGACTATCAGCCGGGCCACGCCGTCCTCGGCGACAATGCCGCCCCGGCCATCGCTGCCCTCGTGCACGGCCACCTGGCCGTGGTGCCCTCGGTCCAGCCGCTGATGGGCCTCGTCTCGCTGCTCTGGCGCGCGCCGTTCGCCGGTGCCGGCGTCTGGCTCGGCGCCGGTCCCCAAGTCGTCTACCAGCTGGGCGTCGCCGCGTGCCTGCTGCCCGTGCTGGGGCTCGTCCTGTGGCTGGGGCGCCGCGCCGGCTCGCTGCGACACCTCGCCGCGGTCGCCGCCGGCGGCGCGCTCATGCTCGCCGGCCCGATGACGCTTCAGGCGCTGAGCGTCGGTCATCCGGAAGAGGTCCTGGCCAGTGTGCTGGGGACCGCGGCCGTGGTCGCCGCGAGTCAGGGCCGCCGAGGCGGGGCGGCGGCACTGCTGGGTCTGGCGATCGGCACCAAGCCGTGGGCGGCACTGGCGGCTCCCTGCGTCCTGCTGGCCATTCCCGGCGGTCGCCGAGCGGTCGCGATCCTCGCCACGGCGGTGGCCGCCCCCGCGGTTGCGCTGTTGCCGGCCGCCGACCCGGGCGCGTTCCGCACCGCCGAGCACGTCATCGGCGGCCAGGTCACGGCGACGCTTCCCAGCCTCTGGTGGACGATCACGGGGCCGCCCGTGCACCGGCTGCCGTTCTCGCTCAGCCGCTCGGATATCGCCGCCATCGTGGTGCCGCTCGCGCTCGGTGGCATCTGGGCCTATGGCCGCCGGCTGGGTGACGGCAAGCCGCCTCCGGTCGACGGGCTGGCGCTTCTGGCGTTACTGGCGCTGCTGCGGTGCCTGGTGGATCCAGCGCCCATCAACTACTACTACGTGCCGGTGGTGGTCGCGCTCGCCACCTGGGAGGCGGGAACGCGGGGGCGGCTCCCGGTGCTGGCGGCAGCCGTCAGCGCGTCGCTCTATCTGTTCATGAAGGACATCGCCGCCGTCCAGGACAACACGTTCGTGCTCGGCGCGCTCAACCTCGTGTGGTCATGCGGCGCGGTCGCCCTCGCCATCCACCTCCTCCGGCACGTATTTCGCGCTGACCAGGGGACCCGCGGCGAGACCAAGCGAATGGGGGCGTCGAGCCCGACACTCGGCGCCGACTGAGAACGAGTGGCGCGAGCGGCCCGCGCCGCAGCCGCGCCTCAGCCCGAGGCCGGGTTGCCGGACATCCCGGCGCGCTGGCTCTCCGGGTAGCGCGGCAGGCCGTCATCCGGAATCGCCTCCCAGGCGGCCGCATAGGCCACGTACTGGTGCGCCGACGGACGGATCCCGGGATCGCCGTCCACGGCACCGAGGCGGACGCCGACGCCCGGCGGATCGTCGGCGGTGGCGCTGAACAGCGCCGAGCCGCAGTCGCCGCAGAAGAACTTCTCGGCGCCGGTCTCCGGCTTCCATGAGCGGATCCGGTCTACGCCCTGCGCGATCCGGAAGCCGGACTCGGCCACGCGGGCGTTGGCCGACGCGGCGGTGCCGGTCCGGCGCTGACAGCGCCTGCAGTG
>DASSZQ010000249.1:0-31683 GCA_035702755.1 Solirubrobacteraceae bacterium | reverse complement strand
GGTGGCGGTCGCGCAGCCATTTGTGCTCAACGCGCTGACCAAGACGGCGACCGGCTATCTGCCGCGCCCGGCGCGCCCGGCGGGCATCGCGGTGGCGTCAGCCGGTCAGTTCCTGGGCGCGCTGGTGGCGCTGGCGATGGGTCCGCTGCTGGAGGGGCGGCACGGGCTCGGACTGCTGCTGCCGGTGCAGGCGGTCCTGAGCTGCGCGGCCGCCGTCGCCCTCGCCGCCGGGCTGCGGCGCGCACCCACCGGCGATGCGCCACCGGCCGGTATCGGCCTGGCCGAGGCCCGCGCGGTGTGGGCGGTGGCGCTCGTCCGCCGCCTGGCCTGGCTGGCGTTTGTGGGGGTTGGAGTGTTCGTCTCGCTCAGCACCTGGCTGCAGCCGATCCTGCACAATGACCACATCTCCTCGCCGGCCGCCGGGGCGATGCTCGCCGGGATGCTGGCTGCCGGGATCGTCGGCTGCGCGGTCATTCCGCCCGCCGTCGCCCGGGCGCGGGCCGAGCGCCGGTATCTGACCGGCGCCGTCGGCTGGGTCGCCGGATGCTGCGCGGCGCTCGCGCTGCTCCATGGCAGCGTCGCTGCCGACTTCGTGCTGGTGGCGGCCATTGGCTTGGTCCTGCTTGCCGCGCTGCCGGTGATGCTGGAGCTGACCGAGCGACGGATGGGCGCCTCCGGGGGAGTCGCCACCGGGATCCTGCTGCTTGTCGGCAATCTCGGCGGGCTCATGGTGGCGATCGCGGTGGGGGCGCTGGTCGATCTGCCCGCGGTCGCCTTCGCGCTGCTCGGCGGGGTGGTGCTGCTCGGCCTGCCGGCGGCGCGAGGGGTTGCCGCCCCCCGCCCGGCCATCGGTCGCTGATGGCCGGGCGGGCGGCGTCGGCAGCCCTGTGGCGGCTCAGCCGGTGGGGAGCGCCGAGAGCGGCGGCTGGGTCACGTCGATGGCGACCGGGGCCGAGGCGCCGCCGATGTTCGCCGGTCCACCGAGGATCCGGGCGCGGAACTGCTTCATTCCGGCCGCGCCGAACGTCCAGCCGAACCGGAACGTCGAGGCGCGGCTCACCCGCCTGACCTCGACGGTGTGCCAGCTGTCATCGCGGCCGAGCTTCTGCAGGTAGACGATGTGGCCAGCCTTATCCGGTGACACCGCGCCGGTGAACGTGACGTGCGCGCCGACGGTTGAGGTCGGCGAGCTTGTCTGCAGGTCCACCACATCCTGGACACCCTCAAACAGGACCGCGGTGTGGCGGGCCGGGGCGAACGTGGTCCGCACCTGGTACAGCTCGTTGCGCGTCGAGGCGAGGTTGCCGAAGCTGTAGGTGCCGTCTGCGCCGGTGGTTGTGGTGGTCAGCTCCCGGAACCGGTGGGGTGGGTGGGGGCCGGCTCCCCGCGCAAACAGGCTGACGCTGGCGCCCGGCTGCGGGGTGGTGGTGCCCGGCTGGTCAAGGGTGCCGGAGATCGTCACCGGCTGTCCGTTGGCGACCACGGGATCAGAGGTGGCAATCGTGAAGCCGGTCACCTCGGCCTGTTGGATGACGACCGTCACCGGATCCGAGGGCGCGGCCACGTTGCGGGGGTTGCCAGGACACAGCGTCCGGACGGTGTAGACACCAGGGACCCGCCAGGCAAATGGGATGTTGTAGTTGGATCCGACGCCGATGCGGGCCCATCGGATCGTCCGCCATGCGTCACCTGAGCCGCGCTGCACCTGGAGTGCAACTGGGCTGCCGCGGTGCCCGGGGGTCACGTGCCCGGAGAACACCAGCGGGTGACGCGTCGGTGCGGTCGAGGCGCTGGATGCCAGCGTCACGAGGGCGGCGACGCGCTCGTGGACGGTACGGCTGTGGGTGAGCCCCGGACCGCGGACAAACCAGCTGCGGTTCGTCTCCACGATGTTCTCGACCCGGGTGAACTCATACTGCCCGTTGGAGTTGGTCCGGGTGACACCGATGAGCGAGAAGCGCGGGGCCGGATTGATCCGGTGATACAGGCGGATCGTCTGACCGCCGTGACCGGGGCCGTTCAGCCGCCCGTAGATGAGCACCGCCTCGCCGGCGATGATGTGCCGGGGCGCGGCGTGAATGGTGACACCGTCGTTGCGCACGGGCGCGGCGCCGGCCGCGGCCGGGGCGGCGGTGCACACACACGCGGTCAGTGCGCATGTGAGCAGCGGTAGGCGAAGACGCATGGAGCCTCCTTGACCTGCGAGTTGGGCATTGGGCCCTGAGCTGGATTCCGGCCCGCCCAGCCAGAGCGATGAACGCCGCTGTAAACACCACGTCAAGCGCCGAAGTTGCGGTGGCGCGGGGCTATCCGGTTCCGCCGTGGGCTCCGCCGGGCCGCGACCACGGGGTTAGACTGCCGCCGGGTGGATCCCTTTGCGATCGTGCTGCTGGTGGGCCTGGCCGCGCTGGTGCTGTGGGCGTGGCTTCTGGGTCGCGTGAATCAGAGCCGGGGGACGGATCCGCTCGGCCTGCGGTCGGCCCGGCAGATCACCGAGGATCGCGAGGCGCTTGAGGCGGAGGATCTTGACCAGATGCTGGAGGCCCACAACGCTCGCCGCCGGCGACGGGGTGAGTCCGACATGTCCGTCGCCGACTTCGAGCAGCGCGTCGCTGCGGACGTCAGCGAGCAGCTGCGCCGCCGGGCGCGCTACCTCGCCGATCGTGAGCTTGACGAGTTGCTGGAGGCGACCAACGCGCGGCGACGGGCGCGGGGGCTGCCTGAGCGGACGCGCGAGGAGGTCCGCCGTGAATTTGGCACCGACCCCGGCGCCGATGGTTGATCGGCAGGCGCTCCGGCGGCCATGGCTCGCTGTCTGATCATCGGTTGCGGGTGCCGCGGCCTTGCCCTCACCCGCGCGCTGCGCAGTGCCGGACACGCGGTGCGGGCGACGACGCGGGATCCCGGGCGCCGGGGTGAGATCGAAGCCGCGGGGGCCGAGGTGCACGTCGGCGATCCGGACCGTGTGGCCACGCTGGCCCCGGCGCTGGACCACGTCGGCGTCGCCTGCCTCCTGCTGGGCTCGGCGGCCGGCACCGAGCAGCAGTTGACGGCGCTGCACAGCACGCGTCTCGACATGCTGCTGGAGCGGATGCTGGACACCACCATTCGCGGCATCGTCTACGAGGCGGCCGGCAGCGTCCCCGCCGAGATTCTCAATACGGGGACCGAGCGGGTGCGCTGGGCCTGCGAGCGCTCCCTCATCCCATACGTGCTCCTGACCGCGGACCCGGGGGATCACACGCGGTGGACCGCGGCGGCGGCCGAGGCGGTTCAGCGAGCCCTACTGGCTCCTGATCATCGGCTGTAGCCGATCCGGTCAAACAGGTCGGCGAGGATGCGGGCCGTCGCGCCCCAGATGAGGTCGTCGCCGACGACGTAGGTGTCGGTGCGGATCGGGACGCCGCGGCGAAGAAGCCGCCGCCGCCCATACCCGGCAAGCAGGTCATCAAGCCCCAGTTCCAGCACGCGCGCCACCTCACGCGGACTCAGCGTCCACACCCGGCCCGGCTCGATCAGGCCGACGAACGGGTAGATGGCGTAGCCGGTGACGATGGTGGGAGTCGGTTGCAGCGCTCCGAGGATCCGCACCGCCTCCGGCGCCAGTCCGATCTCCTCCTCGGCCTCCCGCAGTGCCGTCGCCTGCAGGTCGGCATCGCCCGTGTCGCGGCGCCCGCCCGGGAACGAGATCTCGCCCGGATGGCGGCGCAGGTCCTCCCGGCGCTTGGTGAACACGGCGTGAATGCGGCCGCCCTCGACATACAGCGGGACGAGCACCGCGGCATCGGTGCGTCCCCGCACCTCCAGTGCACTCGCCGCCTTCGCCGTCAGCAGCACCCGGCTCAACTGCTCCGCCAGCGCCGTCGCGGAGAGCTCCACGGATTAGCTCAAAGGGTTGAAGAGCAGCCCGGTGGGGACCTTGGGGAAGAAGTACGTCGACTTGGGCGGCATGCTCTCGCCCGCGGCGGCGACCTGCTGCACCCGCTCCACCGGTGTCGGCGCCATGAAGAACGCGGCATCGTACTCGGCGGCCTGCACCAACTCGAGCGCCTGTCGCGCGTCCCGGGCGTAGCCGAGCCCGTTGAGATGGTCGATGTCCGCGTCGGTCATCTGAAGCGCGCCCTTGAGGATGAGGGCCTCCAGCACCGCTGTGTCCAGGCGGCGGTACGGCTCGGCCCGGTCCGGCAGCGCGGCGTCGGCAATCGCCGGGTCGCGCAGCGTCAGCCGGCACGGGGTGCCGGAGCGGGCATCGATGTAGCCGATGCGGACGCTGTCGCCTGCGGCGGGGGCGAGGGCGGCGGCGTCCGGCAGGGTCTCGACCTCGAAGTCGCGCTGCAGCGCGGCGGTGAGCGCCTCCCGCTGCTCGGAGCTGAGCCCGCGGACGAGCCGATGCGTGGGGAACACGGTGAGGCCGGGGTCCTGGAGGGCGACCAGGCACATCAGCACGTAGCGATGCGGGCCCTCGCCGCCGATCTCCTCGGCATACACGCGCGCGGTCTCGTACCGGTGATGCCCGTCGGCGATGAGCAACTCGGTCCCGGCGAGCACGGCCTGCACGGCCTCGATCGCCGCCGGGTCCGCGACGCGGCCGAGCCGGTTGACGGTCCCGTCGTCATCGGTCGTCTCCGCCCATGACTCGCCGCCGGGGCCGAACAGCGCGTCACGGGCCGCGCCGCCATCGTCGGAGTACAGCGAGAAGATGGGGGAGAGGTTGGCGCGCGTGGCGCGCGTCAGCCGCAAACGGTCCTCGCGGGGGCCGGGATGGGTGCGCTCGTGGGGACGGATGCGCCCGGGGCCGTACTCCTCCACGCGTACGCGCGCGAAGCACCCCTGCCGCGTCCGGCGCCGGCCGTCAGGGCCCACGTACTCCTGGGCGAGCGTCCACAGCATCGGCGTGTCGTCGAGCACCACGGCTCCCTCCGCCCGCCACTCGTGCAGAAGCTCCGCGGCCCGCTCGTAGCGGTCGTCACCGCCCCTCGGCAAGTCGATCCGCACGACGTTGTACGGCGAGCGCGCCTCAAGGGCGGCCCGCTGCTCCTCGTCGATCACGTCGTAGGGCGGAGCGACGACGTCCTGCAGCCCCCCGGTGCGATCCGGGTCGTAGCGAAGGGCGCGGAAGGCCTGGATCTCTGCCATGACGGCGTTCGAGGCTACTCGACCGCAGGAGCGGAGGTCGAACGGTCCCGGAAGGGCGTCGATTACACTCGGCCCTGACGCGGGGCGTGGCGCAGCCTGGTAGCGCGCCTGCTTTGGGAGCAGGAGGTCCCCGGTTCAAATCCGGGCGCCCCGATAACAACCGGCCTCACCGCCGCTAGCGAAGGCCGTACGGCGGTGGGTATGGCCCGCGGCGCGGTCGTCTCGGCTGGGGAGGCAGGGAGCCGAGACCGCCCCCGGGGGAGATCGCCTGGGGATCGTTGCCGACGCCGAGCAGCGTCTGTGTCAGCTGATGGCCGCTGTCGAGCAGGTCATCCACGGCTTGGCGCACGTGGGCGGCGGTGACGGTGGGTGACAACCCCCCGTCGTGCAGGGCCTCCAGCATCGCCCGCCGGACCAGCTCCTTGAGAAACGACGCGGTGACACCCTCGGTGCGCTGCACGATCTGCTGTGTCTCCGCCGTGGTCAGGCTGATGCTCGTCGCGGCGGCGTACAGGTTGAGCAGTCGCTCCCGGGCCGCGGCGTCCGGCAGATCGATCTCCACCGCCAGATCGACCCGCCCCGGCCGGGCAGCCAGTGCCGGCTCAAGCAGGTCAGCCCGGTTCGTCGTCAACATGAACAGGAGGTCGGCGTCAGGCGCGGCTCCATCCATCGCGTCCAGCAGATCGAACAGCACGGGGCTGGACCCGGGGCCAAAGCTGCGATCCTCAGCCACGAGGTCGACATCCTCAAGCACGATCACCGAAGGCTGAAGGTCGCGGGCCAGCTCAGCCACCGAGCCGATGGCGTGGAGGGCTCGTCCCGTCAGCACCAGCCGGGTGTAGCCACTCATCTGAGCGAGCAGGTACCGCATGGTGTGCGTCTTGCCGGTTCCCGGGGGGCCGTACAGGAGCAACCCGCGCTTGAGGTGCTGCCCCGCCTTGAGCAGCTCGTCCCGGTGACGGGCGACGTCGAGGGCGTGGCGCTCGATGCGGCTCAGCACCGCCCCGGGGAGCACCACGTCGTCGCGCCGCAGCTGCGGGATCTCCCCAAACTCCAGCGACACGCCGCCCATCGGAGCCGGGTGCACGTCAAGGAGATGACCGCGGTAGACGTTCAGGCGCCGGCGCAACTCGGCCATCTCGGCGTGGACGGCCTGCGCCGCCGCGACCGGCAGCCCCGCGATCTCAAGCGCCAGCGTCGGATCGTGCTCATGGGGGCCGTTGACCAGCACGACGTACCGGCCATGGTTGTCATTGACGAGCAGCACGGCGCGCAGCAGGCAGGCGAGCATGGAGCCAGGGCCGTTGGCCAGGTCGACCAGCGGCGGAGCGGTCAGGCGCAGCGGCGGAATGCCCTCACCGCTGATGAGCTGCTGGAGCGTCACCGCGCCGTGGTGGGGCGGGATGACAAAGCCGTGCACCTGGACATCTCGTCCCGGCTCTTCCGCCCATGCGTTCAGTGCCGTCTGCAGGTTGACGTGCTCAAACGTGTCCAGCGTTCTGGTGATGACGGACAGGTCGCCCGCGTCAGGGCGCAGGTAGCCGGCAACCAGGGCCACCACCTCGTTGCGCTCCCGCATGGCCGGTTCGGAGTGCACCCAACGCAGGAACGACTGAAACGTCCGCGCAAACTCCTTGGCTTCATCCTCCGATGCCGCCATCACTCCTGCATCCCCTCGTGCCTGAGAACGACCAGACCGAGCACGATAGCGTCGCCCGCGCGGGGGCGGGCCTCACCCGCCGAGCGCTACGAGCAGTCCTCCGCCGAGGAGCCCGCAGCCGGCGACGGCGCCGGCCATCGCGACGGTCACCGCACCGAAAACGCGCGGGCGACATTCGATCGAGACTCCTTCGTTAGCAGAGGGATATGAGCCACCCGGCCCGGGCGGCGAGGAGGCGTGCCCAGCGCCGTGGAATCGCCGTCACCTCTCTCTGCGTCCGGGAGCGACCGGCAGTCCGGCGAGACGTTGGGGGACACCGCACGATCTGCTCATCGAAGGTGTGTCTCGCGTAGCCACAACCCGGCACGCGCAAACGGCGGGCGTCATCTCCCGGACCCCGCCGCCGAGCCTCCCGCAACTTGCGGGGGGACCGAGCGGTTACCGCCACCATGCCCAGAAACCTGCTCTCTTCTTTTCTCGGCCGACGCGGGACCGCGGCCGCACTGGGTGTGACGCTCGCGACAGCGGGCGTCGCCGCCCTCCCCGCCCCGGCGATGGCCAGCCACTCCCAGGCTTCGATCATTGAGGATTTCTCCGACGCCTACCTGCCCGCGCAGACGCTGCAGCAGTTCCGAGCGCTCGGTGCCAACACGGTGCGGGTTGTCCTCCCATGGGATCTGCTCGCTCCTCACGCGGGCTCGGCCCACAAGCCGTCGGTCAACCTGAGAAATCCCAACGCCTACTCCGGCTGGGCTCCGTATGACGCGATCGTCCGGGAGGCCGCCGCCGACGGGATGACGGTCGACATGACGGTCTCAGGGGGCGCCCCCCGCTGGGCCGAGAAGCAGGCGCCGCCTCCGGCGCCGGGTGTCAACCCGCAATATGTCGCCTGGAAACCGAACGGCGCCGACTATGGCCAGTTCATGTACGCGGTGGCGCGCCGTTACGACGGCCACTTCACACCGACCCATCAGTCATCGCCGCTGCCGCGCATCCATTTCTGGGCCATCTTCAACGAGCCGAACTTCGGCCAGGACCTGGGTCCTGAGGCGAGCAACGGCTCGCGCCGGCCGCTGGCCGCCATGTACTACCGGAGCCTCGTCGCCCAGGGGTGGCGCGCCCTGCGGGCCACCGGCCACAAGCACGACACGATCCTCATCGGCGAACTCGCCGCCAAGGGCTCAGAGCCTCACCCCCCGACGCGGCGCTGGCCCCAGGGGCTGCCCGGCAACTACGCCCAGACCCGGCCGCTTCTGTTCATTCGCGACCTGTACTGCGTCAATGCCCGCTTTCAGCGGCTGCGCGGAGGAGCGGCGTGGGCGGCCGGGTGCCCAACAACCGCCCGCGGTTCACGGCAGTTTCGCCGCCGCAATCCGGCTCTGTTTCAGGCCGGCGGGTTTGCCATCCACCCGTATGACGGACAGGCCTCGCCGGTGTCGCGGGCCGGGCAGCGGGCCGACTACGCGACCTTCCAGGACTTCGGCAGCCTGGAGCGCACGCTGGACCGGGTCAACCACGTCTACGGCTCCGGCAAGCACTTCCGGATCTTCAACACGGAGTTTGGCTACATCACCAACCCGCCCGTGCGTGGACAGGGCTATGCGTCGCCGGCGCGCGCGGCGTACTGGATGAACTGGTCGGAGTATCTGAGCTGGCGCAGCGGGCGGGTGGCCAGTTACATGCAGTATCTCCTGCAGGATCCCCGGCCGAATGCCGGTGCCTACAACGGCTTCGCCAGCGGGCTGAAGTTCCCCAACGGCAAGCCCAAGCCCGCGTATGGCGCCTACCGGTTGGCGGTGTACATGCCTCGCACCAACCTCAGGCGGAACGCGTCCGCGGAAGTGTGGGGCAACGCGCGGCCCGCTCCGTTCATGAAGAAGGACCGTGACGGCAACCAGTTCGTTGCCATCCAGCTCAACCGGCGCACGATCCGTACCCAACGCGTCAACGACGGCTTCTTCGACCTCCATATGAGGTTCCCCCACAGCGGGACGGTCCGCCTGGCGTACCGGTATCCGAAGCACGACAGCTTCCTGCCGCTGACCGACCTCGGGAAGACCGTGTACAGCCGCAGCTTCCGCGTCCGAGTGCGCTGAGCGGGCGCGCCTGAGGGACCGCGCCGCGGGCGACGCTCAGCCGGCGGCGCGGTATTCCTCATCCGTGACATGCCGCCCCCACGTGACCGGGTTGCCGGTCTCGTCCGCCTCCTGGATCGCCAGGTGGGTCATGAAGCGGTTGGGTGCAGCGCCGTGCCAGTGATTCTCTCCCGGCTCGAAGTACACGCGGTCGCCGGGACGGATCTCCTCGATCGGACCGCCCTCGCGCTGGCAACGGCCGACGCCCTCGGTGACGAAGATGGTCTGCCCGTAGGGGTGGGTGTGCCAGGCGGTCCGGGAGCCGGGGGTGAAGTGGACGCTGGCCGCGGCCGTCCGCGCCGGCGCGGACGGCGCGGCGATGGCGTCGAGGTAGACGGTCCCGGTGAACCAGTCGGCGGGTCCGCGGGTGGTGTCAAGAGAGTTACGGGTGATCTGCACGGTCTGTCTCCTTGAGTGGGGGTGGGATGTAGTCTGGACCAGGACGCGATGCCCGCAGCGCGAGAACCACTCGCTCCTCCCACGGGACCGCAGGCGCCCGGCGCCCGCCCGCCGGTCCAGGCTCGTGAGATCTGGGAGCAGTGGGCGTTCGTCGTGCCCTTCGCCGGGCGGGTCCTTGCGCTTCAGGGAATGCATCCCACAGTCTCGGCGGGCCTCCAGCAGCACTCACGCGTCTTTGACGAGCCGTGGCAACGCGCCTGGGAGACGATCAGCTACGGGTTGGAGCTTCTCTGTGGCGATACCGAGGCGATTGCGCGGCGCGTCCGGGAGTTGCATCGGCCGATCTCCGGGATCGACCACGCCGGCCGGCGCTACCACGCGTGGAACCGCGAGGCGTGGACGTGGGTGCATCTGAGCACGTTTGAGGCCACCCGGTATGCGGCGAAGGCGATCGGCCAGCGAATGACCGACAGCGACGAACAGCGGCTCTATGCCGAGTGGAAGGCCGCCGGGCGGCTCCTGGGCGTGCAGGACCGGGACACGCCGGCGACGCTCGCCGCATTTGAGGCCTATCTCGCCGAGATGGTCGCCCACCGGCTGATGCCGACGCCGACCAGCACAAGGCTTCTGGCCCTGCTCAGCCGAGAGCCGCCGCCGCCTCCGTGGCTCCCGCTCCCGCCGCCGATCTGGAAGCTGGGCCAGCGGCCGGCCGGTCATGTCGTCCGCACCGCGTTGGTGGGCTCGTTCCCCGCGGCACTGCGTGAGCGCCACGGGCTTGCCTGGACGGTGCTTGACCAGGCGCAGTACGACGCGCTCCTGGCCGCGCTGAAGGCGGTGACGCTGGCGCTTCCGCTGCGGCTGCGGCAGATCCCGGCGGGGTGGCGCACGCTCCCGCCCCAGGGGTGACGACTCCGTCCCTGGTGGGGGCTGGGCCTGTGGCCGGGCTCATGTGGTCCGGTGGAGACCGGCATTGGTGGTGAAGAGGGGGAGGGGCCGGGGGTTTGTGGCCTCTCCGGGGGTCTTGCACCTGATTTCTGCGTGGATCGTGTACGAAATTGAGATTCGTCTCGCGGATTTCGTCTGTGGGGGGTGCTGGGCAGCTGATCTGTTCGTGACCGGCGACGGCCGGGGCGGATTTCGCACGCTCTGGGGGTGGCGGGACCGTTCCGGCGCCCGGCGCGCCTGCGGGTCCACCCCCGGTTCACTGCCAATGCCGGTGCGCCCGGGCCCCCGGCGCCGCCGCACGGTCCGTCCCCCAGAGACGGGCTCGGATCAGGCCGACGGGCCGCGGAGCGTCAGGTGGCAGCCCGGGCAGCGTTGGCGGCGATCGCGTCAACGATCTCCGGCCACAGCTGGCGGGGCAGGTCGTGCCCCATTCCGGGGAGCGTGATGAGCCTCGCGTCCGGGATCGCCGCCGCGGTGGCCCGGCCTCCGGAGATGTGGACGAGGGGATCGGCATCGCCGTGAATGACGGTTGTCGGCACGCTCAGCCCCCGCAGGAGCGCCGTTCGGTCCGGGGCGGTGACGATGGCGGCCATCTGCCGCGCTGCGCCGGCGGGATGAATGCCCCGGTCGAAGCATCGTCCGGCCCGCCGGCGGCCGTGCTCCTCATCGAAGTCGAACCCGCGGGAGCCGATGAGCCGGTAGGTGGCGAGGTGATCCTCGATGTACCCCGCCCGGTCGCGCTGTGCCCGGCGCAGCAGCCGCATCGCGACCCGGGGGTGTGGCCACCCCACCCTGCGGTTGCCGGTCGTCGACATGATCGACACCAGCGACCGCACGCGTGTGGGATGGTTGATCGCCATCAGCTGCGCGATCATGCCGCCCATCGAGGCGCCGACCAGGTGGACGGCGTCGAGCTGAAGGTGGTCCAGCAGGCCAACGGCATCGGCGGCCATCTCGTCCAGCGAGTAGGCAGCAGCACGCGGGTCGCGAACCAGCAACTGCCACTGCTTGGGAACCCGCGCGTGGCGCAGCACGCTTGACCGGCCGACGTCGCGGTTGTCAAACCGGATCACGTGAAATCCCCGGCCGGCGAGCAACTCGCACAGATCGTCGTCCCACAGGAGCATCTGCGAGCCGAGCCCCATCACCAGCAGCAACGGCTCTCCGTCCGGGGAGCCGAACGTCTCGTAGCAGAGCGTCAGTTCGCCGACCTCGGCGAGAAGCTCGCCGGAGGTGGTGGGTTGGGGAACGGGCGCAGACACGGTGAAACCGACCTCAGGCCATTCTCGCCGATGGCGCCCGGTCACGCCCGCCTCGCCGCAGACCGGCTCCGTCGTTACCCTCATCGCCGAGCCCCCGTAGCTCAGCTGGATAGAGCGACGGCCTTCTAAGCCGTGGGTCGCAGGTTCGAGTCCTGCCGGGGGCGCTGCTAGCTGCGCTAGGAGAAGTACTTGCAAAGAACACCTTTTTCTGCGGCGCCGGCGAGTCGAAGGTCAAACACAGACGTCTCACCTGCTCGCGATCCTCGGCCGCGGCCAGGATTCCGGCCAACAGCGAGCGCAGGTCAGCGGGGTTGACACTCTCGCGCAGGTCGCCGGCGGCGATGCCGGCTGAGAGGACGGTGGCGATGATCGCCTCGATCTCGCGGCGGCTGGCGTCAAAGTCCAGCGCGCCGAGCCGTCCCGCCCGGCTCACGTTTCGATCAAAGCGATAGCGTGGGCGGTCAGCCGTTGACCCGTCCCGGCCGGAGGGTTCGAGCGTGTGCGCTGATCTTCTCGAAGGCGCGGGTGATGGCTTTGATGTCGCTGTCGGTGAGCAAGCCGGTGAAGTTCTCTTCGACCCACCGGTGGTGAGGCGGGCGTGCACGCTGCATCGCGGCGCGCCCTTCGGGTGTCTGGAGGATGAAGATCGAGCGGCGGTCGTTCTCGGGGCGGACGCGGCGCACGAGTCCGGCGGCTTCCATCTTGTCGACGACGCGGGTGAACCCGCTCTTGCTGAAGAGGACCTTCTGGGCGAGTTCGCTCGTGCGCAGACCGTCAGGGGTCTCCTCGAGGTGCACGAGGACGTCGTACCACTGGACCGGGAAGCCCGCGTCGCGTTGGAAGTCGTGCTCGAGCGTGTCGAGCAGCGCGAGCGCGCTCTCGAAGAATAGTCGCCAGGCCCGCAGCCGCTCCGGAGAGGAACTTGACAGCATTTGTTCGTCGTGAGATAGTTCGTGCTGCAACAGTTCTCCTTAGGACTGTTGCACGAACGATATCAGATGAACCGGGGATGCCGGGGAAGGAGTGAGGAGAGATGACGGTCGTTACTCCACAGCGTGCAACGCAGGGGTATCTGCTCGCCAACGACGAGGGTGAGGCGTTCTGGCTGCTCGGGATGCTCCAAACGATCAAGATCGGTCGCGAGGACACGAACGGGCAGTACGGTCTGGTCGAGATCGTGGTCCCGGCGGGTGTCGGCTCGCCATGGCATGTTCATCCCGAGGAGGATGAGTGGCTCTACGTCCTCGAGGGCGAGATGACCTTCTGGGTCGCCGACACGCGACTGTCGCTGAAGCCTGGTTCGTTCGCGTTCGGCCCAAAGGGGGTCCCGCACACCTTCTACGCGGAGGACGGTGGAGCAAGGGCGCTCGTCGGCTTCGCGCCCATGCAGTTCGAGGGATTCCAGCGCGAGGTCGGCCAGCCGGCCCCCGAGCGCATCCTGCCGCCGCCACTGGAGGGGCCTCCCGATGTGCAGCGGCTCATCCCGATCGCGAAACGAAACGGGTTCGAGATCCTCGGACCCCCCGGCCCGCCCCCCGGTCACTGACGCCCACCGCCACCGCAGCGCCCGCTCACAGCGTTCGTCGGCTTGCGAGCGGGAGGCGGAACGGCGTGGTGACGCTGGGCGGCAGTCGCTCAGGCCAGCGTCAGGCCCTCACGCTGCGCAGCTTGCTGGACCTTGCGATCGAACGTCGTGATGGCGGCGCCGGTGTGTCTGGCGGTGGCGAGCAGGTAGGCGTCGGCAACGCTGATTCCTATCTCCGCGGGGGCGCTCGGTGTGTCTGGTCGTTCGTCGATCAGGATGAAGCCCAGCTTTCGCGGTACGCCGGCGCGGGCGGTGTTGGCCTTGTCGTTATGGATCTCCACGTGCGTCACGTTTGGGATCGAGAACGCGGCATCAACCAGCAGGCCTGTCAGGTTGGTCGATAGGCGTCGCGGCGATGTTCGACGCGTAGGACAAGAATCTCGCGGGGTTTGTCGATGACGCGGTACAGGACCCGGTAGGTCCCGCGCCGCGCGGACCAGATCCCGGAGAGCTCTCCGCGCAGCGGTTTGCCGACGCGTTTGGGTTCCTGGATGAGGGTGGTGGTGAGGAACTCGATCACGGCGGCCGCGACGGGGTCCGGAAACCGGTCGGCCAGCGCTCGAGCGGCAGGTGGAGCGATGACGAGCGCGTAGGGCTCGTCAGAGGTCACGACCGCAGGCGCCGCACCGCATCGACGCCGCGGATGACCTCACCGCTCTGATACGCGGCGTCAGCTTCGCGGATGTCGGCGAGAGCGTCCGGATCGCTGAGCACCGAAACGGTCTCCTCGAGTTCTTGCAGGTCCTCTGGGCTGATCAGCACGGCCGCGTCGCGCCCGTTGCGGGTGATCACGACGCGGTCGTGTTCGCGTTCGACGCGGTCGACGAGCTCGGAGAG
This sequence comes from Solirubrobacteraceae bacterium, assembly GCA_035702755.1. Classification (GTDB taxonomy): domain Bacteria; phylum Actinomycetota; class Thermoleophilia; order Solirubrobacterales; family Solirubrobacteraceae; genus Palsa-465. The sequence continues at coordinate 17,724 of DASSZQ010000249.1, read as the reverse complement.
GTGGTCGCGGGCGGTTCTCAGCGGTTCAGTGGACACGCCACAATTGTGGCGACGCCCCGATCCGGCCTGTCAAGGGCCGCCCTTTCGGACGGGTCGTCGCGAGGGTGCATCTCCACCATGTTCCAACAGTCCTGCCTTGGCGCCATTTCGGCACCCACGGCGGGGCTTCCGCTTCCCGCCGCCGTGAGGGAACCACGCCGTCGTGCTGGAGAGGCGGTTTGGGGGCGGACGGCCGTTACCCGGGCCCCTCGCCGTATCAGTGCGGACCGGTGGCGCGGTCACGGAGGGCACAGACCCCGTCGCCGCACGGCCTCATGGATCCGCCGGACGCATCGGCGGCCGCTGGTCAGGAGGTCGTGCGGTCGAAGATCAGGTGGGTGACCCCGCTGGGCGCGGAGAGGACCTCGATCTCGTAGCCGTCCTCCAGCGCCTCCAGTCCGTCCCACACCCGCACGCCCCGGCCGAGCACGATCGGCACCTGAACCAGGTGCATATGGTCGACGAGGCCCGCGGCGAGGAAGTCGCGCACGACGGTCGGCCCGCCTCCGATGCGAACGTCCTGTCCGTCGGCCGCCTCACGGGCGACGTCGAGCGCCTCGGCCGGTGCGACGTTGAGGAAGTGGAACGTGGTGCCACCCTCCATCTCGATCGCGGCTCGCGGGCGGTGAGTCAGCACGAAGGTCGGCGTGTGGAACGGAGGATTTGGGCCCCACCATCCCTTCCAGTCGGCGTCGTCCTGCCAGCCTGGCGGGCCGAACTTGCCCGCGCCCATGATCTCCGCGCCGATGCCCGGCTCGTGCTGCCGGGCGAGCGCGTCGTCGACGCCGGCGGTGCCGCCCGTACGTCCCAGGATTGGGGCGCCGAAACGGGTGGCGAACATCCACTGGTGCAGCCGGTGGCCGGCGTGACCGAAGGGCGCGTCGGCTGACTGGCCCTCGCCGGTCGCGAAGCCATCCAGCGATATGGAGAAGTTGTGAATGCGGGTCCGTGTCATCTGCTCGCTCCGTTTTGCTCGGCTGCTTTCCGCGGTGGAGACCTCCGTCGACCGCCAAAATCATCGGTCCCGTGCGAAAGCTTTCCACGCCCCGCACCGCGGCGACGGTCAGTCGTGCAATCCGAAGCCTTCCCTGATCCGGTCCTGCACGCGCTCGATGCGGGCCGCGCGCGTCGCTGACTGCTTGGCGCCGTTGAAGTGGAGCAGGTAGCCCCGCTGGCGCCCCGGGGTCAGCCGCTGGAATGCGTCGCGAAAGGCGGGATCTGCCTCCATCAGCGCCACCAATTCGGCCGGGTAGTCGCGGTGGGTCAGCGGTGCGGGTTCCGTCACGCGCAGCCCGGACTGTTCTACGCGGATGGCGTCGGCGACGAGACGGCGAACTGCGCTGCCCCTGCTCGTCACGTCGGCAACCGAGCGAAACTCAAGCCTGCGCGATGAGCGGCTGTGCTTGCCCTGTTCACGCAGCAGCGCCTGCGGGTCATTCAGCAACGCGCCCTTGAAGAACATGAGCGCGCACACGTCGTTGAACGGCTGAAAGATGGCGATGTTCTTGCCGGAATGCGTGTAACACGGCTTGTGCCATTTGAACGCCTCGGCGAGTTCCGTGGCCCGGAGGATCGTCCGCAGTGCTGCGAACTCGTCGCGCCAACTCGTGAGGCCGGCAGCGTATTCGTCGACCCGGCTGTCACTCATCGCAGCGACCCGGTTGAACTACCGGCAAGACGCTATCCGGCGAATGCGGCAAAGCCATCGAGATTCCAGCCGCTGGCCACCGCGTCGCGCATGCTCTCCCACCCGGGCCCGTGACGATCAAGATGGCGATGAGTGAGCTGGACCAGCGTTGAGCCGTCCGGCAACCCGTCGAAGGTGATCTCCACCTCGCTGCACCGGGCCGGGTCAGTCTCTATCTCCCAGCGGACGTTGATGTCCCAGGAGAAGACGACGCGATGCGGCGGTTCATAGGCGAGCACGCGCGCCCAGCGACATTCGCTGCCATCGGTGCCGCGGTCGATGATCTGGCCGCCGACGAAGGGCTCGAACACCATCTCGGCCAGCGGCGCCCGGAGGATGTGCTTGTCAGCGTCCCACCACTCGCCGATCTCAGCGGTGAACAGGTGGAACGCACGCGCCGGACCGACCCTCACCTCTACGGATGTGCGAACAGTCGTGTCATCAACCAGTTGAGTCATCTGCCTCAGGTTCCTTTCTGTGGTCTGCGTCCGCCAGCGCTCGAAAGGTGTCAAGCGAGCGGCTCCAGAACGATTCGAAATACGCCCGGAGGATCGCCAGCGCGTCCGGGTCGACGTGATAGATCCGCTGCGTGCCCGCCGGGCGGTCCTGAACGATCTGCGCCCGCTTGAGCACCTGAAGATGCTGCGAGACGGCCGAGCGGCTGATCGGCATCTCCGCAGCGAGATCGGTCACGGCCGAGGGACGCTTCACAAGCCGCTCGACGATCTCTCGCCGCACCGGCTCACCCAGCACCTCGAGCATGTAGTCCGCGTTAGTCACTGCTAACGTTAGCCTACGCTAACGCTCGGCTGCTGTCAATCTGGAGGCCGAGGATTCTCAGCCAGGCCGGCCAGACGCGCCTTGAGAAATCGCTGCTCGGCTCCCGGCTGGGTCAACTCCAGAGCCCGGCTGTAGGCAGCGCGTGCGTCGTCGTGTCGTCCCAGGCGCCTCAGGAGGTCGGCGCGCGTCGAGTGGTAGTAGCGGTAGTCGTCGAGCGTCAGGGGCTCAAGCAGTGCCAGTCCGGCCTCTGGTCCGTCGATCTCGGCGACGGCGATGGCGCGGTTCATCGTCACCACCGGCGACTGGGTGAGGTGTTCAAGCTCCTGGTAGAGGAGGGCGATCTCCTCCCAGTTCCGGGGGCGGCGAAGATGAAGATCGGCGATTGCCGCCTGGATGAGATAGGTCCCGCCGGCCCCCCGGCCGTGGAGGGCGAGGGCGCGTTGGAGCAGCCCGCGTCCTTCCTCGATCCGTTCTGAGTCCCACAGCGATCGGTCCTGCTCGTCGAGCAGGACGAGTTCCCCGCCCTGGAAGCGGGCGGCCGTGCGGGCGTGGTTGAGGAGCATGAGTGCGAGCAGGGCATGGACCTCGGCCTCGTCAGGCATGAGTTGCACCAGAGAGCGACCGATGCCGATCGCTTCACCTGAGAGGTCCAGGCGTCCGGCGCCCCAGCCTTCGTTGAAGATGAGATAGACGACCGTGAGCACGGCGTCCAGCCGCGCGGGCAGCAGGTGCTCAGGGGGGACCTCGAACGGGATGCCGGCGTCGCGGATCTTGTGCTTGGCACGCGTCAGGCGCTTGCTCATCGTCTCGAACGGGACGAGGAAGGCGCGAGCGATCTCATCGGTTGAGAGCCCTCCGAGCGTGCGGAGCGTCAGTCCCACCTGGGCGTCGAGCGCGAGGGCGGGGTGACAGCAGGTGAAGATCAGTTCAAGCCGTTCGTCCGGGAATGTCGCCGTGTCGGCCACCGGTGCCTCCGATTCGTCCTGCAGGTCGCGCCTGAGCTCCTCGGTCTTCGCTGCCAGTGCCCGCTCGCGCCGGATGCGGTCGATCGCCCGGTTGCGAGCGGTTGTGATGAGCCAGGCAGCTGCGTGTGCCGGCGTTCCGTCCCGGGGCCAGCGTTCGGCGGCGATCGCAAACGCCTCCTGCGCCGCGTCCTCGGCCAGCTCGATGTCGCCGAGAAAGCCGACGAGCGACGCGAGCACCCGGCCCCACTGATCGCGAAAGACCTGCTCAAGCACCGACCAAGGGCTCCTCGCGCACCGGACGGATCTCGATTGCGCCCGCGGTGCGCAGCTCCTGCAGTTCGCCGGCGACGGCGAGCGCCCCGTCGAGGTTCTTCGCCTCCACGATGATGAACCCGCCGAGGAAGTCCTTGCTGTCGACAAACGGCCCGTCGGTGAGCAGCGTCCTGCCCTGTTGGAGGCGCACCGTCGTCGCCGACTCAACATCGTGGAGTCGGAGCCAGCCGGTGATGTTCGGTCGCTCCAGAATCTCGGCGATCCCGGCATTGATCCGCCGCCGGTCGTCCTCGCTGGTCTGATCGCGAGCGTCGCTGTTGGCATAGGCCAATAGGGCGTATCTCACTCCATCTCCTCTCTGGGTAACCGGCGTACTCGCCGTCGTAGACGAACAGGGTCGCGCAAGACGGACACCCGCTGCGGTTTTTTCGGCCGCCTGTCCGTCTGGCCCCTGTCCGTTCGTCCCTGAGGCAGACCCGGCCTCCTGGCGCCGGGGCCCCGAGACAAGGAGAGATATGACGGATGCATCGACAGGGAGTCGGCGGCTGGCGTGGATTGTGGGGCTGACCTCGACTGCCTATTTCATGGTGGTGCTCGACTCGGTCGTGGTCATCACAGCGCTGCCGCACATGCAGCGCGACCTGCACGTGAGCCTCGGTTCGCTGCAATGGACGCTGAACGCCTACGGCATCGCTTTCGCGGCGGGGATCATCACGGCCGCCGCATTGGGTGACCGGCTCGGACGGCGCAGGGTCTTTGAGGCCGGCCTCGGCCTCTTCACGTGCGCGTCTGTTGCGTGCGCTCTGGCGCCATCGGTCTCCCTCCTGATCGCCGCACGGACGGTGCAGGGACTTGGCGGCGCGGTGGTGCTCCCACTGAGCCTCACCATCCTCACGGGTGCGTTCCCGGTCAGGCGCCGGGGGATGATCGTGGGGATCTACGGCGGCCTCGCCGGGCTTGCCGTCGCGCTGGGTCCGATCATCGGAGGTGCCGTCACACAGGGCATCGGCTGGCATTGGATCTTCTGGATCAATGTTCCCATCGGCGTCGTGTCCGTCATCTTCGGCCTGCGGCTGCTGCCTGAGAGCTACGGGGCTCCGGAGCAACTCGACCTCGTCGGAGTGGGGCTCGTCACCGGTGGCGTTATCGCGCTCGTCTGGGCGCTCAGCCGCGCCAGCCAGGTTGGCTGGTCAAGCGCCGAGTCGGTGGGCGCTCTGACCGCGGGAGCGCTGCTGCTGATCGGCTTTTTCCGGTGGGAGCGCTCAACGCAGGACCCGATGGTCCCCCTTCGCCTGTTTGCCGTCCGGGACTTCGCGGTCGGCAACGTGACGACGTTCCTCATGTCCGGGGCGATCTTCGCCGGCGGGCTGCTGGTCACCGACGAGTTCCAACTGGCGCGTCACTACTCGCCCGTGGGCGCCGGGGTACGCCTCCTGCCCTTCTTCGCGACGCCGATGTTCGTCTCGCCCCTGGCCGGCGCTCTGTCGGATCGGATCGGCCGCCGGCCGATCATCGTCGCCGGGCTGAGCCTGCTGACGGCTGGGTTCGCCTGGGTCTCCTGGCGCGGGTCCCTGCACACCGGGTGGATCGAGCTGGTGGTCGCGCTCCTGGTCGCGGGCGTCGGCATCTCGATGGCCCTCCCCACGGTGCCGACCGCGGTGCTGAACGCCGTGGCGCCGCAGGAGATGGGGAAGGCGTCCGGCATCAACTACATGGCCCAGCGCTTCGGTGCGGTGTTCGCGGTTGCCATCGGCAGCTCGGTCTTCGTCAGTTATGGCGGCCTATCCAGCCCCGCCGCGGTGACCGCCGGATTCCAGCCGGCGCTCTGGGCGTGCACCGGCTTCGCTCTCCTCGCCGCCCTCAGCGCCATCGGCATGACCCCGTCTCGCCGGCGAGCAGCGGACCGGACGCAGCCGGCCGAGGTGCCAAGCGCCGCCTGAGCCGACCACCTACGCACTAACCCAACAGAAGGAGCCACGATGCCGAACATCCTGCACCGCGTCACGATCGACGCCCCGCCCAGCCGCGTTCACCAGCTCGCCGCCACCCGGGAGGGGATCGAGCAGTGGTGGACGGGCCGCCCGGTCACCGGCGAGGACTCGGTCGGCGGCCGGTTTGAGGTCTACTTCAGCAACCCAGAGAGCGCGGCGGCGGCCTTCGAGGTCTGTGAGCGCACTCCGGCCCGGGTCGTCTGGCGCTGCGTGGCGGGTCCGCGGGATTGGCGCGAGACGCGGATTGTGTTCGCCAGTCGGCCTCGAGAGGACGGCGGCACCACGCTGCTGTTCAGTCACGAGGGATGGCAGCAGGAGAACGAGTTCATGAACGGCTGCGCCACCAACTGGGCCGCCTACCTCCTGAGCCTCAAATCCGGAGCCGAGGGTCGTGGCTTCAATCCGTACCCGGGCGGAGAGGTCAGCCGCTGGGACTGAGAGACCGCGCGCCGGCGACTCGGTCCGGGTCGCCGGCGTCGCGCCGCCGTGACACCGCGCTCACGCCGTGCCCGGGCCGGCCAGCGCTAAGCGATGCGCTGTCTGATCCACCACACCGTGAGCCCTATCGCTCCCGCCGAGAGGGCGAGGAAGATGCCCGCCTCGACCGCTTGAAGGGGCCAGAAGCGGCTCGCCGGCTCAAACACGAAGGTCTGGAAGACGTGATGGTGGGCAAGGCATTGGGGGACGAGATTGCCGTGGGCGTCAAAGCAACCGGTGACGATGCTGCTGGGGATGGGGTGGCCCCGCGAGTCGGTGAAGCCGTGGCTGATCTCCCAGGCGTGAAAGATCCCCGGGGGTCCCTGAGGGATCGGCAGGACGGCCCGGACGGGGGCGATGAGGTCCTGGCGCACCGCCCGGACGATCAGCCTGGCGATGACGTAGGTGCCAAAGCCAGCGGAGACGGCAAGCCCGGTGCGGCGGGTGATGGTCCCGATCGCGAGCACGGCGCTGGCCGCAAACAGGGTGTACGCGACCGGGACGATGCCCTCCAGGTCAAAGCTGTTGGGGTCGATGCGGCCAATCAACAGGTCCAGCGGCTGCCGTGACCAGGTGGCGAGCGCGATCATGAGACCGCCACCGATGAGGGCACCCAGCCCAAGCGCCGCCAGGCGGGTGGTGAGCCATCGGCGGGGGGTGATGCTCTGGGTCCATGCCAGCCGGTAGGTGCCCTGATCGAGCTCCAGCACGATCGGTGTGGCCAGCAGGACGCCGAGCAGCCCGGAGGTCAGACCCAGCCAGGACCCGAGCTGATTGAGGGTGTTGAACTGCGATTCAAACGCGCTGCTCAGCAACGCGCAACTCGCCGGCCGGTGGGACGCGTTGGTACAGAGGGAGAGTTGGTTGCCGTCGAACACCGAGTGCATGTGGGCGCCGGTGAGCAGCAGAAGGGCGGCGAGTGCGGCCAGCAGCGCGCCGATGAGCACGTTCTCCGAGCGCCCCTGGCGCCACACCACCCAGCTCATCCGGGCACCGCGGCCTGGTCGGATGTGCGACTGGGATCAAGCGCCAGGTAGGCGAGCACGATCTGCTCCAGGCCGACGCCTTGCACCTGCCAGTGCGCGTCATATACGTGACCGTTGGCGCGCACCAGAGCGGTCGTCTGGCGTTCGGTGTGGCTCGACTGGACAACCGAATGCAGCCGCCGGAGTTCCTCGACGTCGCGACGGGGGCCGGTGAGAAGCCGGTGTGAGCGGACGATCTCCTCCGTGTCGCCGGCCAGCACGACGCGAGCCCGTGAGAGGACCAGGAGGTGATCGCAGACCCGCTCAAGATCGGTGAGGATGTGAGAGGAGAGCACGACGGTCACGCCGTTCTCGGCCACCGCCTCCATGAGAGCCTGGAGGAACTCGCGCCGCGCAAGCGGATCCAGCGAGGCGGCGGGCTCGTCGAGGATCAGGAACTCTGGCCGTTTGGCCAGCGCCAGCGTGAGCGCCAGTTGCGCCTGCTGGCCGCCTGAGAGCTTCCCGACGCGTTGCTTGAGATCAAGACCGAGCCTGGCGAGCCGGCGGCGGGCAAATGAGTCGTCCCACCGGGCGTTCAGGCGCCGGCCGAAGCTCAGCATCTCGCCGAGCGTGAATCCGCGGTACAGGGGGTGATCCTGGGCGACAAAGCCGATCCGGGGCAGCACCATCTGCGGTGTCCGGCGCGGTGACCACCCCAGCGTCTCGATCTGGCCGGTGGTTGGAGCGCTCATGCCGACGGCGAGCTGCAGCAGCGTCGTCTTGCCGGCCCCGTTGTGGCCGACCAACGCCGTCACCGAACCGTTGGGGATCTGCAGCGTGCAGTCCCGGAGCGCCCAATGTGAGCCGTACCGTTTGCCGAGGTCGGCACACCGGAGCGCGGCTGCCGCGGTCACGCGACGGCCCTCACGCTCAGCTCCGTTCGGAGTGTCGAGGCCACCAGGGCACGGATGGCGTCATCGTCCAGCCCGGCGGTCCGGGCGCGGGCAAGCCACTCGGCGAGTTCCACCCGCAGGGGCCCGTACTCGCGCTCGGACGAGCCCTCCACCCCGTGGGCGACAAACGTGCCCTGTCCCCGGCGGGCGTCCACCACGCCCGCTCGCTCAAGCTCGCGATATGCCTTCAGCACGGTGTTGGGGTTGATGGCCAGGGTGCCGACCGCCTCCTTGACCGTCGGCAGCTGATCCCCCGCGCGCAGCACACCCAGGCTGACTGCCTGCCGGACCTGGTGGACGACCTGCAGGTACGCCGGGACACCGGAGCTGGGGTCGAGGTGAAACTGAATCATAGAGCTAATTAACTACGGTACTAGTGAAACCCCCATGATGACGCCTGCGCCTCGTGCTGTCAAGCAGAGGGTGCAGGCCACCAGGAACGCCTCCTGGGTGATGTGGCGCCGCCCCGGGCCTGCGGCGGCAGGTGCGGCTGGCCGATCAGCGCCGGCTGTCCCCGGCGCTCACCGGACCCTCCGAGGCCGTCAACTGGTGGTGCAGGCGGCCCGGTAGATCTTTCTGGGGGCCACCAGTGCGAGCGGGGCTGCCAGCAGAATGACACTGCCCCGTGTGATCTTCATGGCGCGAGGCTACCGGCTTGCCTGGCGGCCGCATCCCGGGCATCTACGGCATCGCCCCGGCCGCGCTGCCGCGCATCACGGGATGACGACGACGAGCCGCGGGATGCTTCCTGCCGCTCGCACGGCGGCCGCGGCGATCGGCCCCACGCGGGGATGGTCGGCCTTGAGCACGCGAGCCAGCAGCTGTGCCTGCCGCCCGCTTCCCGGCCTGTACAGCACCTCGTAGCGAGTCGGCGACGTGCCCCGGAGATTGCCGGTGGCGACGACGCGCACGCGCTGATGGGAGAGCGTGACCGCCAGACGGTGAGCTGCGCCCGGAGCGCTCCCGGCGTTGAGCACCGCCACCGGCGCTGAGGGAATGGCCGGCACGCCGCCATGGCGCCGGCTGAGGTGACCCTGTGCGTCTGACTGCAGCGCGAAGTACGCACCGGCGCCGAGGGCAACCGCGACCAGGGCGACGATCACGCCCGTCCCAGCCCCGCGCGACATCGAGCGCGCGCCTACCGCCGGGGGCGGACCGGCCCCCCGCCTTGCCCCCGGGGGGAGCATCGCCCCAACGGCGAGCGGCGGGGATGGGACCGGGCGCTGCCCGGCGGCCAGGCGGGCGACCTGCGCCTCAAGCTCCGCCCTCCTGACCGCGATCGCCTGCGCCCGTGCGCGCAGACTCTTTGACCGGCGCCGGCCGAGGAACACCGCCGCCAGGCCGAGGGGCACGAGCGCCAGCGCCACCAGGCCGCCGATCCTGCCGATGCTTCGCAGGATCGGCGCAGAGGCCTTGGGCGCCGTGCGCGCCGGCACCGAGAAGGCTTTGATGGTCAGATGCGCCGGCGTGCGGCGAACGGCGGCGACCGGAGCCGTCTGCTCGGCGATGGCCAGCAGTTCGCTGTTGCTCACGCCGTCGGTCAGCGTGTTGTGAACCCAGTAGATCGCGCCGTACTGGCGCCAGGCGACCGTCTGCAGATGCGACCCCGCGTAGTACAGGTCGTAGGTACGCGGGCCGATGCGGAGCGTCTGGCTGGGGTCTTTGAACAGGGGCGCGTTCGTCCAGGTCGTTCCCTGCACGTCGTAGTACTGGCCGAGCTCGCCGTTGGAGAAGACCTCGACATAGATGGGGTAGGCATTGCCGCTGGGGGCGTGGATGAGGTAGCTGCGGATGCAGGGCTGCATGACCTGCGTGCACTGGGCGCCGACCGGGTCCGCACTCCCGGCCAGGTCCTGGACCTTGGGGAACTCGGCGGTGAACTTCAGCTTCGCCGCCGCGGTCTTCTCGGCCGCGACGTTGGCCGCCAGCGTGGCCGTGAGCGGCAGGCCGGCGAGCCCGCTGCGGCGCCCCACCTTATGGGCGGCGGCCGCGACATGCGTGGTCGGCGCGGCGCCACCGCCGTGAAGGAAGTCATTGACGCTCTGCTGGACCTGCTGCGAGGAGGCGGTGAGGTCCCCCGCCGGACATGTGCCGATGCACGGGCTGGCCTGGAAGTGCACCTGGCGCACGTGCAGGCCCTCGGCGCTGATCAGGAGGTTTGCCAGGTGCAGGATCTCGGTCTGCGTGCGCAGCCCGGCATCGGTCTGAACCGTCTCGCCGAACACGCGCTCAAACTTGCCGACGTTGCCGGCCAGCTGCGGGCCGTACTGCTTCTTGACAGCGAGCAGAAAGCTCTGGTCACGGGCGTCGCGGACCTGCGAGGTGTCAGTGTGGCGGTAGGAGACGAACTGCTCAGACTCGCTGCCGTTCAGGCATTGATACCCGGGCTGGAGGTCGATGTTCTGATACTGAGCGCCACCCAGCGCGTTGTTGTGGTAATAGCGCTCGTCGACCGTGTCATAGACACAGCCCAGCGTGTTGATCGCTTTCTCAAACTGCGTGAACGTCGTCGCGATCACGTGGTTGACAGACAGTCCGGTGATCTGCTTGATCGTCTGCAACAGAGTCGATGTGCCGTAGGTGTAGGCCGAATTGAGCCGGTTGGCGGCATACGCCTGGCCGCGCGGACCGGTGATCGGAACCCACAGCTCCCGGGGCAGCGACATCATGGAGATCCACGGCTTGCTCGGATCAATCCGCACCAGCAGCATCTCGTTGGCCAGGTTGGGTACGTAGCCCCGGTAGTACTTGAACACCGAGCGCGTGTCGTTGCCGACCAGCAGCAGCGTCTCCGGCTGGCCGAAGCTCGACTGCGCCAGCACCCGTGAGTCCACCGTCAGCGGTTTGTTGATGCTGAGGTCCTGAACGACCGTGTGAACCTGCTCAAGCACGAACACGGCCGTCGCCCCGGCGCTGGCCAGCAGGACGATCAGGCAGCCGAGCAGGGTCCGCCAGATGAAGCGCCGCCGGCGCGGTGCCTGGAGCGCATCCAACGACGGATAGGCCCCCGTCGACTCGTTGACGGGCATGTCCGCCGGAGGGGTGGCTGTCGGTGGACTCATGGGGGGTGGGGGTATGTTAGGCCGCCGGCGGACGCCTCTCCGTGACCGCTCCGGGAGGCGGGCGCGGCGCCCTCGGCGGGCCTGAACGTCAGATTCTGTGAGGCGTCAGGTGTTGATTCTGTTTGGATTGGACGACGGCTTCATGTGCTCTGCAGCGCACCGCCTGCGATGATCTCGCGGTGGTCGGTGTCGGCGAGCAGCGTGACGGGCGGACCTTCCGGCAGGTCCCGGCCGTGGGGGAGTCCGGGTGCAGCGCTTCCTGGTGACCGGCATGTCCGGAACCGGCAAATCCAGCGCGCTCTCCGAACTGAGCAAGCTGGGCTTTCAGGTCCTCGACACCGATGAGCCGGGCTGGACGCTCTGGTCTGAGAGCGCGGGCGGCTACGTGTGGGATGAGGACCGGATCGCCGAGCTGCTGGCCGCCGCCGAGGGCCCGCCCCTGTTCGTGTCCGGGACGGTCTCCAATCAGGGGCGGTTCTATCCGTGGTTTGACGAGATCGTCCTATTGAGCGCTCCGGCCCAGGTGCTCCTGAGGCGGATCGAGAGTCGGACGACCAACCGCTACGGCAAGGCTCCGCACGAGCGGGAGGCGGTGCTGCGTGACCTTGCGGAGGTCGAGCCGCTGCTGCGCCGCTCCTGCACGGTCGAGATCGACGCCACCCGCCCGCTGAGCCACATCGTCAACCAGCTCACCGCGCTCGCCGGAGCCGATGCGCGTCGATAGGTGGCTGTGGACAGCCCGGCTGTTCAAGACGCGTGCGCTGGCCGCGGAAGCGGTCAAGGGCGGGCGCGTGCACGTCAACGGCGTCGCCGTCAAGCCCAGTCGCGAGGTCGTGCCCGGCGATGAACTGAACATCACGATCGGCACCGTGCGGCGCGCCGTGATCGTGTCCGGCGCCGCCGAGCGGCGGGTGTCGGCGGCCGAGGCGGCGAAGCTCTACGAGGAGACTGCGGCCAGCGTGGCCGAGCGCGAGCGCCAGGCGGAGCTTCGCCGGCTCGCCGGACCGGTCAACCTCGGCGGACGCCCCACCAAGCGGGCCCGGCGCCGCTACGACGCCGACCGCCGGTAGCCCGGCAGGTTCGGCCGTCTCAGCGCTGCACAAACCTGAAAGATGACCGTGCACCGGCCCGTGCGCGGCGCGCGTGCTGGATATAGTCGCGCGCCGAAATGCGGCATATCAACATCATCCGAACCCTTCTCGCAGCCCTGGCGCTCACCCCGTTGCTGGCGCTGCTCACCTCGGCCGGTCCGGCGGAGGCCTATCCGGTGCAGTACTGCTCGCAGGTGCCCATCGTCGGCGGGATCCCCCCGTGGGGATTTCACACCGGCGCCCCGATCACCGGGGCCAGCGGCAGCTATGCCCGCGGCCACGGTGACATCAACCTCGCCGCCAACACGGTGTCCGGGATCCTCTGCCAGGTCAACCGGGTCCGCCACCGGCCGGACCGTCTGATCATCATGAACGTCCAGCACCACCTCGTCTATCACTCGCATCACGCGGTGAGGTGGGGTTTTCCCGGCAACCTCATGAAGATCATCGTGCGCGTGCGCAGCAGCAACGATCCACAATGCCGAGTGGGCACGCTGGGGCACGTGACGCTGTTCGCCAGCTACAACGGCGTGCGCAGCGACAGCGTCCGCTTCTCCTTCCCGGCTGCCTGCCGCGATCACAATCACCTGTATCACGGCCCGCAGGTCAATAACCAGGTTCCGCCGGCGTAGCCGGCGGAGCCCCGGCGATCGATCGGCGCCCGGCGACCCGCGCGGGGCGGTTGAAGGAACGCGTGCGCCCGTCCTGCGGGCGTGTCAGACTTCTGCGCCTACGCGGCCGTGTTCTCCGAGGAGGTCTGATCAGATGGCATCCGTTCCGCCCGTCCGACGCCTGGTTGCCGCGGTGGCCGCCGCCACCGCCGCGCTGGGGTGCAGCAGTGCCATGGCGTCCGGCGGCCCGGTGAGCCGGCCGGCCGCCGTCACACCGCCCAAGGTCGTCCGGGCGGCGCGGATCACGCGCCCGGCGGGCACGCTGGCGCCCGGCTCCCCCGTCCAGGCGCGCCGCGTGACCGGGCAGCGCGTCTTCACCGATGCGCGGCATGGGGTTGCGTTGGCGTCGGTGGGGAGCGCCGAGTACGCGGTGGCCACCAGCGACGGCGGCAGGACGTGGAAGACAGACGGTCCGGCGCTGCATCTGGACGCCGCCCAGGCCCCGCTCTCGGTCGCGTTCATCGGTGCGGTGAACCGCAGGACGGTGTTCGCGTGGGGTGGGGGCCAGGTCATCGACGCGACGTCCGACGGGGGCCGCCACTGGTATCGCGCCCTGTTCACGACCGGGGTGCCGGTCGGCGTCGTGCATGACTTCGGCGGCCGGCTCGTCGCCTTTGTCAGTTCGTCGAGCAGTGGCGCCTGGCAATACATCTCCCGCGACGGCGGCCGCACGTGGCGGCTGCAGGCGACCGTGACCCCCTGAGCGGCGCCGGGGACGTAGCCGGATCGGCCCCGTCCCCGGCCGGTGGTCAGCCTCGGAACAGTCAGCGGAAGGGGCGGCGCCCAATTCCGACCGCTGTGGTAGACCTTAGGGCACCCTAATTCGAGTTCTCCAACTCCGAGGTGTTGATGGGTTTCGCCGAGACCGTCCTGCTGGGCGCCATCGCTGGGTCGACGATTTTCCTGGGCCTGCCGATCGGCCGGGTCCCGCGCGTGGATGACCGGCTCCGCGTCGCGCTGGCGATGTTCTCGGTCGGAATCCTCGCGTTCATCTTCATGGACGTGACCAGTCACGGCCAGGGAATCGTCGACGCCGCGCTCACCAACTTCCGCCAGCACCGGGCCAGCCTGGGTCACGTCATCGGCCTGTTTGCGCTGCTCGCCGCCGGGTTCACCGCCGGCACGGCCGGGATCTCCGGAATCGAGCGGTGGCTGCGGGGGCGGCGGCCCGCTCCCCGGCCGATGGCGGGCGGCGGCACCGGCGCCGCGTTCACCACCCGTGAGCTGTCCGGCTTCGACGCCGACGCGCGGCGGGCGGCCCTGCGGACGGCGATGACGATCGCGGTCGCCATCGGCCTGCACAACTTCGCCGAGGGCCTGGCCATCGGCGTCTCGGCCAAGACGGGCGCCATCGGCCTGGCGACGGTGCTGATCATCGGCTTCGGGCTGCACAACGCCACCGAGGGATTTGGCATCGTCGGCCCGCTCGGCGGCGTCAGCCCGTCCTGGAAGTGGCTGGGGCTCGCCGGCCTCGTCGGCGGCGGACCCACCTTCCTGGGCACGCTCGTGGGCTATCAGGTGCATGCTCCGGAGCTCCAGCTCTGTTTCTACGCCCTGGCCGGCGGCGCCATCCTGTATGTCATCGGCGAGATCTGGACCTCGGTGCGGCGGTACGGGTACCGGACGCTGGGGCTGTATCTGCTGGCCGCCGGATTTCTCCTCGGCGTCGCCACGGATCTGATCGTCACCTACGGCGGCGCCTGAGCTCCGCCGGCCCGGCGATCGTGCTCACGGTCGCCGTTCCTCGGCTATCGTCGAGCCCCTGTCTGCGACCCATCTGATGGCGCTGATCGAGCCGGCGGCCTCGATCACCGGCTCGCTCACCCAGTTCGCCACCAGCCTCGTCACCGACCTTGGGCTTGCCGGCATCTTCGCGCTCATGCTGCTCGACTCCGCGTGCATCCCGGTCCCGTCGGAGGTGACGATGCTGTTTGCGGGCTTCAGCGTCTCCGAGGGGCACTACAGCCTGGTGGCGGTGGTGATCGCCGGCGTCCTCGGCAACCTCGCGGGGTCACTGCTCGCCTACGGCGTCGGTCTCTATGGCGCCGGATGGCTCGGCCGCCGCGGGGTCAGGCGGCTGCTCGTCCACGAGCGGGCGCTTGACCGGGCGCAACGGTGGTTTGACCGCTATGGCTCCGCGTCGGTGTTCTTCTCGCGGATGCTGCCCCTGGTCAGGACGTTCATCTCGCTGCCGGCCGGGTTCGGCCGCATGCCGTTCCTGCGGTTCACGCTGTTCACCGTGCTGGGCTGCATCCCCTGGGTGCTGGCGTGGGCGGTGGTCGGCGAGATCGTCGGCCACAACTGGACGCAGTGGAAGGACCATCTCCGCTACGCCGACTACGCCGTGGCGGCGCTGGCGGTGGCCGTCGTCGCCTGGCTCATCGCTCGCCGCCTCCGGGGTGGCGATCCCCAGGCCGGCTGACCTCATCGGTCATCCCGTCTGCGCCCCCGGATGCCCGCCCCCCGCCCCCGGCCTCGGCCCGGCGCGCCGCACTGGTAGATTCATCTTCTCCACGGTGGGCGTAGCTCAGTTGGTAGAGCTCCTGGTTGTGGTCCAGGCGGTCGTGGGTTCGAGTCCCATCGCTCACCTTGTAGAAAATCCCTGCACGAGCGGGTGATCTGGGTCGACGGGGCGGGCCCTGGTGCGGGTCCGTCGCGGCGGTTGCGCCCGCGGAAGGCCCGGTGATGGATCTCACGCGGCATCTGCTGACGGCCGAGATGGTTGAGGCGGACACCGGCTGCCTTGTGAGCACGCCGGTGGAGGTGCGCATCGACCCGCTCACCGGTCACAGCTCAAGGATCCTCCCGCCGCGCGGGCTCATGCCCACCAATGACTTCGACCTGGAGGCCTTCGCCAGCGAGAACGAGCCCCGCTGCCCGTTCTGCCCGGCGCGAATCGAGACGCTCACGCCGCGCCTGCCCGCCACCGTGTGGCCAGAGGGACGGATCGCCCAGGGCGAGGCGGTGCTGTTTCCCAACCTCCACGCGTACGCGTCTCACAGCTGCGTCTCGGTGTACTCGCCGCACCGGCACTACCTGCCGTTGACCGAGATGACCGAACCGCTGATGGCCGACAACCTGCGGGTTCAGGTGGTCTATGCCCGGGCGGTGATGGACGTCGATCCGACGTCAACCTGGTCGTCGATCAACGCCAACCACATGCTGCCCTCCGGCAGCTCGCTGTTTCACCCCCACCTGCAGGGCATCGTCGATCCGGAGCCGACCACGGTGCAGCGCCAGCTCGCCGCCGTCCCGGAGCAGCGGGTGGCCGACTACCTGCGGTCCGAGCGCGACGCCGGTGAGCGCTACCTGGGGAACACGGGACGGGTGGAATGGGTCGTCAGCTTTGCGCCGATCGGACCGGCGGAGCTGCGCGCGTTCCTGGCCGGCGCGCGGTCCCCGGCCGAGCTGGATGACGATCTCGTGCAGGAGCTGGCGTATGGGTTGACGGTCGCGCTGCGGACGTATGGCGAGATGGGCTATGAGAGCTTCAACCTGGCGCTGTACGGCGCTCCGCCGGCCCGCGTCGGCTATCGCCTCAACCTGCGCCTCATCGCGCGGTCCAACCTCAGGTCCTTCTACCGCTCCGACTCGACGTTCCTGGAGCGCCTGCATTGGGAGGGGGCGGTCGATCTGGCGCCGGAGGCGGTGGCCGAGTGGTTCGGCGACCGGCTGCATCGCTAGCGGCGCAGTCCGGTGTTGCATCCGGGGAGCGGCACTGAGTAGGTTTGCGCCAACAACGCCCAGATGTCCGGGAGGAGCGAGCAATGCGGTTGAGGTTGTCGTGGTTGGCCATGGCCTTGACGGGACTCGGTGTGATCGCCGCGGCGGTGGTTCCGGGAACGGCGGCGGCCTCACCCCAGTCTTTGTGCATCGCCCATCACCCACAGGCCTACGTGTGGTACACGCACAGTTGCACCGGCCACGACGAGCCGGAGATCGATCCGCTGTCGGACCACGTCGGCTCGGCACAGAACCTGACGTGGACGATTGTGCTGCCGAGCAACGGCAGCGTGCCGGTCGACTCGGTGGGTCCGACCTTCTGGATCGGCGGGACCGTGACCGATCCCAACAGCCTCTACGGCCAGGCGTTCCTGGAGCTTCAGTTCTATCCCAACAGCATTACGAAGGGCTGCAGCGCCGGCGGCGGTTATAACGTCGCCTACGCGCCCAACGTGTACACCGTGTGCTCGCCGGTGTGGGAGGTGTCTCCCACGGGGAAGTCGGAGTCGGCGGCGTTCAACGCGATGCTCACCGACGCGGCCACGGGCGGTCCGCTGGAGATGCACGGCGGCGACACGATCACCGACCACCAGTACGTCACATCCGCGGCGGACGGCATGCACATCACCGTCACCGACCTCACCACCGGCCACTCCGGGACGATCGTGCTCAACAGCAAGGCGGATGGGCCGCTCATGCCGGCGTTCCGCGTCCAACAGATCGGCAACTCGCTCGGCTGGGGAGTGGTGCATGACGCGCCGAACTCGCTCGTGTGGGAGATCGGACATACCGGGAACTACACAAGTCCGGCGGGTCAGTTCTGCCTGCCCGGGTCGGCGACCAAGCCGCCGTGCTACTCCTACGATGTTCCCACCTGGCTGCAGTTCACGCCGCTGCAGATCAAGGGCGTCACCTTTGGGGATGGCAGCCGCGCCAAATCATGGGCGGTTGTCAGCGACTTCGGCGGCACGGCCGAGGTCAACCAGTACTGCGGCGCCGCCAGCTACGGAGCCCCGTTCTGCTCGTATCCCTGGTATGCCTACAACG
>DASSZQ010000163.1:0-4734 GCA_035702755.1 Solirubrobacteraceae bacterium | reverse complement strand
CGCCGGAGCCCCCGGGGCTGTCGGAGCCGCCGGAGCCGTTGGGGCCGCCGGACGGCGCCGACGCTTGGCCCCCGCCGGGCGATGGCGTCGCCGCGACGGGGGCCGGCGGCGTGGTCACGGGCGGTGCCGTGACGGTGACCGGGCCGCTGCCGGTGGGGCCGGGGGGCGGGGTGGGGGTGACCGGCGGCGGGGGGGAGCCGCTGGGCTGGTGGGCGGGCCGGTGCGTCCCGCGCGGCTTGTGGCGGTGGTGGGGGCGGCGGACCACCGACAGGCGGCGGGAGATGGTCCGGCGGCCGCAGCGGACGTGGAGCACGAGCCGTCCGGGCGCCGACCGGGCCGAGAAGGGCAGGCGGGTGTGCCCGCGCGGGATCGCAACCTCGTAGATGAGCCGTCCGCGGTCGGTGATCGACAGCCGGCAGCGGCGCTGGTGAGCGGCCACGTGCAGGGTGACGGCGCCGCCCGGGCTGACCCGGCGGGGCGTGACCGCAAACCTCATCTGGCTGCTGGCGGCGGCGGTGCCGGCGCCGGCGGCGATGATGCCGACGGCGAGCCAGAGCACGCTCATCAGCCGCTGTGCGCTCCCCATGTGTCTCTCCTTGACGTTCCGTGAGCTACCCCACCAACGTGCGCAGCCACGGAAAACAAGCGCATCGGGCGTGGGCGGCGGTCAGGCGTGCACGACGGCCTGCATCCGGCGGGGCTCGACCCCCAGCCGGCGCGCATCGCCGGCGCCCCGCTCCGAGACGAGCGGGATCTCCAGAAGCTGGGCCTCGTCCCAGGTGGCAAACGCGGTGGGCCCGCCGAGCAGTTCCACCAGCCCAAGGATGCGCCGGGTGGCCGCCATGGGGACCGAGACGATCCGACGGCGGCGGTGCAACGACCGCAGCACCAGTCCGACGACGCTGCGGTAGGTGAGGATCTCCGGGCCGGCGAGCTCGTAGCGGGCGTTGACCGCCGCCGCGCCGGCGGGACCGGCGGGCAATGCCGCCAGCACGCACTGCGCCACGTCGTCGGCGCAGATCGGCTCGCACGGGGTCGTGCCCGCGCCCGGGATGGGCATGACCGGCAGCCACGACATGCGCGCCAGCAGGCTCAGATAGGGATCGTCCGGCGCGTACACCATCGACGGGGCGAACACGGTGTGCTCCAGCGACGACTGCATGACGGCGTGTTCGGCGAGCGCCTTGGCGCGCATGAGCCGGGCGGGGCTCCGGGTCGACGCCCCCAGGGTCGAGAAGAAGATGAAGCGGCGCACCCCGGCGCGTTCGGCGGCGCGGACCAGGCGCCAGGTCGCCACCCCGGCGAGCTCCTCGATCGACCCGTGGGGCTGATCCCGGATGACCGACGCCAGGTGCACGACGGTGTCGACCCCGCGCAGCGCATGGCGGAAGGAGAGGGGGTCGCCGAGGTCGCCGAGCGCAATCTGCACCCGCACCCGTTCCGGGCCCAGCCGCCGCGGGTCGCGCACCAGGCAGCGGACCTCCGTGCCCTGCGGGGTCAGGCGCCTGAGCAGGGCGCGACCGACGGTTCCGGTTGCCCCCGTGAGCAGCAGCACCGGCGGGAGCCTACCGGCGGGCGCCCGGTGTGTTGCCGGTGAGACGTCACGGGTCCCGGCGAGCAGGACTGTGCCTAGAATGCGCACTTCGCCGGAAACCTGGTCCGCGCGCCCGGCGACGCGCGAATGTGCCCAAGCCAAGAAGAGGAACTCGTTCAGACATGGCCTACGTGATCGCCGAGCCCTGCATCGGTACGAAGGACAACTCGTGCGTTGAGGTCTGCCCGGTCGACTGCATCCACCCCACCCCGGACGAGCCGGACTACGACAAGGTCGAGATGCTCTACATCGATCCGGAGGAATGCATCGACTGCGATGCCTGCGTTGAGGCCTGCCCCGTCGATGCCTGCTTCGCCGAGGATCAGCTGCCGGACGAGTGGCAGAAGTACACCCAGCTCAACTCGGACTACTACAAACACTGAGCTGAGGCGACGCGCAGGGTCGCGCCCCCCAGGAGTTGCGCAGCAACTCCCAAGCGAGTCGGCGCCAGCCGACTCGCCTAAGCCATCGGCAGTGACATGCCCGCCGGCTTGGGTGCGGCGGCCGGAGCCGGGGCCTGCATGACCGGCAGCTCCAGGGGGGAGAGCGCGATCAGCCCGCGCGCGCCCTGGCGAAGGGCCTGAGCCGCCGGGTCGTCCGGGTCCGACATGACCAGCGGCAGCCCGGAGTCTGACTGCTCGCGCAGCGGCATCGTCAGCGGCACCTTGGCCAGCAGCGGGACGTCGAGCTCCTCGGCCAGCAGCTGGCCGCCGCCCTCGCCGAAGATCTGGAAGCGCTCGCCGCCGGGGGTGACGAACCCGGACATGTTCTCGATCACCCCCGCGATCTCCAGCTTGAGCTTGGTCGCCATCTCCGCCGAGCGGGCGG
Organism: Solirubrobacteraceae bacterium; assembly: GCA_035702755.1. Lineage (GTDB taxonomy): Bacteria > Actinomycetota > Thermoleophilia > Solirubrobacterales > Solirubrobacteraceae > Palsa-465. The sequence goes on along the minus strand of DASSZQ010000163.1, from coordinate 2,312 downwards.
CGACCTTCTGGGCCACCGGCTGCGGGGTGGTGACGAGCAGGAACTTGGCCTGGGGCAGCAGTTGGGCGAGCGTCATCGACACGTCGCCGGTGCCCGGAGGCAGGTCGATGAGCAGGTAGTCAAGCTCGCCCCAGTCGACGTCCTCCAGGAACTGCTGAAGGGCCTTGTGGAGCATCGGACCGCGCCAGACGACGGCGGCGTCCTGCTCAACGAAGAAGCCGATCGACATCACCTTGATGCCGTCATGTGACTCGATGGGCACCAGCTTGCGCTCGGCGGTCACGCGCGGGCGCTCCCCGGAGACTCCCAGCATCCGCGGCTGCGAGTAGCCCCACACGTCGGCGTCGAGCACGCCCACGTGCTTGCCCTCGCCGGCGAGGGCGGCCGCCAGGTTGGCGGTCACGCTCGACTTGCCGACGCCGCCCTTGCCGCTGCCGACGCAGATGATGTTGCGCACCTGGGCCAGGGCGCCCTGGGGCAGGCCGCCACGGCCCAGCTTGCGGCCGAGCGCCGCCTTCTCGTCGCCGGAGAGGACGTCGAAGCTGACGTTGACGCCGGTGACGCCCTCCACCCCGCCGACCGCCTGGGCGACGCCGGTCTGAAAGTGGCTGCGGATGGGGCAGCCGGGGGTCGTCAGCGAGACCATCACGTCGACCACGCCGTTGGGGTGGACATCGATCGACCGGACCATCTCAAGCTCGACGATGTCGCGCCGCAGCTCAGGGTCGATGACGGAACGGAGGGCTTGCGTGACTTGTTCTCTGGTCGGCATACAGTCCATTCAAGCAGACGTCCTGAGGCCTCCCTTGCCCCTTGCGGCCGGGATCGTAACCGCGGATACTTGGCGTCGATGAGACGCCTGGTGGGGTTGGCCGTCGCGCTGGTTGCCGTCCCGGTGATGGCGTGGGTGATTCTCGGTTCCGGGGGCCACGCCCGGGCCGCCGTTGCCCCGGGTCACTCCCACGCCCTGGTGAGCCGGGGTGCGGCGCACGCCAAGACGATCCTCGTCCCCAGTCAGGCCGGGTCCACGTGCTACGTGGCCGCGGGCGCGTGCTCGCAGACCCCGTGCACGGAGTTTGTGCAGTCGCAGTCCACCGTCCTGGTGGCGCCGGCGGCGGGATCCGTCGTGCCGTCCCGCGCCGGTCGGTGCCCGTCCGGTGTGGCCAGGCCGGCCCGTCCGGCGACGTCCGGGAGCGTGTCCGTCAGTCCGGGAGTCGTGCCGATCAGTCAGTCGCTGGTCACGGGCGCGCTGGCCAAGGCGTCACGGGCGCTGTCCCGCGCAACGGCGGCCGGCGGCGGGTAACCGAGCGCCTCACGCGACCGCGGGCGCGAGACGCTCGCCGATGAGCGCCGGGACCTCGAGGTCGTCGTGCAGGAGGTTCTGGCACATGACGCGGTGCACGCCGGCGTCGCGCAGGGCGCCCAGCTGCGACACGGCGCCGTCGACGGTGCCGACGATCCAGCCCTCCGGCGGATCCGAGAGCAGGCCGTCCGGGTCCGAGCCGATGCGCTCGCCCAGCCGCCGGGCGCGGTCGCGCAGCTCGGCATCGCTCTCGGCGACCAGGACCCCGGTCATGATCGAGAACGGCAGCGGGTCGCGGCCGGCCTGCTCACAGGCCGCATTGATCTGGTCAATCCGCGCCCGGGCGACCGCCAGCGACGCGAACGGCGAGTTGTACTCGTCGGCGTAGCGGGCGGCGAGGGCGAGGCTGCGGGGCCCGCCGGAGCCGCCCATGATCAGCGGTGGGTGCGGCTGCTGGACGGGCTTGGGCTGGGCGTCGAGGTCGCGCAGGGTGTAATGCTCGCCGGCGAGCGAGAACGAGCTCTCCGTCCAGGTGCCGAGGATGACCTGGAGTTGCTCCTCCAGCACGTCCATGCGGATGCGCGTGGGCGCGAACGGGAAGCCGTGGGCGTCATGCTCGCGCTCGTGCCAGCCGGCCCCCAGGCCGAGCTCGACGCGCCCGCCGGAGACGTGGTCGGCGGTGACGACCACCTTGGCCAGCTCGGAGGGATGGCGGAACGTTGCCGGCGAGACCATCGTCCCCAGCCGCAGCGTCGTGGTCACCGCGGCCAGCGCCGACAGCGTCGCCCAGGCGTCAAGCGAACCGCGCTCCGGATGCTGCCCGTCCAGGTTGGCGTAGTGATCGGAGCGGAACAGGGCCGGGATCCCGTGGCGCTCACACGCCTGGGCGATCGCCACCCACTGCGGCCAGCTGACGCCCTCCTGCCCCTCGATCATCAGACACAGCTGCATGGCATCGGCTCCTTGTTGGCGGCTCTCGGTGCTGAGCGATTAAAGACCGACGGGGCGC
>DASSZQ010000069.1:0-23046 GCA_035702755.1 Solirubrobacteraceae bacterium | reverse complement strand
CGCACCGCGGTCAGCAGGTCGCCGTCGTAGTGGTGGGCGACGAGATGGGCGATCACCTCGGCGTCGGTCTCGGAGGTGAAGACGGCGCCGTCCTGCACGAGGCGGGCCTTCAGCGCGATGTAGTTCTCGACGATGCCGTTGACGACGATGTGGACGCTGTCGGTCGTGTCGTAGTGCGGGTGGGCGTTCTCCTCGGTCACCCGCCCGTGGGTGGCCCAGCGGGTGTGGCCGATGCCGGTCTGGTCCCGGGGCGGGTCGGCGAGAGCGGTGGCGGTCGCCGGCGCAGACGGGGCGCCGGCCGCCTCGCGACGGGCGATCGCGTCCCGCAGGTGGCTCAGGTTGCCGACGGCCCGCACGGCGTCGACATGGTCGCCGTTGAGCACCGAGATGCCGGCGCTGTCATAGCCGCGATATTCGAGCTTCTCCAGCCCCGCCAGGAGCAGCGCACGCGCTCTGCGAGGTCCAACGTAACCGACGATGCCGCACATATGCGAATTGCCTCCAGAAAAAGCCGTCGTTGACGACCGGTCTTGGACACCCTCCGTCCGGCCGGCCCGCATCGGCACGAGAGCGCATGAGTTTAACGCCCCGCCTGCGGGGGAACTGGCGGGCCTCAGCCCGCCTGGATCGCCGCGCCTCCCCGGACGGGGGGCCCGGTCCCCGCCCCGGAGACCTGCTCCAGCCACAGCGAGAAGGAGATCAGCCCCCACAGCTGCCGGCTGTGGTCCTGTCGCCGGTCCAGGTGCTCTCCAAGCAGCGCCCCCACCGCCGCCGGCTCAAAGAAGCCCTGGGCCCGGGTGCGCTCGGGAGCCAGCACCTCGCGGGCGAAGGGCGCAAGCTCGCCTCGCAGCCAGGCAGCCGCCGGAATCGAGAAGCCCCGCTTGCGCGCCCGGAGGATCTCGTTGGGGACGAGCTCGCCCGCCGCCTGCCGCAGCAGCCGCTTCTTGGACCATCCGCGCACCTTGAGCGCCGTGGGCAGCGCCAGGGCCAGCTCCGCCACAACCGGATCCAGGAACGGAACCCGGGCCTCCAGGGAGTGCGCCATGCTCATCCGGTCGGTCTTGACGAGCAGGTCATCGACGAGGTAGACGCCGAGATCGACGTCCTGCAGCCGCGCCAGCAGAGGCACTCCCTCGGTCTCGGCAAATCGCCGCCGCCACGGGGCCAGCGGATCGCCCCCGCCCTCCCGCCAGTCGTCGGTGAGCAGCTGGGCGCGCTGCGCCTCGGTGAAGATCTCCTTGAATCCGTGGTGGCGCTCCAGCGGCGGCAGCGCGGCCGCCCGGGCAAAGCGCCGGGCGCGGTACTCCAGGCTCACCCGGGCATCGGAGCTGGGCAGGCGCTCCAGCAGCGGCGCCAGCCGTGCCGCCGCCGGGCCGAAGCGCTGGGCCAGCTGGTTGGCTACGTAGGTCTCATAGCCGCCGAACAGCTCATCGCCGCCCTCGCCGCACAGCACCACCCGCACGTGCTCGGCCGCCAGGCGGGAGACGAGGAACGTCGGCACCGCCGAGGAGTCGGCGAACGGCTCGTCGAAGGCGGCCACGATCTCCGGCAGCAGCTCTGAGATCTGCGGCGAGACGATGAGCTCGTGGTGCTCGGTGCCGTAGCGCTGCGCCACCCGGCGCGCCAGGTCAAGCTCGTTGAACGAGCGCTCGGCAAAGCCGATCGAGAAGGTGGACAGGCGCTCGGATGATCCGGTCGCGGCCAGCGCGGTGAGCATCGACGAGTCGACCCCGCCGGACAGCAGGACGCCCACGGGCACATCGGCCAGCAGGTGGGCGGCGACCGAGTCGCGCAGACGCTCGCGCAGCTCGTCGGCGAGCTCCTCGGCGCTCTCGCGCCGCAGCTCGCCGCGCCGGGCCGGAGCCGGGCGGGCATAGCGCTCGATCGTCACCCCCCGCTCCGAACAGCTCAGCAGATGGCCGGCCGGGAGCTTGCGCGCCGCCCGGAAGATGGTCAGGGGCGCCGGGATGGAGTTGAACGCCAGGAAGGCGTGAAGAGCCTCGTGGTCGATGTCGCGGGAGAAGGCCGGGCGCGCCAGAAGGGCCTTGAGCTCGGAGGCGAAGCACAGGCAGCCGCCGGCCAGCTCGTAGTACAGCGGCTTGATCCCAAACTGATCCCGGGCCAGCAGCAGACGCCGCTCGCGCCGGTCCCACACGGCGATGGCGAACATGCCCCGCAGCCGGTTGACGAACGCGGCGCCGTCGCGGCGGTAGAGGTGCAGCAGCACCTCGGTGTCGCACTCGGTGCGAAATCGCACGCCGTCTCGCTCCAGCTCACCCCGCAGCCGGCGATGGTTGAAGATCTCGCCGTTCTGGACCACGCACACGTCGCCGTCCTCGGTGACCATCGGCTGATCGCCGTGAGCGATGTCGATGATCGCCAGCCGCCGGGCGGCGAGCCCCGCCGGGCCGTCAAGGTGGATGCCGCCCGCGTCCGGCCCCCGGTGGCGCAGCGTCGCGTTCATCTGCTCCAGCAGCGGGCCGTCGGCCGGGCGTCCGCCCGCAAAGTCATAGATGCCGCAGATCCCGCACATCGAGAACCCGCCTCAGGGCAGCCGGTGAAGGGTGGCGCGCTGGTTGGCCGGGCGGATGATGACCAGCCACGCGGTCGTGGCGATCACCGAGAGATAGAGACCCACCGAGCGGTCGGCGATGAACTCCATGTCGTGGGCGAGCTTCTCCGCCCACGTCATCTCGCGCCGCAGGCGCAGCTGGGCGAGGCCGGTCAGGCCGGGGCGCACAACCAGGCGCTGCCAGTACTGGGGGATGTCGACGCACAGCTCGGAGAAGAAGGCGGGGCGGATCGGCCGGGGGCCGACCAGGCTCATGTCTCCCCGCAGGACGTTGTAGAGCTGGGGCAGCTCGTCGAGCCGCGTCACCCGGATCACCCGGCCGATGCGGGTCACCTCCTGTTCGGTCAAAAGAGTGAGCTCCTGACCGAGATAGGGGCCCAGACGCTGCTCAGCGTCCGGGGCCAGCGTCCGGAACTTGAGCATCTGAAACAGGTGGCCGCCGCGGCCGACCCGCCACCCGCGGTAGAGGATGGGGCTGCGCGGCGAGCTCACCTTGAGCGCCAGCGCCACCATGCCCATCAGCGGCGAGGTCAGCACCGCAGCACTGCCGCCGATGACGATGTCCAGCGCCCGCAGCACGTCGTCGACCGGCCGGGGCTCGAACGCGTGGGCCATCGTGGCGTACTGCTGCACCAGTGACTCAAAGTGCTCCGGCGGCGCCACGGCGGGCCCGCGGGCGTCGGTGCGACGCCGCCGGCGATCGAGTCCGGGGCGCCGGATCTGCACCCGGCTCATGGGACGGTGGAGAGGATGAGATCGACGAGCAGACCGGGGTCGCGCCGCGGCCAGTCCATGTGGTTGGTGCGCTTGGTCAACTCCAGGGCGCGTGGGTCGGTGAGCGGCCGCAGCCGTCCGTTCCGGATCAGCGCCTCGTCAACGCCGCCGAGCCGGCCGCCATACGTGGTGTAGACCGGCACTCCGAGGGCCACGGCCTCGCGGTTCATGCTCCCGCCGGCCGAGACGACGAGATCCGAGGCCGCGATCAGGCTTTGGGCGTCGACGGCCCCGTCGGTGGTGATCACCGACGGCAGGTCCAGGGCGCGGGCGAGCCGGCGCTGGGCGTCGGTCCGGGGCAGGAGAACGACCTGCACGTCGTCGCGCTGCCCCAGGTGCGTGAGCACGGCCGGGAACAGCGGATTGGACTTGCGGTGATACAGCGAGACGTCCGGCGGCGGCCGGGCGATGACCACCACCCGGCGCTCGTCCACTCCCAGGCGCGTGAGGATCGTCGGATCCGGCTGGAAGTCGGCCAGGTAGTACTCCTCCTTCAGGCCGGGGAACTGGCGCAGCTTGTCCTCGTCGACGCCGAACCGTTTCAGCCGCTCCGGCGGGATCGCATCCGGGGTGATCACGCGACGGGCGAACCGGCAGCCGATGTTGTGCTGGGCGACGGCGAACTCGTAGTCGAACATGTTGACCGCCGGGATCCGCGCCCACGCCGCGGCCAGCGCCAGGTCGTTGGAGCCGTGGGCGACCGCCAGGTCAAAGGCTCCCTCGGCCCAGCCGTGCAGCTTCACGGTGCGCTGGAGCAGGGCGAGCAGCTTCCGCGCCCGCGAGGCTCCGGCATGACGCCCCACCGTGTAGTAGTCAAGCCCGTTGAGCTGCAGCAGCCCCAGCGTCTGGGCGTAGTCCCGGGCGGTGATCTTGACCTCATGGCCGCGCTCGCGCAGCCGCGTGATGACCGGACGCAGCACGACAGGGTGCGCGGAAGCGGTCATGTCGAACCAGATTCTCATCGTCAATAGTCCCGGCGCAACCCCGCCGCGTCGCGCGGGGTCAAATGCTAGACGCCAAACTAGACGCCAAGCCCGGCGGCCAGCGTCGTGCGCACGGTGTCGCAGAGCCGCTCGCACACCGCGTCGGCCTCATCCTCGCTCGGCGCCTCCACCATCACGCGGACCAGCGGCTCGGTGCCCGACGCCCGCACCAGGATGCGCCCGCGTCCCTCCAGTCCCGCCTGCTCGGTCGCGATCGCCGCCGTCAGCTCATCGGCGGCCATGGCCGTCGTCAGCGCCTGGCGGTTCGCCGCCCGCACGTTGACGAGCCGCTGGGGGAGCTTCTCCATGGCGCTGCGCTCCCGGAGGTCGCGCCCGCGGAGCGCCTCCAGCGTCAGCAGCGCGCTGGCGATGCCGTCCCCGGAGGGTCCAAAGCCGAGCTCGATGATGTGCCCGGACTGCTCCCCACCCAGCGCCCATCCCCGGCGGCGCAGCTCGTCGAGGACGTAGCGGTCGCCGACGGCGGTGGTGGCGACCTGGATTCCGGCGCTCTGCATCGCCGTGTGAAAGCCGTAGTTGGTCATGACCGTCACCGCCACCCCGGAGCCCGGCAGGCGGTCGTGGCGGTGGAGGTGCAGCGCCGCCAGCGCGACGAGCTCGTCGCCGTCGACCACGGTGCCGTCGCCGTCGACGGCCAGGACGCGGTCCCCGTCACCGTCGAAGGCGAAGGCGAGCTCAAAGTCGCCGGCGACGGTCCGCTCGGTCACCGCCTCCAGGTGGGTGGAGCCGCAGCCGTCGTTGATGTTGCACCCGTCGGGCGTGTCGGCCATGACCTCAACCTCGGCGCCCAGGCGGCGGAAGATCTCCGGGGCGGCGCGGTATGTGGCCCCGTGGGCGCAATCGAGCAGGATGCGCCGTCCGCGCAGATCGAGCTCGCCGAACCGTGCCTGGAGCGCCTGCAGGTAGTCCTCGTGCGCCCCGTCGAGCGGCCGCACCCGGCCGATGTGCTCCGGCAGCGGCAGGGGCTGCCCCAGCGACGCCTCAATCTCATGCTCGGTCTCGTCGTCGAGCTTGAACCCGTCCCCGGCGAACAGCTTGATGCCGTTGTCCTCATACGGGTTATGGGAGGCGGAGATGACGGCCGCCATCTGCAGCCCGTGGCGGCGCACGAGCAACGGCGCCGCGGGGGTGGGCAGGACGCCGGCCAGAAGCGCGTCCCCGCCCGCCTCGGTGACGCCGGCGGCCAGCGCGCACTCCAGCATCTCGCCGGACTCGCGGGTGTCGCGGACGATGAGGACCTCGGCCCGCCCGTTGCGGCCGCTCCCGGTGAGACTGGCTCGCACGACCGCGGCGCGGCCGAGCGCCAGCGCCATCTCCGCGGTCAGGAACTCTCCGGCGCGGCCCCGAACGCCGTCGGTGCCGAATAGCTGGCGCGCCATGCGGCGATCAGCGCTTGGAGAACTGCGGGCGCTTGCGCGCCTTCTTGAGCCCCGCCTTCTTGCGCTCCTTGACGCGCGGGTCGCGTGTCAAGAAGCCACGGCGCTTGAGCTCGCCGCGCAGGTTGGGGTCAGCCTCCAGCAGTGCGCGGGAGATGCCGTGGCGCAGCGCCCCGGACTGGGCGGCCACGCCGCCGCCGTGCATCCGGGCGACGACATCCATCCGTGACTCATAGCCGACCGTCTCCAGCGGCTGGCGGATGGTGCGCTGCAGCGTCTCGCGCGGGAAGAACACCTCCATCGGCTTGCCGTTGATGGTGTACGTGCCGGTCCCCGGCTTGAGGATCACGCGGGCGACAGCCGTCTTGCGTTTCCCGGTGGCGGTGTAGCGGGCTCCGGCGGCCAGGTCGATGGCGGCGTCGGCGATTGGCTGGCTCTCCTCCTCGGCCTCCTCGGCCTGCGCCCGGGCGGCGGCGGCCTCGGCCTCGGCCTCGGCGGCGGCCCGGGCCTCGGCATCCATGAAGTCGTCGGCCTCGGAGACGAGATCGGGGATCAGGTCGGCACCGGGGATCTCCGGCCGCTGGCGCGGCGCGAGCTCAATCTCCTCCTCGTCCTCAGACTCGGCGCCGGCGGCGCTCGGTGCCGCGGCAGGGGTCGGCTCGGCCGCGGCGGCAGCGGGGGTCGGCTCGGTGGGCGGGGCGGCTGGCTGCGCAGGCGGGGCCGGCTCCTCGGCGGCGGCCACCGGCTCGGCGGGGGCGGCGGGCTCCTCGGACGCGGCGGCGGGCGCCTCAGACGGAGCGGCGGGCTCCTCGGCCGCAGCGGCGGGCTCCTCGGACGCGGCGGCGGCCGACGGCTCGGACGCGGCGGCGGGCTCCTCTGCGCTCTCGGCGGGAACGTTCTCGGCCGCGGCCTCGACGTCCTCGTTGCGCGGCTCGTCCTGGGGCTGCTCTGATTCGCTCACTGCGCGATCTCCATCGGTTGCGGCTGCTGGGCGGCGTGCGGATGCTCCGGACCGGCGTACACCTTGAGCTTGGTCAACTGCTTGCGCGCCAGTCGGTTGCGGGGAAGCATCCCCTTGACGGCGAGGCGGATGACCTCCTCAGGCCGGCGCTCCAGCATGTCGTTGAGCGAGCGCGACTTCAGGCCGCCCGGATAGCCGGAATGGCGGTAGTAGCGCTTGTCGTGAAGCTTGTTGCCGGTCACCGAGATCTTCTCGGCGTTGACGACGATGACGAAGTCGCCCGTGTCGATGTGGGGCGTGTACGTCGGCTTGCGCTTGCCGCGCAGCGCGTCGGCGATCTGGGTGGCGAGCCGGCCGAGGGTCTGGCCGGTGGCGTCGACGACGAGCCAGTTGCGCTCGCGGTCAGTGGGTTTGGCTACGTAGGTCTTCATGGCACGCATAAAGCCGCGCGGGTCCGACGCGCGACTGTGGGTCGATGATAGCCGCCGTCGCGTGACCGCGCCCGCCGGCCGCTGACCAACACGCTGGATCTGCCGTGCGGGGCACGTTTTACCCTATGGCTGTGTCCGCGACGTTGACGGTTCGCCGGTGGGGCTACCGGATTGCCTACCGGCTGCTCCAGGTGTTCTGGTTCGTCGCCCGCCCCCACAAGCGCGGGGTCAAATGCCTGGTCACCGACCGGGATCGCATCCTCCTCGTGCGACACACGTACGGCCGCCGCGCCTGGGACCTTCCGGGCGGTTCGATGAAGCGACGGGAATCGCCGCTGGGGGCCGCCCACCGCGAGATGAGCGAGGAACTGGGCCTGGATGGCGTCGACTGGGCGGACATGGGCCAGCTCCGCGGGCGCCTTGACCACCGACGGGACGTCATCCACTGCTTTTGCGTGGAGCTGTCGGCGCCGGCGCTGATCCTGGATCGCGGCGAGCTGGAGACCGCGCAGTGGTTTGCGCGCGACCAGCTGCCTGAGGACATCGCCCCCTACGTGGGCGAGATCATCGCCCACGCCCCGGCGCCGAGCGCCTGAGGCGGGGTCACTCCCACTCGATCGTGCCCGGCGGCTTGGACGTGATGTCGAGCACGACCCGGCCCACCTGCCGGATCTCGTTGATCATCCGCGAGGCGATCTGCTCCAGCAGGTCGTAGGGCAGCCGCGCCCAGTCGGCGGTCATGGCGTCATCGGACGTGACCGCCCGGATCGCGATCACGTTGCCGTACGTGCGCTCGTCGCCCTGGACGCCGACGGTGCGGATGTCCGGCAGCACGCAGAACGACTGCCACAGGTCGCGGTACAGGCCGGCGCGACGGATCTCGTCCTGGAGGATGGCGTCGGCCTCACGCAGGATGTCAAGCCGCTCGCGGTTGGCTTCGCCGCCGACGACGCGGATGGCCAGGCCCGGCCCCGGGAACGGCTGGCGCCAGACCAGGCGCTCCGGGAGCCCCAGCTCGGCGCCCACCGCCCGCACCTCGTCCTTGAACAGGGCGCGCAACGGCTCCACCAGCTCAAACTCCAGATCCTCGGGCAGCCCACCCACGTTGTGGTGGGACTTGATCGTCGCCGCCCCGGTTCCGCCGCCGGACTCGATCACGTCGGAGTACAGCGTGCCCTGCACCAGGAACTGCACGTCCTGAAGCCGGCGTGCCTCCTCCTCAAACACCCGGATGAACTCCGCGCCGATGATCTTGCGCTTGCGCTCCGGATCGCTGACGCCCTGCAGGCGCGCCAGGAACCGGTCGGCGGCGTCAACGGCGACCAGCGGCACCTTGAAGTGGTCACGGAAGGCGGCGACAACCTGCTCGCCCTCGTTCTTGCGCATCAGGCCGTGGTCGACGAACACGCACGTCAGGCGGTCGCCGATGGCCCGGTGGACGAGCAGCGCGGCGACGCTGGAGTCGACCCCTCCGGACAAGCCGCAGATCGCCCGCCCATCCCCCACCTGGGCGCGGATGCGCTCAATCTGATCCTCGATCACCGAGGCCGCGCTCCACCCGCGCTCACAGCCGCACACGTCCTCCAGGAACGTGGTCAGCACGTGCTGGCCGTACGGCGTGTGGACGACCTCCGGATGAAACTGGATGCCGTAGATGCCCCGCTCGGTCGATTCGAACGCGGCCACCGGCGACGCCGTCGAGGACGCCAGCGCCGTGAAGCCGGGGGGCGGGGCAAACACCGTATCGCGATGCGACATCCAGCACGTCTGCTCATTGGGGGTGCCGGCCAGCAGGCGGCCGGGCTCGGTCACCGTCAGCTGCGACCGCCCAAACTCGCCGACCTCGGCGCCCTGCACCCGCCCGCCGAGCGCGAGCGCGAGCAGCTGCATCCCGTAGCAGATGCCGAGCACCGGGACCCCCAGCTCCAGCAGCTCGCGCTCGAGCGGCGGGGCGCCGTCGGCGTAGACGGACGCCGGGCCGCCGGAGAGGATGACGCCCTTGGGCCGCCGCCGGGCGACCTCGGCCGCCCCCACGTGATGGGGCAGCAGCTCGGAGAAGACTCCGCACTCCCGCACCCGGCGGGCGATCAGCTGCGAGTACTGGCCGCCGTAGTCGAGGACGACGACCTCGTCGGTGGAGGCGCGAACCTCCTCCAGGCCGTCGTCAACCGGCGCGCCCTGGACCTCGCTCGGCTCCTCGTGAGCCCGGAGCGTGGCCGAGGGCGCGGCCTGGCGGCTAATCAGCGACTCCCACGGTCGCGCCGCGGCTGCCGGCGCCCATGCCGACACCCTGCTCGCGCTGGAGGTGCTTGCCCTCGGTCTGGAGAGACGGGGCCACCATCAGCTCGGCGCGGTTGAACTCGGCGATGTCGCGATAGCCGCAGGTCGCCATCGAGGTGCTCAGGCCGCCCATGAGGTTGAACGTGCCGTCGTTCTCCCGGGCCGGGCCCTTGATGATCTCCTCGAGCGTCCCGTTCGGCTTGGTGACGACGCGGGTGCCGCGCGGCAGCGTGGGATGGAACGTCGCCATCCCCCAGTTGTAGCCGCGGCCGGGAGCCTCGTAGGCGCGGGCCAGGGCGGAGCCGAGCATGACGGCGTCGGCGCCGCAGGCGATCGCCTTGGCGATGTCACCCCCGTTGCGCATGCCGCCGTCGGCGATGACCTTGACGTAGTCGCCGGTCTCAAGCATGTGCTGCGAGCGGGCGGCCGCGACATCGGCGATCGCCGTCGCCTGGGGCACGCCGATGCCGAGCACGCCGCGCGTCGTGCAGATCGCGCCCGGGCCGACCCCCACCAGCACGCCGGCGGCGCCGGTGCGCATCAGGTGCAGACCCGTGTGGTAGGACGCGCAGCCGCCGACGACCACCGGCGTCGGCGCCAGCTCGCGGATGAACTCCTTGAGGTTGAGCGGCGGCCGGCTCTCGTCGCGCGACACGTGCTCGGCCGACACCACCGTCCCCTGAATGACGAGGATGTCAAGGCCCGCCTCCAGGGCGGTCTCGTAATGGGCGCGGACCTTCTGCGGGGTCAGCGAGGCGGCGGCGACGACGCCGTGCGACTTGATCTCCTTGATCCGCTGGGCGATCAGCTCCGGCTTGACCGGCTCGCGGTAGATGTCCTGCATCTCCCGGGTGGCGATGTCCGGCGAGAAGCTGGCGATCCGCTCCAGCTGCGCATCGGCGTCCTCATAACGGCAGAAGATGCCCTCCAGGTTGAGGACGGCGAGCCCGCCGAGCTTGCCGATCAGGCCGGCGGTCTCCGGCGAGACGACGCCGTCGAGCGCGGCGGCGAGCAGCGGCAGCTCGAACCGGTAGGGACCGAGCGTCCACGAGATGTCGACATCATCAGGATCACGCGTGCGGCGCGACGGAACGATTGCGACGTCGTCAAATCCATAGGCGCGGCGGGCCTTCTTCCCGCGGCCGATCTCTACTTCCATTCACGCATCCTAAAAGTCGCGGCGGACGATTAAAGGGGGCCGGTGGCGGCAACCAGTGGGGGTTTGTCGATCCTAGCAGCGGGTATACGCCGCGATCCGCCCATTTCCCCGCACGGTGCGGGGTTTTGACGCAGGCCGGCACGGCGCCGTGTCGTCCCGCCGGCGCCCTGCGTCCCGGGCGGAAGCGACAGCGATCAAGCGGGGCGGGCGCGGCCTCTCCGTGCGGTGTGGCTGGGCCCGCGGGCGGGCGCGGCGACCGAGCGGCTGACGGCGCCCCGCGGGCGGGCCCTGGTGATGATCATCATCCGGAGTTTCCGGGCGCGGCATCCATGCCGCGGGGCCCGCGGGGGCGGGTTGAGTGTCAACCCGGCGGCGATGACGAGGGCGGGGTGTCCGCGAGCGACCGGTTTGTACGAAATTGGTTTCGGCGCCTGCGATTTCGCCCGTGAAGCGCGCTCAGCACCCGAAACGTTCCAGATCCGCGGCCCTGATCCTGATTTCGAACACACGGGGGGTGCTCCGCCCTCCCCCCGCCGCCCGGCTGCCTGCTAGCCGATCTCCGCCCCCACCTGAAGGCGCTCGCACTCCACGTCGGCCAGGAGCCGGTCCACGCGCGCGGCGTCGAGGATGCCGGCGCCGAAGTGGTGCGTGGATTCGGCGCCGCAGGCGACGCCGAAGCGCAGGCATTCGGTGGGCTCGCGCTCGGCGTAGCGCGCGGACACATAGCCGGCGAGGAAGGCGTCGCCGGAGCCGACGGCCGAGCGCGCCTCCTGCTCCTCCACGCGGACGCGGTACAGGGCGGGCGACCCGCCCTCGCAGATGCGGGCGTAGCAGCCGTCGGTCACGGTCATGATCGCCTCCCGGGCGCCCAGGCGGGCCATCTCCACCACCGCCGCCGCGCGGTCGTCGGCGTCGTTGAACTCATGCCCCACCAGCTCCTCGGCCTCCAGCTCGTTGGGCGAGACGAGGTCCGGCTCGGCGCGCATCGACAGGCGCAGCGGCTCGCCGTCTGAGTCGATGATCGTCATCGGCCCCAGGCGGCGGACCTCCTTGATGAGCGTGTAGTAGATGTCCGGCTCCACGCCCCGGGGCAGGCTGCCGGCGAACAGGCAGATGCTCGCCCCCTGGGCGAGGTACAGCAGCTTCTCGCGGAACAGGTCCATCTCCTTGGCCGATACGGCGGGACCGCGCTCGTTGATCTCGGTCTGCAGCCCGGTGGTCGGATCCATCACCGCCGTGTTCGTCCGGGACTCGTCAGCGATGCGCACGAAGTCGTTGAGGATCCCCTCGTCGTTGAGCGCCTCGATGATCCGCGCCCCCGTCGGCCCGCCGGCGAACCCGGTGGCGATCACGGGCTGGCCGAGGCGCTTGATCGCGCGGGCAATGTTGACCCCTTTGCCTCCGGGCATCGTCGTCTGGTCCACGGTGCGGTGCCGGCGGCCCGGGGTGAAGCTCGGCACCTCGAGCGTCTTGTCCATCGCGGCGTTGAGCGTGACGGTGATGATCATGCTGTTCTCACTTCCCCTCCCTGCCGATCCGTGCGCCGCCGCCGGCGCACGCCTCTCCAGAACAGTCCGCCGATCGCGGCCACGATCAGGCCCAGTGTGAGCGGCCGGGTGACGAAGCGGGCGGCGACGGTCAGCGCACTGACCGCCGGTAGACGCTGTCGTAGCACGAGCGGGATCCGCGCCACCGCCCGGCCGTCGGCGAAGACGGTGGCGGAGCCGACGATCGCCCGCGCCGGGAGCGGTCCGGCCAGCTGGCGCGGCACGCTGACGCCGACGCGCAGCCGCCCGCCGCTCCGCATGATCCGGGCAACGCCCCGTGCCGCGATGACGGCGACGCGGGCGCCGGGCCGGTCCTGAACCTGCGGCCGGGCGAGCACCTCGCCGGTCCGCACCGGCCGTCGCAGCGCAAAGCCGGCGAAACCGTAGTCGAGCAGCGACAGGCTGCTGGCGTCGCGTGCCGTCTCGCTCGGCGTGCCGAGGACCGCGCTGATCAGCGACATGCCGTGCCTGTGCCCCGCCGCCACCAGCACGTAACCGGCCTGCGCGGTATGTCCGGTCTTGACGCCGTCGATCCACGCGTAGTCGTGCACGAGGTTGTTGAGGTTGGTGATGTGCACGAGCCGGCCTCCCTCGTGCACGTCGGCCCCGCGCAGGGCGACGACCCGCGCCAGAAACGGGGAGTGCGTGAGGTCGTACTCGGCCAGCCGCACCAGATCACCGGCGCTGGAGTAGTTGCCCGGGGTGTCGAGCCCGGTCGGCGTCGTGTAGTGCGTGTCGGTCAGCCCCAGCCGCCTCGCCTCGGCATTCATCATGTCGACGAAGCGGGGGACCGAGCCGCCGCCGATGTTGTACGCGAGATCCTCGGCGGCGTCGTCGGCGCTGGGGAGCATCATCGCCTCCACCAGATCGCGGACGGTCATCCGCTCGCCGGGGACGAGCCCAAGCTGGGAGTCCTCCGGGGCGGGGTACCAGTCGTTCTGGGCGAACACGGTGCTGAGGCTGGGAGCGTGCTGCATGGTGACCAGCGCGGTCATCAGTTTCGTCGTGCTGGCGATCGGCAGGCGCCGGTTGGCGTTGACCGAGTACAGGATCTGGCCGGTCTGGGGGGCGTACAGGGCCGCGGCGGAGACCGGCAGCCCGCGCGGCGGCGCGGCAGCCCCCGCGCGCGGAGCGGCGATGCCCAGCACCCCCACCCAGCAGGCAGCCGTCGCGACCAGGCGCGCAGCGGCTCGGTGGGTCAATGTCGCAGCCTTAGCCGCTGCCCGGTCTGCAGGCTGTTGGGGGATTGAGCCAGGGATTTGTTCAGGGCGGTGATCCGGGTCATGCTGACCCCGGTCTTGGCCGCGATCGAGCTCAGGGTGTCGCCCGGCTTGACGACGTAGAACTTCGGCCCCCGGTGTGTCCGGGTGGCCTGTCGGCGCCCATTGACGAGGACGGCGCTGGAATGGCTGGCCGCCGAAGCATGGGGCCCCATCGCGGAGTGCACGATCAGGTATACCCCCAGGGCCACCGCAATGAGGGCGGCCGGCGCCAGGAAGCGCGCACTTTTTCCCACCATCCCACGGCGATCATACTGGTGGGCGGGGCCGTCCCCTGCAGGTGCATGCCCACGGACGGCCGATGCGCCCACCGAGGGCTCGGCCGCTGCGCCCACCGTGGGCTCGGCCGCTGCGCCCGCCGAGGGCTCGGCCGATGCGCCCACCGAGGGCTCGGCCTCGCCGGCCGTCGATCCCGGTTCCTGGCTCAGCGCTCGCTCACGCGTACAGGCTCCAGATGAGCTCCTGAAGCCGACTCGCCTCGGCGCGGGCGGCGCCGGCGGGATCACCGCGCCGCGGCTGAGCGCCGGCCGACTCGCCGCCGGTGGCGCCGTCGCGCTCATGCGCGTAGACGATCGCGCGCGAGGCCGACACCAGGCCGCCGGCCGGTCCGGGCGCAAACGCCGGCGCCAGCCCGCGGCCGCTTCCGCCCTGCGGCCCGATCCCCGGCAGCAGCAGGACGGCGTGCGGCATGGCTGCGCGCAACTGCTCAAGCCGGTCAGGAGCGGTCGCGCCGGTCACCGCGCCGACATCCGACAGGCCGGCCGCGCCAACCGCCGGGCGGCCCAACTCGTCGACGATGTGCGCCAGCGCCTCGCTGACGGTTCCCCCCTCGGCCAGCGCCCGGTCCTGGACATCGGCGGCCCCGGGGTTGGAGGTCCGCACCAGCGCCAGGACCGCCCCGTCCGTCGCCCGGGCCGCCTCAACGAGGGGCGCCAGCGAATCGCGGCCCAGCAGCGGGTTGACCGTCAGGGCGTCCACCCCCAGCCCCGCGATCTCGCCGAACGGAGTCGATGTGCCACCGAAAAAGGCCTGGCCGTAGGCCCGGGCTGAGATGTCGATGTCCCCCCGCTTGGCGTCGCCGATGACGAGCAGCCCGCGGTCGGCGGCGTCGCGCACGACCTCGGCCAGCGACGCCCACCCGGGCGCCCCCAGCCGCTCGAAGCAGGCGACCTGGGGCTTGACGGCGACGCAGTGCTCGCCGGCGGCCTCCAGCACGAGCCGGCAGTGCGCGGTGATCGCCCGGCTCGCCCGCTCGGCGGGCGTGCCGGCGGCGTCCGCGGCCAGCTCAAGAGCGCGGGGCCACAGACGCGCCGGATCCGGATCCAGCCCCAGGACGATCTGGGACCGGCGCTCGGCGACGCGCTCGGCGAGCCGATCGCCGAAGCCCCGGCTCACCTACGGCCCCGGGGCCGGCCCGGCCGCCTAATTGACGGCCTTCTTGAGCGCCGCGCCGGCGGTGAACTTGGGCACCCGCGACGCCGCGATCTGGATCTTCTCGCCGGTCGCCGGGTTGCGACCCTCACGGGCGCTGCGGTCCGACACGCTGAACTTGCCAAACCCGGAGAACACGACATCGCTGCCGCGCTTGAGCGCGCTCTCAATCGTCTCAAGCATCGCGTCGACGGCGTCGCTGGCGTCCTTCTTGCTCAAACCGGCGCGATCGGCGACCTGGTCTACGAATTCAGATTTCGTCATTTACTCCTCCTTCGAGGTCGGTAGGAAACGTCGAACCTAACACGGCGAGCGGACAAGGATGCATCGCACAGGCCCGCCTGAGAGGCCATTCTTGCCCGGATCGACGCACGAGGCGACATTCAGGCCTCATTTTTACGCAATTTGCGAGAATCTGGCCGCGCGGCTCCGGAGCCGGCCGCACCGCACCCATCCACGGCGACGGCCAGAATAGGGCGCGTGAACCTCGGGAGAATCGCCTGGCTGCTGACCGTGCTCGCCTGCCTGGTGGCCGTCCTCATCCTCGTGCTGGAGGGCTATTACGGGTACGCCGGGGTCACGTTTGCGGTCGCCCTCTCGGCGGCGATCAACCTCGTCTGACCGGCGGCCACGCCCCCTCCCGCCGCCGGTTCAGCCGGACGCGGGCGGCCGCCGGACCTGGCCGGCGGGCAGCGTCTCGCCCGGCCGCACCCGGTCCTCCGGCTCCAGATGGATGAGCACGTCGGCCCCGGCCAGCCGCGCGCTGATGATGTCCTGGAGGTCATGCGCGGTCCGGTGGGCCTCCTCCAGCGAAGTGCCGGAGCGAAACTGCACATGGAGGTCGATGTACCGCCGGGATCCGGCGCGGCGGGTGCGCAGCTCGTGGTAGCCGACGACGCCGCGCGCCGAGAACCCCTCGATCGCCTCCCGGATGACATGCACCTCGGCGGAGGGGAGCGACTCGTCGACGAGCACCCGGGACGCCTGGGCGAGCAGCCGCACCCCGGTGCTCACCACCACCAGCGCCACCGCGAGCGCGACGACGGGGTCGATCCACTGCGCACCGGTGACGTCGACGAGGATGAGTCCGATCAGCACCGCCGCCGAGGTGAGGGCGTCGGTGCCGAGGTGGGCGGCGTCCCCGGCGAGCGCCGGTGAGCCGGTGCGCTGCGCGGTCCGCGACAGGCGGTAGGAGACGCCGAGGTTGAGGGCGAGCGAGACGGCGACGACGGCGATGCCGAGCCCCACCGTCTGCACCCGGCCGTGGTTGACGAGGTGGCGGACCGCCTCAAAGGCGATCGCCGCCGAGCCGACGAGGATCAGGATCCCCTCGATCGCGGCGGCCAGGTTCTCAATCTTCTCGTGACCGTACCGGTGCGTCTCGTCGGCCGGCTCGTCGGCCTTGCGGACGGAGAAGAAGGCGACGATCGAGGCGACGAGGTCGATGCTTGAGTGGACGGCCTCGGTGAGGATCGCCACCGACCCGGTGATCGTCCCGGCGATGACCTTGAGGAGGATGAGCGTCGAGTTCGACAGGACCGAGATGGCCGCGGTGCGCGCCTTCACCCCCGCCTGGGCGGCGGGCTCGGGCGGCCCGGACGAACCCCGGCCCGCACCGGCACCCGCACCGGCACCGGCATCACCGCCGCCGTCGGTGCGCGGCGAGCTCAGCGAGAACGGCGGAGCCATGCCACCAACTCGGCGACCGCCGCCCCCCGGTGGCTGATCGCGTCCTTCTCGGCGTCGGGCAGCTCGGCCATCGTGCGCCCGTCGTGGTCGCCGTCTGGCACAAATGCCGGGTCATAGCCAAAGCCCCGCGTCCCCCGGGGCGTTTGCGCCAGGCTCCCGGAGCAGGTGCCGAAGAAGACGTGCTCGGCGCCGGTGTCCGGATCCACGTAGGCGAGGGCGCACA
Organism: Solirubrobacteraceae bacterium; assembly: GCA_035702755.1. Taxonomy (GTDB): domain Bacteria; phylum Actinomycetota; class Thermoleophilia; order Solirubrobacterales; family Solirubrobacteraceae; genus Palsa-465. The sequence goes on along the minus strand of DASSZQ010000069.1, from coordinate 6,322 downwards.
CGTAGCGCAGCCGGCTGCCGGGATGCGCCTCGCGCATCAGCTTGTCGAGGTTCTCCTGGTCAGAGGCGCCCACGCCGGCATAGCGGGCCGAGCGCACGCCGGGCCGGCCGCCGAGCGTCTCGGCCTCGATCCCGGAGTCGTCGGCGATCGAGACCCGTCCGGTGGCCGCGGCGGCCGTCCGCGCCTTGGGCAGGGCGTTGTCGGCGAACGACTCGCCGTCCTCCGGCGGCAGCTGGACGTCGTCAGGCAGCGGCGAGACGTCGATTGACGCCGGCGCCAGCAGGCGGTTGAACTCGCGCACCTTGTGCGGGTTGCGCGTCGCCAGCACGAAGTGCATGCGGTCGTCGCCGGCGGCCATGGCGACCTCAGCGTCCCGCGGACGCGGTGGTGACCGACTGCTCCTGCAGGAGCCGCAGCTGATCGATCCCGGCGGCGGCCAGACCGAGCAGGTCGTCAAGGTGCGCCCGGGAGAGCGGCGTCCGCTCCGCCGTCGCCTGGACCTCGACCAGGCCTCCGTCGCCGGTCATCACGACATTGGCGTCCACCTCGGCCGTGGAGTCCTCGGAGTAGTCCAGGTCAAGCATCGCGGTGCCGTCCACGATCCCGCAGGAGATCGCCGCCACCGAGCCGGTGAGCGGAAGCGTCGCCAGCGCCCCCTTGGCCACGAGCGCCTCGCACGCCAACCGCAGCGCCACCATCCCCCCGGTGATCGACGCGCAGCGGGTGCCTCCGTCGGCCTGGAGGACGTCGCAGTCGATGTAGATGGTGCGCTCGCCGAGCGCCGCAAAGTCCACGACGCCGCGCAGCGACCGTCCGATGAGCCGCTGGATCTCGACCGTCCGACCGTCGGCGCGGCCCTTGGTGATGTCGCGCTGCTTGCGCTCGGTCGTCGACGCCGGCAGCATCCCGTACTCGGCCGTTACCCAGCCCCGCCCGGAGCCAAGCAACCAGCGGGGCACACCCTCCTGCGCCGAGGCGGTGCAGATCACGCGCGTCTCGCCCATCGAGATCAGTGCCGAGCCGGTGGCGGTGCGCACAAAGCCGGGCTCGATCGTCGCCGGGCGCATCTCGCCGGCGCCGCGCCCGTAGCTGCGCTCGGTCGTCATCGTCATGCGGCCAGCTCCATATCGAGTTCCACGTGCACGACGTCGCCGAGCGGCATCTGCAGAAAGCGCGTGCCCAGCCGCTGGAACGCCGCGACATCACCGGTGCACCGGAAGCGGTAGCTGCCCTCGTCCGCGCGGGGATTGAGCAACCCGCGCGCGGCCAGCGCCCGCTCGACGCTGCGCGCGACCCCGGGCCCGGAGCTGACGAGCGTCACCCCCCGGCCGAGCATCCGCTGGATCATCGGCGCGATCAAGGGGAAGTGCGTGCAGCCGAGGATCACGGTGTCGACCTCGGCCGCGCGCAGCGGGGCGCAGTACTCGCGCACGGTGGCCATGAGGTCCTCGTCGAACGGGAAGCCGGCCTCGATCACCGACGCCAGATCCGGGCACGGAACGCTCTCCAGCAGCACGTGCGGATCCGCGGCGCGGACGATGCGCGCGTAGGCGCCGCTGGTCACCGTCGCCGGGGTGGCCATGAGGCCGATCCGGCCGCTGCGGCTGGCCGCCACCGCGAGCTGGGCGGCCGGATGGAGCACGCCGATGACATCGATGTCGGTGCCCGCCTGCTCCAGGTGCGCCTGCAGGACGTCGAGGGCGGCCGCGCTCGCCGAGTTGCAGGCGACGACAAGCAGCTTGGCGCCGAGTTCAAGCAGGTGGTCGGCGATCTCCAGCGAGAACGCCCGCAGCTCAGCCGGGCTGCGGTTCCCGTACGGCAGCCGCGCCGTGTCCCCCAGATAGACGTAATCCTCGTTCGGCAGCGAGACGAGCAGCTCATGCAGGACGGTGAGCCCGCCGACGCCGGAGTCGAACACGGCGACCGGAAGCTGCGCGAGGTCAGACATGTCCCTCATGGTGCCAAAGGGCGCGGCGCCGACGCGGGCCGCCGCACCGCCGACCCGCCGATACAGTCGCCGCACCGGTGCGCGCCCTCATCGTCACCAACATGTATCCCACGCCGGAGCGCCCGGAGCTCGGACGGTTCGTCGCCGACCAGGTTGCCGCGCTGCGCCGGATCGGCGACGCCGAGGCGGACGTGGAGGTGGAGGTCTTCTCCTTCGCCCCGGCCGGGGGCCTGGGCGCGTACCCCCGCGCCGCCGCCCGGCTGCGCACCCGCCATGGCCATGAGCGCTTCGACGTCGTCCACGCCCACTACGGGCTGACGATCTGGCCGGCGCTGGCGGCGCGGGGCCAGGTCCGCATCGTGACCCTGCACGGCACCGATCTCAGCCACCCCAAGGCGCGCCCGGTGACCCTCGCCGGCCTGCGCGTCTGTGACGTGGTCGGCGTGGTGTCCGAGCCGCTCGCCGCGCGGGTCCCCCGCTGGGCGATGCGCGGCCGTCCCGCGGTGCTGCCGTGCGGGGTCGACCTTGAGCGGTTTCGTCCCGTCGACCGAGCCGACGCCCGGCGCGCACTCGGACTTGACCCGGCGGGGCCCTACGTGCTGTTTCCGGCCGACCCGGCCCGGCCGGAGAAACGCTATGACCGGGCGCGGGCAGCCGCCGGCGACATCCCCCTGCTCACGCTCGGCGGCGTGGACCCGGCGCAGGTGCCCCTCTGGATCAACGCCGCCAACGCGGTGCTGGTGCCCTCAGAGCGAGAGGGTTTTGGGCTGGCCGCCCTGGAGGCGCTCGCCTGCGACGTGCCGGTTCTGGCGACACCCGTCGGCGTCGCGCCGCCGGCGCTGGCCGGAATCCCGGGCACGCTCTGTGCCCCGTTTCAGGCGGCGTCCTGGCGCGCCGCGCTCGCCCCCCACCTGGCCGCCGCCGACCCCCGGGTGGCCGGTCGCGACCGCGCGGCGGGCTACTCCGCCGACGTCATGGCCCGGCGGGTGCTTGACACCTGGCGCGCCGCGCTCGCCAAGGCCAGCTGAAAACGCCGGGCACGCGGTCGCTCCGGCGCTGGCGCGGGCGACGGCTGAATCGTTCGAAATTCGGATTCGCCCGCGCGATCTCGTACAGATCCGTCGCTGAGCGCCACTTCCTGACCAAATCCAACGCCGCCAATCGCATCTCGCACACACCGGCTGCGCCCGGATCCCGCCCGCTTCATCGCCGCCGTTGTTTTGCGAGCACCGATCGCCCGCAGGGCGAGCGACCCCACCCGGCCACCCCCCTCACACCACGCCCGGCCAGAATTCGGCCACCCGCTCCCGCGCCCGCACCGCCTCCGGCGCCACCGCGTCCGCCGCCACATCGCTCGCATCCGCCGCCGCGTCGCCACCCCCGGCGAGCACCTCCATCGTCACCGCCACCCCCCGCGCCAGCGCCCCCACCGCGTAGCCGCCCTCCAGCACGGCGCCCACCGGCGCGCCCACCTCGGCTCCGACGTCGCGCAGGGACCGGGCCATCGTCGCGTACCCGCCGTCTGTCACCAGGCAGTCGGCGAGCGGGTCCTCGGCGTGAGCGTCATAGCCCGCGGAGATGAGCACCAGTTGGGGCGAGTAGGCCCGCGCCAGCGGCACCACCACGTGGTCGATCAGCGAGCAGAACACCGCGTCCCCGGAGCCCGGCGCCACCGGCATGTTGACGGTGAACCCGCGTCCCGGCCCGGAGCCGACGTCGGTGCCCGCGCCCGTCCCCGGATACAGCGGCGACTGGTGAATGGAGCAGAAGAGCACGCCCGGCTCCTCGTGGAAGATGTCGTTGGTGCCGTTGCCGTGGTGGACGTCCCAGTCGACGATCAGCACCCGCTCCAGGCCGTGGGCGGTGCGCGCGTGACGGGCGGCCACCGCCACGCTGTTGAACAGGCAGAAGCCCATTGCCCGGGCGCGCTCGGCGTGGTGGCCGGGCGGGCGGTGGATGCTGAATCCGGTGGGCGCCGCGCCCTCCAGCAGCCGGTCGGCGAGCGCGACCGCACCGCCGGCGGCGTGCAGCGCGGCACCGAAGGACCCCGCGGAGACGACCGTGTCCGGATCGATCTGGCCGCCACCGGCCTGCGCCGCCCCCTGGATGAGCTCGATGTGGCGCGCCGGGTGGACGGCGAGCAGCGTCTCTCGGTCCACCGGCGGTGAGCTGACCCGCTCATACCCCAGCCAGTCACGCGCCGTCAGCTCGCGCTCGATCGCGGTGATCCGCGCCGGCTGCTCCGGATGGGGGCCGGTCTGGTGCTCCAGCGAGGAGGGATGGGAGAAGAGCACGGGAGCGCCGGGCATCGCCGAGTACCGTACCCGCATGTGAGCCCAGTGCAGACGCAGCTTGCCGTTGTGGGGGCCGGGGCCGCCGGCCTCTACACCGCCCTCAGCGCCGCCCGGCTCGGCGCCCGGGTGACCCTGATCTCGGCCACGCCGCTGGCCGGCGGCTCGAGCTACTGGGCGCAGGGCGGGCTGGCCGCTGCGCTCGCGCCGGACGACAGCCCGGCGCGGCATCTCGCCGACACGCTCACCGCCGGGCGCGGTGCCGTGCGCGAATCGGCGGCCCGGGTGCTGTGCGACGAGGCGCCGGCGGCGGTGGAGGATCTCAGCCGGCTGGGCGTCACCTTCGACGCCGACCGCAGCGGCCGGTTTGCCCTCGGCCTCGAGGGCGGCCACAGCGCCCGGCGGATCGTCCACGCCGGAGGCGCGGCGACCGGTCGGCGGATCATCCGCCAGCTGTCGGCACTCGCCGCCGTGCAGGAGCGCATCGACGTGCTCGAGGGTCGCCGGGCGCGGCGGATCCTCACCGCCGGCGGCCGCGCCACCGCGATCGAGCTCAACGACGGGACCGTCATCGGCGCCGGCGCAATCGTGCTCGCCACCGGCGGCGCCGCCGCCCTGTGGGCGAGAACGACGAACCCGCCGGGGGCGATCGGCTCCGGGCTGTTGCTCGCGCACGCCGCTGGAGCGCAGCTCGCCGACCTGGAGCTCATGCAGTTTCATCCCACCGCGGTCGTCGACGGCAACGACGCCGACGGGTTCCTCGTCACCGAGGCCGTCCGGGGCGAGGGCGCGCGCCTGCTCGACGCCGCCGGCGAGCGCTTCGTTGATGAGCTCGCCCCCCGCGACGAGGTGGCTCGGGCGGTGCAGCGCCAGATCGACGCCGGCAGCGCGACATCGGTGGGGCTCGACATGCGCCACGTCGACCCCGCCCTGTTTCCCAACGTGGTCACCGCGCTGCGCCAGGCGGGGATCGACCCGGAGCACGAGCTCATCCCGGTCGCGCCCGCCGCCCACTACATGATGGGCGGCATCGCCACCGACCTGCACGGGCGCTCGACCCTGCCCGGCCTCTACGCCGTCGGCGAGTGCTCGTGCACGGGGCTGCACGGCGCCAACCGGCTGGCCTCCAATTCGCTGAGCGAGTGCTTCGTGTTCGGCGCGCGGGCCGCCCGGGCGGCGCTGAGCGAGCCGGACCCGGGACCGCCGGCGCCCACCGATGCGGCGGACGAGCCGCCCCCCGTGGAGATCAGCGCGCAGTCGCGCACCAACCTCTGGCGCCACGCCGGGCTGGAGCGAAGCGCCGACGGACTGGGGCGGCTGCTCGATGACCCTCACCCCCTCGTGCGGCTGATCGGCGAGGCGGCGCTGGCACGCCGGGAGAGCCGCGGCGCCCACCGGCGCCTGGACTTCCCCGCGCTCGACCCCGCCCTTGACCGCTGCCACGTGACGCTCACCCGGGGAACCGCGCCGGCGATCGCCGAATGGCTCTAGCCTGCGGTCACACGAAATTCCGGTTTCTACTTAATAAGTAGTTAATAAATCCAGTGTGATGAGCTTCACACGACCTGGGGATACTCGCGAGTAGCTAACGCATGGGCGCCCGGCAGGGAACCCAAAAGGAGTGAGGAGATCCCCCCATGTATGAGTTCAGTCGCGCGATCTACCGGGAGATTGCCAACGAGATCACCGAGGATCCGCGCGCCACGTGCCCGCAGGCCAACCACGAGCGTGTGCTGCGCGCATGCGAGGCGACGGTTGAGCGGATGGCGACCGATCGCCATTACTTCGCCCGGCCCGCCCGCACCCTGTTCAACGACATCCGGGTCTATTTCCCGATGGCCTCGCAGCTCAGGGTGCTGCGGGTGATCGAGCGCTACCTGGAGTTCGCGGACGAGCACCTCCGCAACCAGCCCCAGAACGGCTACGACCTGTACGGCAACCCCCTCCAATGCCGTGCCAGCACGCGCAAGGGGACACCGTGCCAGCGGATGCCGCTCCCCCACAACGGCTACTGCCCCTCACACCAGCACCTCGCCGAGACCGAGGAGCTGGTGCCGGCGCTGGCCGCCTGACAACACCTTTT